>JAYZPA010000187.1:0-11128 GCA_036150515.1 Planctomycetota bacterium
ACGGGGTATTGTCCTGAATGTTCCAAGCCCATTACGGCTCAAACACGTGAACAGATCATATCGAATATTATGCAGCTTGAAAGGGGAACGGCATTTTCGGTTTTAGCTCCGGTGATTCGTGGTCAGAAGGGTGAGTACCGCGATTTGTTTGATGATCTGGTTAAACAGGGGTACATTCGCGTTCGCATCGATGGGCAGATTCATGAGCTGACCAAACCTCCGGCGTTGAATCGCCGGTTGCGTCATCATATTGAGGTGGTAATCGATCGGCTAAAAGCGACCGATGCGGTTCGACCGCGGCTGTCGGAAGCGGTTGATTTAGCCTTGCGGCTGGGTGAGGGAGATTTAATCATTTCCGTTGGTGATGGAGGAAAATCGCCCGACCATCCGGACAAAGTGTACTCTAGCGATTATGCCTGTACGCACTGTAATCTCAGTTTTCCCGCGCCAACTCCGCAGTTATTTAGCTTTAACAGTCCTCAGGGAATGTGTACGGGTTGCGATGGATTGGGTCAGATGTTTTCGTTTGACCCGGAGTTGATGGTTCCTAATCCAGCCAAATCGTTTCAGGAAGGTTGTTTTGAAATTCTGGGAAACTGGAAAAAGCTGGGCCGTTGGAAACGCCATATCTACAAGGGCGTATCCGATACCGTTGGTCGGGAAAGAGATTGGGAACCGGATTATCTGCTATCAACGCCGTGGCAGGACCTGACGCAACAGGCGCGCGATGTCCTGTTGTGGGGCACCGGAACCATGCATATTACCTATACGTGGCGTGGTGGTCATTCACCGATGAAATATGGAGGACAATTTGAGGGGATCATACCGGAGCTGAAAACGAAATATGGATCCAGCAAGAGTCGGATTCAAATGCGCCGTTTGGAACGGTATATGAATACGATTTTGTGTCCGGAATGCCTTGGCCAGCGATTGGTGCCTCAGGCCCGGAACATGCTTATAGAATCCAGCCATCAGCAGTTTGCTGAAGAACCTCAGCAATCCCTGCCTGCGGTCTGTAAGCTGAGTGTCAAAGATGCTGTAAGTTTCTTTTCTGAAATGCAATTCGACTCCAATTCGGCATTGATTGCCGAAGAACCACTCAAAGAGATCCGTAATCGACTCGGTTTTCTGGTCAATGTGGGTCTGGAATATTTGACACTGGATCGCACCGCACCCACGTTATCAGGGGGTGAGGCCCAGCGAATCAGACTGGCAGCTCAAATCGGTTCCGGTTTGGTCGGCATTACTTATATTCTGGACGAACCATCCATTGGTTTACATACACGGGATAACGAGCGATTACTGCAGACGTTATTACAACTGAGGGATATGGGGAATACGGTCGTTGTTGTCGAACACGACGAGGACACGATGCGGATTGCAGATTATGTGATAGATTTCGGCCCGGGTGCGGGTGTTCAGGGTGGCGAGATCGTCGCTCGTGGGAAGCTGGATGATATTCGTTCTAATACACGGAGTGTGACAGGCCAGTTTCTGGCCGGCACGAGAGCCATTGCGGTACCGGATCAGCGGCGCGGGCAATCCGAAAAACAACTGGTGATTCTGGGTGCAGCGCACAACAATTTGAAGTCGATTGATGTCAGCATTCCGCTGCAGAATTTCATTTGCGTTACGGGCGTCTCGGGATCGGGGAAGAGTTCGTTGGTAAATGACATTGTTTCTGAGGCACTACGTCGTGACCTTAACGGTGGGGATGGTGTTCCGGGTGCCCATTTGGAATTACGGGGTGTGGAGCATCTGGACAAGATGATTGCCATTGACCAGTCAGCTATCGGTCGTACACCACGTTCCAATCCTTCCACCTATATCAAAGTTTTTGACGATATACGCAAACTGTTTACCCAGCTGCCTGATTCCAAGCGTCGTGGATATCCACCGGGTCGATTTAGTTTTAATGTCAAGGGTGGTCGATGTGAGGCCTGTGAGGGCAACGGAACGAATAAATTGGAAATGGACTTTCTGGCGGATGTTTGGGTGACCTGTGCGGTGTGTCAGGGCAGGCGATTTAACCGCGAGACGTTGCAGGTATGTTTCAAAGGTCATTCCATTGCCGACATTCTTGAGATGGATGTTGCAACGGCTTTGGAATTGTTTGAAAACATACCCGCGATCCATCGCAAATTAAAAACGCTGCAGGATGTCGGCCTTGATTACTTAAAATTGGGACAACCCTCACCGACGCTTTCCGGGGGTGAAGCTCAACGAATCAAATTGGCTCGCGAGTTGGTGAAAAAGAGTACGGGAAATACGCTTTATCTGCTGGACGAGCCGACGACGGGATTACACTTTGCCGACATTGAGTTACTTCTAAAAGTGTTGCATGATTTTGTGGATAACGGGAATACCGTCCTGGTGGTTGAACACAATCTGGATGTGATCAAGACGGCGGATTGGGTGATTGATCTGGGGCCGGAAGGAGGCGCCGCGGGTGGCGAACTGTTGGTGGCAGGGTCTCCGGAAGAGGTTGCTGCCTGTTCAACATCCGCGACGGGGACGGCTTTAGCTCGGGTACTGGACTCGCGTTTAAACATGTCAGAGGATTCGACGGTCGCGAATCAAAAGCCTACACCGGAATTGAAAAATATTCGCGTACGTGGTGCTCGGCAACATAACCTGAAGTGGGTCGACGTGGACGTTCGACGGGATCATATGACCGTGTTTTCCGGTCCCAGTGGCAGTGGTAAAACGTCGCTTGCGATGGATACGATCTATGCGGAAGGCCAAAGGCGTTATGTCGAGAGTCTTAGTTCCTATGCACGGCAGTTCATTAGTCAGACTCAGAAACCACGTCTTGATATGATCGACGGACTATCGCCGGCGATTGCCATTGAACAAAAGAATCTGGGGCACACGCCCCGTTCGACGGTTGGTACGGTAACGGAAATTTACGATTATCTGAGAATTCTGATGGCCCGTCTGGGAACTCCCCATTGTCCGGATTGTCAAATTGCGGTGGGGACGCAGACATCGGATCAGATCGTGGATAAAATCCTGAAGGAACCTCAGGATACCCGACTTTATTTACTGGCGCCGTTATCATTGGAGTCCGGACAGGATTATTCCGCTTTATGGGATGAGGTACGGCAGAGTGGTTTTGTACGGGTTCGGATTGATCAGCAAACTTATACTCTGGACGCCATTCCGGATTTGGATCGTCGCAGTCAACATGAAGTCGAATTGGTGGTCGATCGTATTCGTGTTCGTGTAAAAGACCGGTCACGGATTGCAGAGAGTGTCGAAGTGGCTCTTCAAATGGGTTGCGGGATACTGCGTGTCGCCTATGTAAAGTCAAAAACCGACGAACCGCAGTGGAAGGTTCGTCAACACAGTCAACATTTGGCTTGCGAAGCATGTGGTCGTTCCTTTGAGCGATTGTCACCTCATCACTTTTCCTTCAACAGCCATCTTGGCTGGTGTCCATCCTGTGAAGGCCTGGGCACGCAGCGGGGGACGAACCCGGCCGCTCTGTTAGGCGATACTCAGGCGACTCTACTGAATGGTGCCGTTGCGCTCTGGCCGGATCTGGAGAAACCCATCGCCCGCCAGATGATGCAGGCATGGATACGCGATTTAGAGATAGACGCGTCCGTTTCCTTTGACCGGCTGCCAGCCGCGCATCGCCGCAGCATCATGCATGGTACCGGTGATCAGTGGTTTGAAGTGGAGTGTTCGGACGAGTCAGAGAAGTTTTCCCGGTCGTTTAAGTTTCAGTTTAAAGGACTTTATCCCGCGCTGGCAGAAGCATCGCGCGTTTCACCCTCACTCAGAACGCGCCTCGAGCACCTGGTGGATGAAGTCGAGTGTTCTTCATGTGCAGGCACCCGTTTACAGGATACTGCGGCAGCCTATCGATTCATGGATAGTAACATGGATCAACTTTGTCGACTTCCTTTGGATCAGCTGCTGAAACGAGTTGGCGGTTGGAAACTTCCCAAATCCCAAAAGGTGGTTGCAGGTGAATTACTACGTGAAATTCATAATCGGTTGGAGTTTCTGAACGAAATAGGATTGCATTATTTGACCGTGAATCGGCCGGCCGCATCCCTTTCCAATGGCGAAGCCCAGCGGATTCGGTTGGCTTCACAACTTGGCAGTGGATTGTGCGGAGTGTTGTATGTACTGGATGAACCTACCATTGGTCTTCATCCGCGTGACAACTCGAGGTTGCTCAAGGCGTTGCATAAACTGCGTGACCTTGGCAATACACTTTTAGTTGTGGAACATGACCGTGAGATGATTTTGGGAAGCGATTACCTGTGTGATTTTGGACCAGGTTCGGGTCAACACGGAGGTAATGTAGTTGCACTGGGAACTCCCGCTCAACTTTCCAAACGAAAATCCTCGGTAACCGGTCCCTATTTGTCCGGGAAAAAATCAATTCCGATCCCTAAGAACCGTCGGCCCGTGTTCTTAAAAGGCAAGGTTCAAAGTCAGGTGCTGAAAGTGTGTGGAGCACGACATCATAATCTGAAAGACGTGGATTTAGTGCTCCCCCTGGAGACTCTAACCGCCATCACCGGTCCCAGCGGGAGTGGGAAGAGTTCGTTGATTGACGGTGTATTGTATGCGGCTCTGGCTAAGAAACTGCATCGAGCCAGCACCCTTGCAGGAGCGCATGATGCGATTGAAGGGCTGGAATTTATAAACAAGGTGATACGAGTGGACCAGCAGGCGCTGGGGAATTCGCCCAGCTCCAATCCTGCCACGTACACGGGCGTATTTGAATTGATTCGAACGTTGTACTCTCAGTTACCGGACGCAAAACTGCGTGGTTATACGGCGCGCCGCTTCAGTTTCAATGTTCCCGGTGGACGTTGTGATGACTGTGACGGCCATGGACAGAAACGGATTGAGATGCACTTTTTACCGGATGTTTGGATTCAATGCCAAACCTGTGCAGGTCGCCGATACAACCCCGATACTCTGGCGGTGAAGTTTCGGGGGCGATCGATCTCCGATGTGCTGCAAATGACCTGTGCCGAAGCGGTACGCTTGTTTGACAACATTCCTAAGATTTCCCGAATCCTGCAAATGCTGTGTGATGTTGGATTGGATTATGTTGCTCTGGGGCAGCCCGCTCCCACGTTATCCGGTGGTGAAGCGCAGCGCGTGAAACTCGCTTCAGAACTGGCGCGACCTGATACCGGACAGACGTTATATCTACTGGATGAGCCGACAACCGGATTGCATTTTGAAGATCTGGAAAAATTACTGGAAGTGTTACATCGATTAGTGGATATGGGGAATACGGTCGTGGTTATTGAACATAACCTGGATTTGATTAAGACAGCCGACTGGGTGATTGATATGGGACCTGAGGCGGGGCTGGCGGGCGGTGAAATTGTGGCTGCAGCAACGCCCGAGGATCTGGCGGCTCATACCAAAAAATCCAAGAAAGCGAATACCAGTCATACCGGCGAAGCGCTCGCGGCAGTGATCAGGCAGGGGCCCTATGTTGAACGAATGGAATATATTCCGATCGCACCCGCCTCAACAACTCCGCAATTGGATGTTACCGAAATAGGAAAGAACATTGTCATGCCGTGGAAGCGGGATGGGCGTCAGTGGCATATACACGACCGGGTTGGACGTGATGGATCTCCGGTTCAGTGGGATGGCCAGATTCTGGCGGATACGATTGATAAGATCCACGAACACGGTGAATTGGGAGAGACGGACTTTAGTGCCAGAACCGTCGTGGAAATTGCTGCACTTACCAAAAGCCACGGTTGGTTTTTTCATGCGATCACGGCAGAGACCTGGTTGTTAAAAATGAAATTTCGGACGGCTCCCGGAACCTTTAAACGGGACGAACTTATCGAGCAATTGAATTTACGGACGTTGAATCAAATGGATGAACTTCCGGTTTATGGAAATGAACCACGGGTGAAAGTAAAAAAACGAGCGCAGTGGCAAGAGGTTGAGATCCGAGCGTACGGTTATGAAGAGATTGACACAAAAGAGTTCTGGAATTTCTTAGAGACGGCCGTAGCCGGTTTTCAAAGGATGACATCTAAAACAAAAGTTGATCCGGAACGGTTTTCACCGTGGAAAAAACAGGGTGAAAAATGGCATTTCTCGCGTACAGGATTTCTGATGGGAAAGAAGCGAAAATGGAAAATGGAGGTTTGGGAGGATTTATATCAGCTGCTCCAGGAAATCCTGCCGGAAGGAAACTTCTTGTGGAACAACAAAGTACTGGTACACATGTATTTGCCGGGCGGTCGGAGACCCTGGCTGACGATTGTTACCAAGAAGGCAGAAGCGTTGTGTCTGGTGGTGCGCAATGGATATCGAGGGCAGACGACGACAGGTCGGGTTGCTGATTTGGGGAACAAACGGGAATTAGCGGAAAGTCACTCGGACTTAGATTCGGTGAAAATATATTTTAATGAAGTTGAGGACTTGTACCGCGGGGACCTTGAAGGATTCCTGCGGGAACATTTGTCACAGATTCGAGAGTTATAATCCGCGGTAGTGTGGATTGCATTGATTAGTGATTGGTGTATTTGAAATATCAGGAGTGAATTCATGGCAGAGTCAACGGAGGATTTAGTGGATCCCACCATGCTCTTTCGGTTTGCACAGGGCTGTAAGCGGTATCCCCGACAATGGACATCTAAGGGTGTATCGCTTTCAGAGCGTTACCAAGTACCGGGGTTTGGTGACCTCGGTGGTCGAGTGCCTTTTGCGGATTTCCGCATCGGATACAATGCCTCCGGATTATTTGTGAATATTCGTGTAAAAGGGAAACAGGAGAATTTGTGGTGTCGGGAAAATCGAATTGAAGACAGCGATGGTGTTTTGTTGTGGATCGATACGCGTAATACACAGACGATCCATCGAGCCAGTCGTTTTTGTCATCAATTTATGCTGATGCCTCAGGGTGGCGGTTCCGGATTTAATCTGCCGCTGGCAAAGATGATTCCGATTCACCGCGCACGGGAACATCCGGTCGAGGTGAGAACGGAACAGCTACAAGTGCAGTCGACGGTCCAGCGATCCGGATATGAATTACGGGGCTGGATTCCCGCAGATTGTTTAACCGGTTTTGACCCAGAGGACTATCCGCGGTTGGGCTTCAGTTATGCCGTGATTGACCGGGAATTGGGGTGGCAGACATTTTCATTAGGGCCGGAATATCCCATTCGGGAAGATCCAAGTTTATGGGGTACTCTGGAACTGGAATTATCATGACGATGCCCCGGGAAAGCCAGCCGGTTTCGATTCCGGATCTGGAGTTAGATGCTGTTCAAATGACTCTCTCGGCGTGGCTGGTGACGGATCAGGTGTCCGTGCTTTGTGGTGATAGTCTTTGTGAGGTCTCTGCCGGCGACGTGTGTGTGGAGGTGCTGGCACCCTGTTCGGGTGTCCTCAGGCAAATCATCGTTGACGTAGACGAAGTGCTACAAACAGGCGATGTGATTGCTGAGATTGAATCGGATCCCGGCAATCGCTCAGCACAGGTTCAATGAATCGAGTTGTCTCAGCGGGCAGAGTGATCGGGTATTAGCGTTTGGCACGCATTGCACGATCCAGTCCTCTTTGAGTTTCACGCTGCTTGATGGACTCTCGTTTGTCATGGGATTTTTTTCCTTTGCATAGTCCCATGAGAACTTTGGCAATCCCATGATCATTAAAATACATTTTTAAGGGAATGAGCGTATGACCCGAGGTCAGTGCTTTGTCTGTAAATTTCCGAAGTTCAAGTTTATGCAGTAATAACTTGCGATCTCGACGCGGTTTGTGGTTCAGGCTGGAAGCCTGTGTATAGATCGCAATATCGCACCCAACCAAATAAAGTTCTTTACGGATGACGCGACCATAGGCTTCATCCAGCGACACTTTACCCTCACGCAGGCTTTTTACTTCACTTCCCAGCAGCACGATTCCACATTCCAGAGTATCCACTACCGTATACTTGTGCCGAGCTTTACGGTTTTCGGAAATCCGTGTTGAGTTTCCCTGAGTTTCCTTCTTTTTTGTATTTTTCTTAGCCATCGGAGCTTATGCCCTTGAGATTAATTTTACTCAGGATAAGATTTGAACGTTCACCCGTTCCGTATTGACTATACCAGCATATCTCTCTTAACCGAAAACGACCAGTCGCCAGGTATTTCCATGTCTCAAATTAACAACCCTCCATCGAAAATGGCGTTTCATTTGTTGGGACAGGTGCGCTTTGGTGATTTTTTGCAATTACAACAACACCTGCTGGCACAGTATGCCGAGGGCGTGGATCGAATTACGGTTTTGTTATGTGAACATCCGTCGGTGCTCACCGTAGGTAGGAAGGGGTCGTACGCACACATGCGACTAACCCAATTAGAATCAGAAAAATCAGGGTTGGAAACGCATTGGCTGCCCCGAGGTGGTGGATGTATTCTACACACGGCCGGTCAATTGGCCGTTTACCCCCTGATCCCCGCATACGAGTACGACTTGAGCGTGGGGCAGGTATTGGGAAAGATACGTGATTCAGTAAGTCAGGCTTTACGTCAGCTAGGAATCAGGCCACTTTGCTATCAGGGAATTTATAGTGTTTGGGGCCGCACGGGAATGCTTGCGGCAACGGGGATGTCGATCCGACGTGGTGTCAGTTGTTTTGGAAGCTATATTAATGTGAATCCGGATATGCGCCGTTATGGGTACGTGGACACTGCCTGGAAACTACCCACGGACCAAACACGCCGGACGATGAGTTGTTTGATGGCTGAAAATCGAAAGTCTGCAAAGATGTCCAAACTTCGTTCGGCAGTGGTACAATCATTAGCTGGCGAATTTGACTGCGATGATTATCATTTACATACGGGGCATCCCTATTTGGCGGAACTTTGCGTCAAGCTGCAACAGAAAACCGCACGAGGAAACACGAAACGTGTCTGAATCCACATCGACTTTTCAACTGCCGGTGCTGCAGGCCCCGGAACCTGCCCCAAGTCGGCGCTTACCGTCCTGGTTAAGACGCGAAATCCCTCAACGGAATGCCAATCATTTTACCCAGGGATTACTCGCGGAATTGGGACTGGAAACTGTATGCGATTCCGCACGATGCCCCAATCGGATGGAGTGCTATTCGCAAAAAACTGCGACCTTTATGATTTTGGGAAATGTTTGTACCCGACCCTGTGGATTTTGTGCGGTGGATCGAGGTCATCCCGATGAACTTGCCAGCGACGAACCGGATCGGGTGGCGGAAGCCGCGGAACGCCTGGGATTGAAACATGTTGTGATTACGTCGGTCACTCGAGATGATTTACCGGATGGAGGCGCTGACCACTACTATCGCTGTGTCATGGCAGTCCGGCAGAGAACCGGTGCCGTGGTCGAAGTGTTGACCCCGGATTTCGTTCATAACCTGTCCGCTTTGGATCGGGTGATTGATGCGGCACCCGAAGTCTTTAATCACAATACGGAAACGGTCCCCAGACTGTATGCATCCGTTCGCGGGCCAAAATCCGATTATCGCTGGACCTTAAAATTGCTTGACCGGGTTAAAAAGCGAAACCCGAAATTGCGTACCAAGAGCGGCTTGATGCTGGGACTTGGAGAAACCCACGATGAATTGTTTGATGTGCTGGCAGATTTAAGGCAATATGGAGTCGATTTTCTGACGCTGGGACAGTATCTGCAACCGGGTCCTAAGTACCTGCCGGTTCAGCGATATCTACCACCGGAAGAATTTGAATATCTTGGAAAGGCGGCCAGGAGCCTGGGATTTTGTCAGGTTGCCAGTGGCCCCTTCGTACGAAGCAGTTATCATGCGCGGGATATGGCTGACGGCCTGTGAGGCTGTCGCAGGTCCCGGTACCTCCTTGGTAGCGATGCAGGAGTTCGCCTCGGAATCCAGAAAATGTTAGATGGTTTTTAAGACGATTTTTGTGTTTGGAATCCGGTCATGAGCTCCATGATCTTGAGATATCGCAGCGTTTTCCCCGTGAACTTTGTACCGGCCTGCAACGTATCTATGTGCTACATTTACTAAATAGCCTTACAGTGTTTTGCAGGCCAAAAATACTCTTCTCGTTCCAATCAGAGTAACATGCTTTCCATTACTGATCTTAAAAAGACGTTTATTCAGCCGGATGGCAGTCCACTGCCGATTCTGGACATCCCGCACTTTTCGGTATCGGCTGGGGAACAAGTTGTCTTGGTGGGTCGCAGCGGTGGGGGTAAGACGACCTTGCTACATAACATTGCCGGTATCACTCATATTGACTCTGGTGAGATAACATTTGATGGCCTTCCCTTACAGACGTTATCTCAGGAAATGCGAGATCGTTTCCGTGCGGAAAATATGGGATACGTGTTCCAGACCTTCAATTTGCTGCCGGCTTTTACGGCGTTGGAAAATGTGATGCTGGGGATGGCCTTCTGTAAAGGCAGGACCGATCGCGGATTTGCGCTTTCGCTATTGGAGCGAGTTGGATTAGCGAGTCGGATAGGACATCGTCCGACCATGATGAGTGTCGGTGAGCAGCAGCGTGTGGCGGTTGCCCGCGCATTGGCAAATCAACCCAGGCTGTTGTTAGCGGATGAACCCACGGCGAACATCGATCCTGTGAATCAACAGAGCATTGTGGACTTAATCAAAGAAACGTGTGAGGAATTCCAGGTTGGTTTGATTCTGGTAACACATTCGATGGAAGTTGCTGAGCAGTTTTCCCGTGTGGAACGTTTAGAGGATATCAATTTGGTTGCGGCTCAGGCCGCTCAGGCCGCTCAGGCATAGAGAGGAGACGAATACGATGAACTTACTGACCATAGCCTATCGCAGTATTCGTCAGCGATTACTGTCCTCGCTGCTAACGATGTTTTCCATGGGTATGGGAGTGACACTCGTCGTTGCTGTATTGGCTATTTTTGGTGTGGTCCAGCAGTCTTTTGATGCGAACGCCACGCTGGGCTACAACATGGTTGTGGGTGCCAAAGGAGGAAAGCTGCAACTGACTTTAAACTCCGTATTCTACTTAAGTCAGCCTATTGAAAATGTGCCTTATGAATATTATCTGGAATTTAAATCTCAGCCGATTCGATATGAGGAATATCAGGGATCCTATTCGTTCAAAGCGATTGAGCAGCACCAGGCGGTGCGGCAGGCAGCGAC
>JAYZPA010000188.1:0-20020 GCA_036150515.1 Planctomycetota bacterium
TGACAACTGCCATTTTCCGCTGACAGCCGTCCGGTAACCACTCCGTTTCATCGCCCAGGCAAATGTCTCCTGTTCAGCCTCTTTGGGGTAGGACCCCCATTTAGGGTTGGCGAGTCGAAACGGATATTTTCCGGACAGTAAACAGATACGGGTCGGATGACAAACGGGCATACTGTAACAGTGCATTACCTGTAACCCACTTTGGGCCAACGTGTCCAGACGAGGGGTTGGATAAGAGGTTCCCCCATAGCAGCCCAGTGCTTCATAGCCAACATCATCCGCCAGTACCAAAATAATATTTGGTTTTTTTTCCGTTGTTAATTCGCCGCGCGCTTCACTCAATGCCAGTCCGGTGGTAATCACCAAAACGATCCAATACTGCCAACGACTCATTGTTTGATCTCCATGAAATACGCTGTCCAATTTGTCATCTCTCCGACACAATCAGGTTACCGATTTTCCCAAACTTCGCTGCCGACATGCAGCCCTGCTTCGCGATCGGGTTCCATTGCCAGCACGCGATCATAGTTTTGCAGAGCAGCGCCACCAAGATAACTCGCCATCGCAGAATAACCTTCACGTCGATAATCCCACCAGTTCATGCGTTGAAGCTGTTCCATCCAGTCACACAAATGGAGCCTGATCAAGTCATCCCAGTCTTCTTTGGCTAATTGATAAATTTCGCCCGTCTCCCGATTGGCGATTTGGTATTCAGTCGTTCGATCGATAATGCACTGATCCCAGCGGTGCCGATCCACGTAGCAGTTCAGAAACGCGATCCATTCGGCACGATGCCCTATCAAATCCTGCAGTTCACTACGCTGAGAAACGGGTAATTTAAATCCCTGAAATATCTCCGTTCCATAAATCGAATGGAATAGCCCGGCCCGGGCAACATCCAACCCAGCTCCCCATCGGAGTAAATCACGATGCACAGCAACAAGATGGCCCAAATAGTTCTTATTGCCGGAATGCCTGATATCCTCGGTTCCAAGCCGATTTAGAAATCCAACCATCTCCTGAAGCTTCGGGTCTTCAACGGTTTCCATCGCAACTCCCACTCGGTTTATTTTTCAGCCAGCTCGCTACAACTCTTATTTTACAGAAATTAAATCCACTGCGTACGAAATTCGCCCGGCGTATCACCATCAGGTTTTAACAAGGATCCACTCGGACTCGATTGGCTCAGGGCAGTGTCACGCGACCCCCCGAGACGACCATCGTCTGGCCACTAATATAATCTGCCTGTTCCGAAAGCAGGAACAGCACCAGACTTGCAACATCGTCAACCGTACCAATCCGACCCGCCGGTGTTCTGTCAATGAGTTGCTGCAGTACATCCTGTTCAACATCTGCCAGAATCTCTGTATCGATCAAACCTGGTGCCACGGCATTAACACGCACATTATGGCTGGCAAATGCATGGCCGGCGCTTCGAGTAAAACCAATCATCGCCGCTTTGCTCGTGGCATAAGCGATCGCATAGGGCTTTGCTTCTAATCCGGCAATCGATGTAATATTTACAACCCGTCCAAACTGTCGCTCGATCATTTTGTCTTTGACAGCCCAGGTGCAGTAAAACATGGAATCCACATTCGTTTCCATGGTATGTCGCCACCGTTCTGCATCCAATTCTGCGTGGTTTAAATAATCAAAAACCCCGGCGTTATTCACGAGCAGATCGATCGGCCCCATCCTGTCTTCTGTTTCTGCTACCAACCGCAGAACCTCCTGCTGGTTACTCACATCAGCAGCAACCGCCATGCAGTTCATCCCTGCCTTGCGAAATTCTGCGATTGTCGAATCTGCCGCAACCTGATTCGAGCGATAATTTACAACCACCTTTGCACCCGCTTGTCCTAATCGAAACGCGATCTGGCGACCAATACCCCGAGTCCCGCCCGTAACCAGAGCCACTCTCCCCGAAAAATCATATTCCTGCAGGTGATTTTGATTCACTTCGAATTCCCCCTCAACGGACCACTACATTAAGAAACATCCAGATCGTAGGTTTCATAAACTTCTGAACACGGGTTACCTCGTGTCAGATACATTTTACCTGCCTCAGGATCCATGATCACGGAAAACACCGTAACCCAAAATCCGTGCCGCGGATGATCGTTTGCATGTCGGCAAATCCCCTTTGGAAAGGCGTCATGATCGCTCAACAATTCCTGCAATCGTGATACAGACCAGGACGGTGACTTGTCCAGCAATTCCGTCATCCGTTGCTGCCGTGCATGTGACTGTATCAACTCGGGAAATTCTGCGTTTATCCATTCCCGGTCTGAACACAGACAGTGATTCGTATGGACAAGGTACTTATCCCCGTCCACCACCCGGACTTCATCAACATAGCCTTCGATATTGGCGGGTCCACTGTCGGATGTCGTCATGATATTCACAGGAATTGCCCGGTGAGCCGATTCTAGCTGAGCGACAGCAGCAGCACAGGTCGACTGTTCAAACATCGTTCGCAATGAAAAATAGTGCGGTACTCCAACATCACGTGCCGGAGCAGGCAGCGTATTGACGCAGGCGGCAAAGCCGGCTGCATTCATGCCAATATAAGAAATCAGCCCGGCCTGCGTGACGGACATATAGGCAGGATCCGTTTGTGGGCGACGCGTCAGCACCACGGTAAATGCATCCAGCGCCGGATCGGCATCCCAGTTCTGAGCAACCAGGGTACGACCTCCCTGCGTGACATCGGCTGCCAGGGCAACCGCCGTACAACCCTGAACCATCCCGTCATGAAACTGATTTCGAACCTGCAACAGCATCAAATCCTCCACGGAGACATCTGCTGATTCCGCCAGGCCCTCCAGTTCCTCTAACAAATGTGGGGAAAATCGCTGCACATAGGCCATCGATTCGTTCGCAATACGTGTGGCAAGCGCAGCGGGAATCGCGACCGTTTTATTGACTGCCGTCAATGCATAGTCACAAAACCCCCGAACCTGCTCCCTGCAGGCTTCGCCCAATTGCCGCCCCATTTCTCGCGGCGTTCCGGCAACCGTAATCTCGGGAAACCGCTGCTGGCTCATAGAATTCGCGTACCTCGGAAATCATGAAATGGTGAATGGGGCAAAGGCAACAAATCACTGGTTATTCGCACGTACACTGTGTGCATATCTAAGTTTGCCCGTGTAACCATCGAAATACTGGAAAATCACCTGAGGCCTGGGGAATGCGACCCACCGATGCTGCCCAAATTCCAGTGGGTTGTCAAACACATTATTGACCTGCACGACACAATAGGTCGGTCCTCGTAATTGATCCCGCGCCACATCATTTTGCCAATGCGTTGACCAGTGGATATCCACTTCACGCGGACCATATTTGAACAAGCCATTGGCAGGACGATCCCCTTCATCGGTGTAGTAGTGGTTATTGGAGTTATGGGGTCCGGAGGCAAATTCCCATACATTGTCGGTAATGCTGCAAACAAAACTGTTGTGCAGGTCCCCGGTCAGTAAAAATACGGGTTGTTTTAATTCATCCCAGGCGTCAATCAACAACTCCCGTTCATGATAAAACACCGTCCAGGCATCATCTTTATTGTCCGCGCGAACTTTTCCGCCTCCCACATGAGGCACCATAAAATTGACGGTTGAAACGACGAACAGGAAATCTGCTTTGCTGTTCGTCATGCCCTCGAGCAGCCATTGTCGCTGTTTCAGGCCGAGCATGGAAATATCCTTTTTGTAGGGATCGGACTTATCGTGCATCTGCCGTTGGCCACGAGTATCACAAACAAAAAAATCACAATTGCCAACCGTCATTTTAAAATACGATCGTCTCCCCAACGAATACGACACCGTCGCGTCTTCATCAAAAGCAGGTTTCACCCGGATTCGATGCTTATCCAGCACTTCGACGATTTCGTACACTCCCGCATTGGCGATTCCCCCCACATCATCCAGTTCATTTTCATTGACACCAGCGGTCCGTGTCCCCCAGTGCACATGCAGGTTACTGACCTGTTTCATATCGATTGCCTTAAAGTCCGCAGTGGCGTCTGTCAGAATCGTGCCCTGCTGACCAACCGCCCCACGACTGATGTGAACACGTTGCGGAAAATCGGTGGGATTGGACCATCCAAGATAGTCATACCAGGCACGCACTCCAATATCACGAAACACAGCCCGCCGATCACGCAATCCAGGAGAACCCGCACCCCAAACATCATTCAGGATTTCATGATCATCATAGGTAAAAAAGCTGGGAACCTGACGGTGCCAATCTGTCAACACCGGTGCCTGATTGAGAAAATGCTTGTAGTTCTGCCACACGCCAACGATCGCCGGAGCCGACTGAACCAAAGGAGGTGCCACACCGGAGGGCTGTCCGACCTGGAGTAACCATTCTCCGGGTGTGTATTCCCGTTGGGTTTCATAGAGCCAGTCACCATTGAGAATAGCAAAATCAATGTCGTCCTTGATTTCCCGAAGCATCGTATGAAAGGCGGGCAGTCGAGGACCGTTGCTGTGACCCGGATTCTGATTGTTTCCGCATGCATACTCAAATTTGAAATTAAACAGCCCTTCCGGATTAAGCTTTTCATTGCGATATTGCCGGGCAGCCGGCAACGTACGAAAAGATCCACTTCGCCCGGTCAGATCAGAGATTCCCGGCATTTCCACACGGTAATAATACTTGGTCCGGCTCGCCAGATTCTGTAGTAAAACCCAGCCCGTACAATCACTTTCCAACTGAGTTTCCACCACGGCACTGACCTGATCCAGATTGGAGGGCTCCGTACCATAACGCACTTGAAATGTCCCCGGCTGCGCCGTACGAACCCAGACTCCGACGTTGGTGGACGACAATCGCCCCAGAATCGGACCGTGCGTAATGTGGTTCTCGAGCTCTGCGGCCCCGGAGGTGGCGGCCAGGACGACTCCCACCAATACCAGACTCAACAGACTGGGTTTTATCTTATATACAAACATCGACAATGAACTCCTAAGAGGTGAACTACCAGGTACGCCACATTCCATCCGCACACACGATATCCGGCGTTGAGCAATGTATTGTAACGTTTATCAGAGGGACCGTTGGAAAATCCACGGGCAGATCACCCGTAATCCCGTTGCGTTTATTTATTCGGCATCTTCCGCTACGTAGAGACGACCCTGCCATGTATCCCGTGATTCCAGCTCGCGGGCAATCGCATCACGCACGGCCGGCTTATTTTGACACCACTCAGGTGCAACGAAATAATCTGGCGGTGCATCGCCGCTGACCCGCTCGACCACCACATCCGGAGGCAGTAACTCAAGAAACTCGACCACTGCGTGTACGTAACTGTCCCGATCCAGTAACGTCACTTCGCCGCGTGCGAGTTGTTCGGCCAATTCCGTATTTCGCACTGCATACAGATTATGGATTTTAACCGCATTAATTTTTTGTCCTGCCAGCTCGCGGGCAGTCGCCAGCATATCTTGATGCGATTCACCTGGTAATCCGAGGATAACATGCGCACAAATCTCAAACCCGCGGCCGCGACTCCGTTGCATGGCATCCAGAAACGAGTCATGATGATGCCCGCGATTCATCCAGTCCAGAGAACGGTTGTGCATCGTCTGCATTCCGTATTCGACACTCAAATAGGTTCCTGCAGCAACCTCTTCAAGTAAATCCAGAACATCATCAGGCACACAGTCCGGACGGGTACCGATGGCCATACCGACGACATCTGCGTGAGCCAACGGCGCTTCGTACAGAGACCGCAAACGATCGACAGGTGCATACGTGTTTGTCGCCGGCTGGAAATAAGCAATAAACTGATTGACGGTATAACGCTCTTTTAAACATCGCATTCCATGCTCAAGCTGATCCATAATATCCTGTCGAGCAATGCGACGACTTGGACTAAAACTGCGGTTGTCACAAAAGGTACAGCCGCCGGTCGTCACCGTGCCATCCACATTAGGGCAGGTAAATCCGGCGTCCAGGCTTACTTTTTGCACCCTCGCGCCAAAAATCGCTCGATAAAAGTGATTCAACGAAAAGTAGCGCAAACCTTTATCCTGCCAGTCCATACCAGCCGTCTTTGATTTTGCGGGCGTTTTTGAGAGCTTTGATTTCATTTGGGATTTGACCCGAAACGGACCTGGCCTAAAATAGATGAAATGGTAAAAAAGTTATAATCCTCCCTAACCAACCATCGTAACAACTTCCTTGTGGCTCACTAGCTGACAAAGATTGAAATCATAACAACAAAACACCGATAATAATGCGTATCGGGCGATCCGTCCGAGAGCGTTATCAACCATAACGATAACGTATTGCAATGTGTGCTAGGATAAGCCACTCGTATTCAAAAACTAAACTGGCAACTCTTTTATGAGCAAATATGGATTTCTGGAACCTGTAGGCGGTGGGGACTCAATCCCCCTGCTGGACATGAAGCTCCTGGTGGGCCGCCGTGAGAGCTGCGATATTGTTTTGCGGTTCAAAAACGTATCCGCTCATCATTGCCAACTTTATGTGAACAAAGGGTATTGGTTTGCCAGAGATCTAAACAGTCGCAATGGGACGCGTGTGGATGGATCGCGAGTCCAAACGAAACGACTTGATCCCGGATGTAATATTCAGTTTGCCAAACATGTCTATACGATGGATTATGACCCGGCGGATCTCGGTGCAACCGGCCCCCCACCCGCCGACGACGATGCCGTTCGCTCCGTACTGGGACGCAGTCTGCTAAGCCGCGCAGGACTGGAACGCCGTGAGCAACCCACGAAGAAAGGGCCGCAGAGCCCGAAACGCAAACGGGATTCAGTACGGCGCTATGATCCGACCAACAATGAAGCGGGTCAGATCGACGATCCTAACAAACCGCTCTAAATCTGGCGACATGGGGATTCTCGCAAGAAACGCATATCTTTCGATGTGCGATGCACATTTTCATTGTGTACAATCTACGTGTTCTCTCAATCGATCTGTAATGGAAGGTGATCTATGTGGCAATCCTGTTCCTCATTCGCTTTAAAACTGCTGATCGTTTTGCTGCTATCTTCCAACACGGCCCAATCCGCAGATCCAGTCACACCAACGAAAATTCAAAGCCGCAGCTACTTCTTCAAAGCAGCGAAGAAAACGATGCCTTATTCGCTGTATGTTCCCTCCTCCTACGATAGCAAAACCAAATCCCCGCTGATCGTTGCCCTGCACGGACTGGGAAGCAATGCCGCCGTGATGATCCGTTATCCCGGCTTTATTTATCATGCGGAAAAACATGGCTACCTAATTGTGGCTCCCACAGGATATAACGCACGTGGCTGGTACGGATCGCGGGGTTCCGGCGGAGGTCGCAGTTCTGATCCGGACAATCTGGGTGAGCTCAGCGAAAAAGATGTCATGAACGTTCTTGCTCTGATTCGCAAAGAATTCAATATTGACCAGCGGCGTATCTATTTGATGGGACATTCGATGGGCGGGGGTGGCACCTGGCATCTAGGCATCAAATACCCGGATATCTGGGCAGCTCTGGGGCCCATCGCTCCGGCCAGCCCGCGTAATCATTCGGGGCTGGCAAAGATAACCCATATCCCGGTGATTGTGGTTCAGGGCGATCAGGACAGCCTGGTTTACGGAGCCCGTCGCTGGGTTGCCAAAATGAAAGAACTTAAAATGGAATACGAATATCTGGAGATAAAAGGGGGCGGGCATGTCGACGTGGCATACAAACACTTTCCAGAAATTTTCAAATTCTTCGATACGCATACTAAAAAGAAACCAAATGTCCCGGCAGCAGACGAGAAGCAAACAAAATAGGGACTTTACCAGGATCCCATGAGCCCGATGAATAACTTTATTCGCCATTTTGCCGTCTTGATATTTTGGATGACCTGCCTGGGAGCCAGTGCGGAATCTCCGACAAAGGAAACCGACCGTTTTGTCAGTGACATCCAGTCACGGGTAGCCCATTTGAGTCAACGCAGCGAAACGCTGCCCAAAGAATTTGTTACTGCCGTTGCCATCATGAATGGTGTCCAGGCCAGACTAAGTTCACTCAACTATGCCATTTTGAAACAACAGGGCAAGCCCACTCCCAACACAACGGAAGAATGTCTGGCTCTTCGAGCGGGCATCTGCGGTAACCACATTGCCGCATTTTTGACGGTAGCCGGCCAACTCGGACTCCGTGCCCGACCCGTTGAGTTCTATATCGCCGGACCGTCGCCAGCCCAAAATGCTTCTCATATCTGCGTCGAAGTCTACTACAACCAACGGTGGCACCTGTTTGACGTAACGTGGGGTACCTACTTCGTATTTCAGAACAACGTTGCCGCGATTGATCAAATACGAAAATCCGGTACAACATCCCGTGATTGGGCCGTCACCAATGAATCGGATCTCTGGTATCTGCAGTGGAAAGATGCCGGACATGATCCACTCGTTTATGTCGATCATACGCATGTGGATATTCTACGAGGCCGAAAAGGAACCATTCGTCTGCGACGCAACAAACAAACATATACGCCTGTTCAGCAACCAAACTTTGTCGGGCTGAACACAAAGAAACAGGACTATGGTGCCATCCGGGTCCAATTACCGGATGCGGCAGTGGAATCGAACACCGTCGAATTGGAAGTTCTTGGCAAAGCAGGGAATGGCACGGTGGTCCTCTCCAGCGGAGAACAGCAAACACGACTGCCCATGTCGGCGCTCAACGTGGGCACCAATGTTATTAAACTACATCAACCAACCCGTGAACCGGGAATCATGGTTTCCATTGACGTGGATCCGGCAATCGGCGTGGGCTATGTCGTTTATTCAAGCATCCAGGTGAAATAGCATTCGTTGCTTACGAGTCGGTGTGTCCACTTGTCTTTACTCCCTGGAAATCAAAACGCGCGCCGGGTCGGCAATCTCAACATCCCAGGGAAATGCGGGACGAAGTGAATGGGAATAGGGCAAGTGCCTACACGTGGCCGGTGTGGGGCCTTTCGTGTCCAGCACCAGAAAATGCTCACTGCAGTGTTGAAAAGCCATGCGGTAATTCATGGGGTTCTTGGCAACGATATACTTCATTCGGGCTACATCTAATCCAAGGGCAGGGTACTGTTCTCCGCACCATTCATAGGTGGGAAAAGAACTAATACAAATATGGACACCCGCAACTTTCAGTACCGCGGCCGGCCCCATATTGCCCTCACACCCATCCCAAATGCCTCCGGAGTAAACAAATTTCCCATCGGACAAATAGAGAACTTCTCCCGAAACATTCAGCGGAACTCCCCATTGTTGGTCGTGCTGATGGCCCAGTTCCACGGTCACCGACGCCCCCATTCCGGCGTCATGGCAAGCTTCCACAGCCGCACGATCCACCACTGGAATCACCGACGGTACCGCTTCACCTAATGCCATCAAAGCGGGCAATAGTTGAACGCTATCGCCCGCCGCTCCACCGCCACAGCAATCCGCCGTTTCCACAAGAACCACGGTACCGTCGGTCGCCTGACCAAATTCAATGGCATCCGGGATGGAAAACAGCACAGGTTCCAAAGCAAATCGCTGTTCCCAATAGAATTCTGCTGCGTTCCGGGCCAACTGCCTCGCCAAATCAGGTGCATCATGGGTTATTACCAAACCACCGCCGCCCATTTCCGGAGCATCCAGATAGGGGTGCACCAGGAAGGCACTGCTACTGTAAACATCGGATTGAAGCTCCAGTGATTTGACAAACTGCATCGTTCGTGCAAACGGACCGTCGCCTTCCGTACCCCCGTTAATAGCGCCAACGAGGACGGGGGCCATTCCCATAGCCATCGTCGGTTTTAATGTTCCCTGCAATACATCCAGAAGGGCCTGAGCACCACGCATGCCCGTTTCACGGGCATCGCAATGCGGGTAGGTCTCCCATGCAATCAAAACGTCTGCAAAATCCAACATTCGCTGTGTCACATGGGCATGTAAATCCAATGTTGCCACAACAGGAATGTCGGGGCCAATCATCAATCGCACAGCTTCGAGCAGATCCCCTTCCAGATCATACTCACTTTCAGTAGCCGCCGACCCATGCAGGGCCAACAGAACGCCATCCAGACGATCTTGCTGGAGTGCCGTGGAAAGTACGGCAAGGATTTCCTCCTTAATCACCTGATAGGCAGTATCTAGTACAAGACCGCCCGGACACGCAGTTGCAGCCACAGTGGGCACGATCGTACAAGGGTGAAGTGATTTATTTAAGGTATGCAGAAAACCTCCCAAAGTTCCGTCTGTGAGTGCCAACAACTCGTTTCCGCGGATGTATTGCGTTCGCCGGAAAGATGCCATATCAGTAGGGATACCACCAAAATGATTGCACTCCACTAACAACGCACCTATCGCAACTCGGTAACTCATTTACTTTTTCAGCTCAATCTGGATAAGGCGGCAAGACAGCATCACTTTGCGGTACAATTTGTTGATAACCTAATATTCATCCCCTATCGATTTTATAACATGAAAACATCGTTTGCATTCGGTCTGTTGACCCTTAGTCTCTACATCGTGGGTGCTGTATCCGCGCAAAATTCCGCACCTTCATCGCATATGGTCTTCGATGACCGATTTGCCGGAGATATCCTCATACAGGAAGTACGGGTGCCCAAGTCCGGCGAAGCAATGTACACCTATTATGAAACGTTGGGTTGGGGTGGCACGGGCGCAGGATATGCCGGGATTCAGGCACATCCAAAAGCCCATAATTACATCTTTTCGATTTGGGATCACAAAAGTCACACGGGACCGATCCGCGCTGTTTATCATGGTGCCGGCACCAAGACCGAAGGATTTGGAGGCGAGGGAACCGGTCTGAAATCGTGGAACTTTGAACTTGGCTGGGACACCGATGTCTGGTACACGCTGGTGCTGAGAAGTTGGGAAGTTAAGGACCACACGCATTATGGATTCTGGGCTCGATCAAGTAAAACCGGTATTTGGACGCATATGGTCACCATGGATGTCGCCTCCCCGAAAGCACACTTTCAGGGAGGAACGGACGCTTTTATAGAAGACTGGCTGAATACCGGAAAACAAGCTCGCACCACAAACCTGCGCAATGGTTGGAAACGCCGCCTCGACGGAACCTGGTATGCTTTTTCAAAGGGACGATATTCAGTGAACTACTGGGATTTGGAAAAAGGGAAGCGGTCGTTTAACTATAAAACAAACTGGAACGGTGGCGTCACACAGGATGCCACAGGACCTTACTATTTCATGACTGCCGGCGGTGCCGACACGAAGGCCACTGCTCTCAATCCCTCGTTTCATTCAATCAAGCGAACCCAAACACGGCCTGCCTATACGCCCCTGTCCCTAAGTCGGGTCACGGCAAAAGCCACGCAGCAAGGGACGGTGGTCGTCAACTGGCTTACCGACTCAAAAAGCCTTCCCCCATTCTCTTATGATGTAAAAGTTTTTGACAACAGCGCCGGAATCGGTAAACCGCTAGGGAGCGCAACGGCGATCCGGCCGCATGCACGCTCGGTCGAAGTAAAACTGGTTTCAGGCAAGTCCGCCTCCAATCGGCATGTCCATCTTAGCTGTACGGATATTTTGGGGAACCGATCCATGCAATCGGTCGTCAGCAAACCGTAAGTCATCTCTTTTGCTGAGAATATCCTAACAGCCAATGAGACCCAATGAGGTTTAAAGGCAAAGAGGTCACCTCAAATAGCGTCGGCGAATGTTATAGACTCTCATCGCGTTGCGAGACATCGCCTTATTTATCACCCCTTGTCCTTTAGGTTCAAGGAACTCCATAATGACCTTCTTAACGTTGTCCACCGTTCCAAAATGGGCGCTAACCCCCCAGTTGGTGGCAAAAATCACGCGATTGGCGCCAAAGGCATCAAAAACCGGATCAAGAATCGGACGGTAATATTCAAGATTGGTGGGAGCTGGCACTGTAAACGGCAACACTTCCGAGAAATTATTGATGCTGGAAATTTTACAATAGACGTTTTGATGGCGGGCACACTGAATGATTGCGGATTTAAGTTCTGCCGAAATCTGACCGTCAAGAATCTTCGCTCGAAAACAATGATTGACGACAATCTTCATATCCGGATATGCGTCCGCTAGCGCCGATACATCGTCGGCATGGGATGCCTCGATCAACAAATCCACGACCATGCCGTGGCCTTCTAGCAGACGCAAGTGTTTCCGTGCAAGTTCGTGGTCCAGATACCCGTGGAGCTCATCAAAGCGAAAGCGAAATCCGTTAAGATACCCTGTTTCAAGGTAACGATCGAAATGTCTGGGAAATGCAGGATCCGTCAAGTCACCACGAGCCACATATCCACATATCAATTCCGATTGGGCTTCATTTAGCACCCAGTCATTGAATTCCGGTTTATCCTGATCGCACGCTTCAACGACCAGTGTCGAGCGAATCTCAAGGCGATCTGCCACAGCGCGGTAGTCTTCCGCAGTAACCACGCGTCCCAGCGAATCCTCCGGCACACGTTGAATATGCTGACGCTCATGCTCAATCTGAGTGACACCTTTGAAGTGGGTATGCGGATCAATGATCCAGGGCTTGCCAGCCCTCGCAACGGAATAACTCGCCAGAAAGGCGATGGCCACCGTCAAAAGCGGAAACTTATTTTTCATGGTTCATACTGTCCGTCTGAAAATCTGGATTTTTGAGTTGCCGTACTCTTGTTTTTATAATCCACCAAGCGTTCGCAAGTAAACCAATCAAACGAGAAAAACGGGGAGCCCCGACAGGTACAGCAAAGCAACGAGGCTTGATGTCGTACGTTACCTGTCTGACCAAGGCAGACCAGTGACATGGTTGCCTTGATCGAAACACCAAGTCGACCCACAATATCCTGATCCCACACAAATCTCACAACCCCTGCTATTTGAATTCAACAATCGCAGGAGTCATTTGCATGCTTGCACGATTAAAAACGTTTACCACCATCGGTCTCCAGGCTCATTTAGTGGATGTGGAAGTGGACACCGTCCGCAACGCCAATGAGCCGTCTGTGCATCCCACCATTACTACCGTCGGTCTACCGGAAAAGGCGGTACGGGAGAGCAGTGAGCGAGTGAAGCGTGCCATTATTAATGCCGGTTTTCGATTGCCGTACGACCACATCACAATCAACCTTGCGCCGGCGGAATTACCCAAGCACGCAGCATCGTTCGACTTACCGATTGCCCTGGGGATGCTGGCCAGTACGGATTCACTAAGTCACGATCGTTTGTTGGAATACGCCATTGTCGGCGAACTTTCACTCGCCGGTGAAACCCGACCGGTACGAGGTGCTTTATCGATGGCGATTGCTACAGCGCGAGCTGACGGTTTACGGGGCATTATTGTCCCGTCCTCAAACGGGCAGGAAGCCACGGTCGTGGATGGCATTGAAGTCATTCCGGTGGATTCTCTACAGGAAACGGTTGGTTTCTTAGACCATCGCCTGTCCATTGCCCCTCTGGAAGCCATTGCCCGTCACTTGCTTGATGCCAGCACCCACAGTTTAGACTTCTCGGATGTACGAGGCCAGGAAATGGCAAAGCGAGCCCTGATCATTGCGGCGGCGGGCGCTCATAACCTCTTAATGATTGGATCCCCGGGAGCTGGCAAGACGATGCTGGCCAAACGTCTACCCACCATTCTGCCTCAACTGACCAATGCCGAGTCGATTGAATCCAGCCAGATTTACAGCGTACTGGGACGTCTGCCAACCGACTCACCGTTACTAACGCATCGACCTTTTCGTGCGCCCCATCACACCATCAGCCAGGCGGGGCTCGTTGGTGGGGGCAGCACCCCGCTGCCGGGTGAAATATCCATGTCGCATAACGGAGTTCTGTTTCTGGATGAGCTGCCTGAGTTTTCCCGACAAACACTGGAGGTTTTACGCCAACCTCTTGAAGACCAACAGGTCACCATTTCACGTGCACGGGGTTCAGCAACGTTTCCCGCTGATTTCATGTTGGTCGCTGCCATGAACCCCTGTCCCTGTGGCTACCGCAACGATCCCCATCGCAGTTGCCAATGCCTGTCTCCGGTGGTCGATAAGTACCTGTCGAGAGTGAGCGGACCGCTGTTGGACCGCATCGACGTGCAAATTGAAATACCGGCCGTCCCCTTCGAGGATCTGTCTGCCCGCGAAGACGGAACGGCGAGTGGGAAGATGCTAATCGACGTTCAGCGTGCCCACAGAAATCAAACAGCGCGATTTTCCGATCTTGATGTGCGTTATAACTCACAAATGGCCGGACCTCAAATTCGAAAGCTGTGCCATTTAACCCGGTCGGCCAAGGCAACCCTGGGAAAAAGCATCACTGAACTGGGTTTTTCCGCACGGACTCATGATAAGATCCTTCGTGTTTCCCAGACGATTGCAGACATGGTGGATTCACCCATGATTGAAACTGAGCATGTTCAGGAAGCAGTTAACTATCGACTGCTGGACCGTCGATATTGGAATCGTTAGGGGTTGTCAACCATCTCCACGATCGATGGGATCATTCCAAGGATGACCAGTACCAAACCAATCATCGGAGCGGCGAAAGATAACACTAAAGCCAGTATCGGAACCAGTTTCCTCCGACTGGTGCCGATTCCACAAATGGCAAAATGGGTTGCAAGTACTGACAATGGCCAAACACAGATAGAAACGATTCCAACGATAATCGATGTCACCGTACAGAATATTCCCGTGTAGGACTTGTCACCGGTTTCACGACCATCCCAGGGAACTTCACGCCCATCCACACTTCCGACAATTCCAAAAACAATCAACATATAATCAAGAAAAATAGCCAACTGAAGCACGGCCAGAAAGGCAAACCCGACAGGTCCCAGCAAACAAAAGCATATGGTCGTGACCTTCGATGCAAAAATAAACATGAACGCTATGCGTTTGGAACCAAGATAGAACCGATGAACACCAACGTGCCCAAACAGCAGACAAAGAGTTAATGTGATCACACGGGACTGTGTACTGGTGTATCGTGCAGCCACATCAAATTTTGAAGAAACACCCAACATCCGCTCATAGGCATCCTCTTCACCCATGTAGTTCGGCAAATCTGCATCCTTAATCAGATTGCGTATTTGCTCACGTTCACTTAACTGAGGCCCTCGCTTCTTTCGCGTTGGTTTTTGATTCCAGTCGGTCCAGCCTCCGCCTGGATTGGCACCGGCAACCGGTGCTTGGGGAGGTTGATACGGGTCACCGGGTGTTGGCGAAACGGGGGCAGGAGCCATTGGCATTGGGGTTCCTGGCAAAGGCCCTGCGAAAGGAGCTTGCGGAGGCCCTTGCGGCTGGGGTGGCGGTGGCGTCCCTGTGGCAGGCGGACCGGGTGCCGGAGCCTGCGATTGGGGTAACGGAGGTGTCGCTGTGGCAGGTGGGCCGGGTGCAGGAGCCTGCGGTTGGGGTGGCGTCCCTGCAGCTGGCGGAGTGGACGTCGGAGCCTGTGTCGGGGCGATAAGAACCACCGTTGCACAGGAAGCACATTTACCCTGCTTGCCCGCCAGATTCGAAGGCACTTCGATCGTATGATTGCAACTTGGACAGGTGAAATTAAAGAATTTCGCTCCAGCAACCTCTTGATCCTGTGCATGCCGGGGATCCGCCGGCGGCGGTGTCTCATTAACGATCTGCATGGATTCCAACGGATGCGGGAGCGGTTTGCCATGCTGGTCGAAAAAACCGGCAGCACTCCCCGCCGCCACCCATGGACCGGCCGGGTTATTAGCAATCAGCGTAACGGAGGTTACATGCCCGGCAAAGGCAGCTTCGCGCAAATCAATACCGGTCATGGGCCCGCGAACATGATCACCGCTGCGATAATAAAAATCGGCCATCGTTGATGCCTCTTTAAGCTGGTGATCCACGTTCCATTACTTAGAAACTCTTATATTGCTATGCATTTTATCGAAACCCAGGTTACTTATCCAATCAAAACCCGTTGTCGGTTTCACCGCTCATCCATTTTTCCGATCTCATGCGGAAGTCCCATTTAAGAGATGCGAACTCACTATCTGCCGGACCGCGACGACTGGCAAACTCAACGTTCTGCCCAAATCATGATTTAAGAACAGGTCATGCATCTGATCGACTTGGAGTCGGTTGCTCCGCTATGGTATCATGCGTTCATAAACATTCTTGATTGACGAAAAACTCATGTTTTGCGAGCCTCGATCCATCACCTTTGCTAACCATTACGTTTCACCTTCCTCACTACGAAAGACACTCGTGATGCGACCTTTCCTAACGCTATTCGCCCTGCTCATGGCAAGCCTCCTCCATTGCCCGGCAGCAGGGCAGAATCCCGAGCCCGTCAGAACATGGAAAGACGCGACGGGCAACTTCAGCATTCAGGCGACCTTCATAGAATGGTCCGGTGACACGGTTGTATTGCAACGCGTTAACCAACAGCCGCTGAGCATGCCGCTAATCAAACTCAGTGCTGGTGACCAACAGTATGTGCGAACGCGTCACGCCGAACTGCAGCGCTACATGTCTGCCCGAATCGTAACCCCTACGGATAATCTCTCTGCAATTATTGCCAGTGCCCGCAACAACAGTGTCATTAAATTAACCGCGGGTATCTTTCATCTCCAGCCACAACAACCACACCAACAGGGCGTTCTCATCCAAAACAAACGGGGATTGATTATCGCCGGTTCCGGCCGTGAACAAACAATTATTAAACTGGCTTCCGGCATCGATGTCGGTTTCCTAATCGACAGTAAAGTAGAAGATCTGAAAATCGAAAACCTACACATCCAGGGCACTCCCCCTTTAACAACCAATACGGCAGGCATCGGCAGCACATCCATTTGTTCTGAGGTTCGTAATGTTGTCCTGACCAATCTGCGGATTGATCAGGTCGCCGTCGGCATATTCATGGCAACCAACAAGGGCCCCGTTCGAAACGTGCAGATCAAAAACAATATTATCGCTAATACGATCGGAACCGAAGCGGGTTGGGGATATGGAATCCATACACGAAATATCGGCAACGTTGAAATCGCTCATAACTATATTGAACATGCAACGCGCCACAGCATTTACGTAAGGGAATCCCCCACGAATTTCAAACTCATTGTCCAGGACAACTTTATTCTTAATCACGATCTAAACGGCAAGAATCCCCGTTGGTACTGTGCCGCAATGAATTGCCCTGACAATCGGGGAGTGACACGCATCTCCGACAACTATTTCATCAATTCCAATGCGGTGGGAATCGCCGTCATGCTTACGGCCAAGGATCTTGAATTGGTTAACAACCAAATTATTGGAGAACACTACATTGGGATCTGGCCTGTCACCGGTGAAACTCACAAGGCACTTGGTAATTCAATCGTGCTGCATTCCAAGCCTGCGCATCCCGAATGGTGCCACAAAATTAATTTTTTCGACTGGCCCAACGGAAAAGAAACGACAAGTCGTCTTGAACCCCCGCACACGCGCTGGGAGCAACCCGATTTCATATGCAAACTTGCCGGCGATCTGTACATCATGAAAGATGGGCGTCTGGACAGGATTACCCCAAACACATGGGCATTCCAATCATCTCCCCAGAACTGGTCGAATGTAATGGGAATGTGTGCTGTGGAGAATGTGCGCGGCAGTGGGCTGGGAAAGCTATACATCATCACCGAAACCGGTTTCTTTGAAGTCAACCCAGAAAACTGGGAGGTTGCTGAAAAGACCGGAGATTGGAGCGGAACGCGATTTGTAGCCGCAACCAACCACCACATACATATCCTCAAGGGGAGCACTTTACACAGCATGAACCTCACAACTTTGGAAATAGCCAGTAGTTCCCATGACTGGTCAACCGTTCAGTGGATGTGTGCCTGGGGTAACCAGCTTTATCTTTTTGATGGTCAGGCACACTATCGCGTACTGCCAAATACGTTGGAAAAAACACTTATCAGTCAACCATCGAATTGAACGCTTCATCTGGGAGCATCCTATGAAATTTGCGATTACTCTGACGCTTCTCTCATTAACAACTACGCTGCAATCGGTCGATGCCAGCGGTCCTAATATCATCGTGATTTTCTGCGATGATCTGGGATATGGCGATCTGGGTTGCTATGGTTCCACGAAGAACAGAACCCCTCACGTTGATCAACTGGCACGTGACGGGATATCTTTCACTGATTTTTACTCATCGAGCCCGGTTTGTACGCCGTCTCGCGCCAGTCTCATGACGGGCTGCTATCCCCGGCGAGTTGGAATGCACGAAGATTTTACCGGTCACTGGGTACTCATTCCACGCAGTCGTCGTGGACTGAATCCGGACGAACTAACCATTGCCGAAGTTCTCAAATCGAAGGGGTATGTAACGGCCTGCGTGGGAAAATGGCATTTAGGCGACCAACCAGAACATCTACCGACCGAACATGGTTTCGACTATTACTTCGGCATCCCCTATTCCAACGACATGCAATCGGCCGGACGTGGTGATCCCCCACTGCCTCTGGTGAAACAGACTGCCGTTATCGAAGCGCCGGCGGATCAGACGACACTTACCCGACGATACACCGAACAGGTCATCTCTTTCATTGAAGATAACCAGGCAACTCCGTTCTTTGTTTACCTTCCACATACCTTCCCGCATCTTCCGTTATTCGCATCCCCTGATTTTCACGGAAAGAGCGCCAATGGTCGCTATGGTGACTCCATTGAAGAAATCGACTGGTCCACCGGTCAGATCCTTGATTGTCTGCAACGACTTAATCTTGCGGAAAACACATTAGTAATCTTTACGTCCGACAACGGATCCAACGGTCGCAATGGCGGATCGAATCAACCCCTTTCCGGCGCCAAAGGTTCAACCATGGAAGGAGGGATGCGGGTCCCCATGATCGCGCGCTGGCCAGGTCAAATTCCGGCTGGATCGACGTGCCGCGAGCTCGCAACCATGATGGATCTCCTCCCCACCTTCTGTTCATTAACCGCTGCAGCGTTACCTTCGCAAAAACTTGACGGATTTGACATCTCCGAAATGCTGTTTGGAAATCGCAGCGCCAAGTCCGAGTACGAGGCATTTTACTACTATCGCCGCCGTCAGCTACAGGCAATTCGCTATGGCGACTGGAAGTATCACCTCCCTTTAAAAGCAACCCATCCAAACTGGACTACCGCTAAACAAACGGGCCCCGGCCGGCCGGGGAAGCTCGTCAACCTGACAAGCGATCTGCGTGAGAAAACCGATGTGGCCTCGGCCAACCCAGATGTGATGAAACGCATCGACGGACTTTTGCAAAATGCCGTGATGATCCTGGGCAACGACAGCGACCCGGGTAGTGAACAGCGTGAAGCACGGACACTTGATTCGTCCCGGCCCATGACGTTAAAAAAATAGACTCGCGGCTCTCTCAGCCAAACCCATTGATGACTCGCTGCGGCTTGTCGGGCATGAGCAGACATCCCCTCCTGCAAAATCACCTTGCCATAGCACGACGTGGCCGGCACCCAATAGCCCGGCTACCCATCGAATTATTTTTTGTTTTGAAGGAAACATCTCAATTCGACCGGTGTTTCATATCTGACGGGTAAACAAAACACTTTTTGGTCAGGTTACGCATGTTGCTAGCCCGGATGAAAAATAGTTACCCCCTCCTATTCATCGTCGTGTGCGTTGGCATTGGGATCTATTACCTTGCCTTACGATCCAGCCATTCGATCGTAATTCCAGCAGAATTTGATCAGCAAGATGCCATTGTCATTGCCTACGAAAAACTTTCCACAAAGGAAAGTGATAATCCCCTGCTTGCAAAACAGCGACTGACACTGATTGACATCATCGTTGCATGTCACCCATCGGTGGATATCACAATTCTTGTTGCGGATGAAGAGTCACACCAATCGGCCAAAACACATTTAGTAACCCGCGGTGTCGACTTTGACAAGATTTCTTTTGCCCATCACAATTTTGATTCGCTCTGGGTTCGGGATTATATTCCCATCCAGACGAACACCGAGGTAAAGACCCGTCGTTGGCTCGACTTTGATTACTTCATGCCGGGTGACAGTTGGGT
>JAYZPA010000189.1:0-23107 GCA_036150515.1 Planctomycetota bacterium
ATTTCATCCTGAATTTTCGCCAGGCCCTGTTGAAACTTCTGAAATCCGATCGTCGCCTGCTCGCTTTGAATCTGTGGTAATTCACTCGGTTTCTTAGAACTGGCAAATACACCGAACAGCGAGTAATAGTCCTCGGTGGCAACCGCATCGTATTTATGATCATGGCAACGAGCACATGCCACGGTCAGTCCCAGTAACCCTCGGGTAACCGTATCAATTTGGTCATCCACATCCAATTGCTGATTGCGGTATTGCCGCCCCACGGTCAAAAAGCCCATGGCTGCCAGATCACGCTGATCATCCAAATCCAGCAAATCCGCTGCCAATTGTTGGTGTACAAAATCATCATAAGGTCGATCTTCATTCAACGCTCGAATAACATAGTCACGGTAAGTATAAGAATAGGGAAACCGCCGCTCTTTCATAAAGTTATATCCAACCGTGTCACTGTAGCGGGCAACATCAAGCCAGTGACGACCCCAGCGTTCTCCATACTGAGGCATCGCAATAATACGTTCCACCATGCGTTCGTAGGCACCTGGCTGTTCGTCAGCGATAAAGTCAGAAACCTCAATAGCCGTCGGGGGTAAACCGACAAGATCGAACATCACACGACGAATCAGCGTTCGCCGATCTGCCATGGGTGACGGCGCAATTCCGGCAGCTTCCAGCTTGGCCAGAATATAATAATCCAAACGGTTTCTTGGCCAATCCCGGTCGAGTACATTCGGCAGGGGAGGCGTCTGAACTGTCTGAAAAGACCAATGCCTTTGGCGAATCACATCATAGGCATCTTGTTTGACAATTTTTCCATTGGCACCTTCGGGCCAGGGTAACTTCATGGTAATCCACTTGCGAACCGCCATAATCTCTTGTTCACGGAGTTTCTCATCCGGAGGCATTTTGACTTCATTCATATGGGATAGCACGTCCAACAAACGGCTTTTGTCAGGAGCTCCAGGTAAGACCACTGGTTGTTGCTCTGCGCCTTTCAATATTGCTGCCCGGGAATCCAGTCGCAATCCGGATTCCTGAGTATCTTCGCCATGGCATTCAATACATTTAGAAACAAGCAGGGGGCGAATGTTCTCTTCAAAAAAATCGAGCTCCGCCGGTAAAAACATAACGGGTGCCTGCCCCTGAATCGCGCAGAATGACGCAAAACACAGCATGACGACGATACATGGTCGAAGATATTTCATTGGTTTTCGGACTTGTTTAGGTGACACCGTTGACAAGTGGCTGGTTGTCCAGTCCCTTCAGAAGATTGATTACTGTCATCTCTGCCATTTTGCGGCGGGTTTGTATCGTGGCACTTCCGAGGTGAGGCGTAATGATCACGTTGTCCAGTGTCAGCAGTTCATGATCCCGGGGCAACGGTTCCGGATCCGTTACATCCAGGCCGGCTGCATAGATTCGCTTTTCCCGCAAAGCGTCAGTTAACGCGGTTGTACATACCACCGGTCCGCGGGCAACGTTGACCAGAACCGCTGATTTCTTCATCTGTGCCAATTCTTCAGCCCCGATCAATCCAACCGTTTCCGGAGTCAATGGACAGATGACAACGACGTAATCGGCCTGCGCAAGCAGGTCATGAAGTGAGAGATAGGTCAATTTTAGGTTAGCAGGGTTGTGATCCAATTCCGTCCGCTTGTGGTACAAAAGGTTCATTTCAAACGCGGCACAACGCTTTGCAATTTGGTATCCTATCCGTCCCAATCCAATGAGACCTACTGTTTGGTGATGCACTTCGGTCCCCAGCATATAGGCTGGGTCGTAATAAGTAAATTCGCTGCTGCGTGCATAAACATCTCCCTCGCGAACTCGTCGTCCTGATGCTAACAGCAAAGCCATCGCCATGTCGGCCGTAGTACTGTTAAGGACATCCGGAGTATTACCCACCGGAATTCCCCGTTCCGTAGCCGCGGGCACATCAATATGATCCACACCAACTCCATAGTTACTGATGACTTTCAGTCCGGTAAATCTGGTCATATGTTCGGCAGTCACCGCGGCATGACCAAAAGTCAGAATACCCTCAATGGTATCATCCGCTGATCCGTCAATGGTGCTCCAGGGCAAACGATCGACTTTACCGTCCAGTAACGCATACAGGTTTTCCGATAGTTTGTCGTCTGTGATCACGCGAGGCAGGGTGGGCATATTCAAATCCAGATGTAAATGAAGGTGACTGTACCTATACGTATTTTATCACGTCCATCCGTTAGCGGGGAGCAAACTAACGTATACTGATGGACTAACTCACTTTCCATCCGATTAACCGTTACAGATAAACAGGACATATAAACATGCGGTTTTCAAGAATCCTGATCCTTCTCGGTATGTGTCTAACGTACCTTTTGCCCCTCATGGCAACCTCGGCCGAGGAACGACCCAACTTCATTGTTATTATTGGTGACGATATCAGCTGGAATGATTATGGAGCCTACGGACACCCGCACATTCGCACACCGCATGTCGATCAATTGGCTAAACAGGGCATGCGTTTTGATCTCGCCTTTTTAACCACGAGTTCCTGTAGTCCCAGTCGCTGCAGTATTCTTACCGGGAGATACCCCCATTCCACCGGCGCCGGTGAACTTCATCAACCACTGCCCGCGGGACAAATCACCTTTGCCAAAATTCTCAAGGATGCCGGCTATTACACGGCATCTGCCGGAAAATGGCATCTCGGCAATGCACCCCGAAACCACTTTGATGCCATCGTCGCAGGTGGACCCAGCGGTTGTGATCAATGGGTGAGCACCCTTAAAAAACGTGATCCCGCTAAACCATTTTTTTTGTGGTTTGCTGCCATCGATGCACACCGCGGCTGGTCCAAAAATGCGGTTCATCCACCCCATACCCCGGACGATGTCATTGTTCCGGAATTCCTGCCGGATACCGAAGATGTACGCCAGGATCTCGCTCTTTACTATGACGAAGTCAGTCGCATGGACGAATATGTCGGAAAAGTTGTGGCGGAACTAAAACACCAGGGTGAATATGATAATACGGTCATTATTATTATGGCAGATAACGGACGACCATTTCCACGTTGTAAAACAACCATGTATGACAGTGGTATCCGTACCCCGTTTGTTGTACATTGGCCGACCGGTATTGCCGGCGGACAGGTCAACAGGAATCTGGTCAGCAGTGTTGATATTGCACCAACCTTTCTCCAACTGGCCGGTCTGAAAATACCGGCGTCCTTTCAGGGGACATCTTTCGCTCCCACACTGCAAGCTGCAGACAGTAAGACACGGGACTACATTTTTGCCGAGCACAATTGGCATGATTATGCTGCACATGACCGGGCGGTCCGGGATGACCGATACCTCTATATTCGTAATTCATTCCCCGAGTTCCCGGCTACCCCACCCGCGGATGCCGTTCGCAGCCTTAGCTACAATCGGATGCAGGCGCTGGAAGCCGACAATAGACTGCCAACCCATCAGCGTCAGTGTTTCATCATTCCCCGCCCTGCGGAGGAACTGTACGACCTGCAAACCGACCCTCATTCACTGGAAAATATGGCGGATGACCCTGCGCTGGAGGGCGTCAAATCCCGTCTCAGCGGTGAGCTCGATAAATGGATTTCCCAAACCGACGACAAAATACCCTCGCCCTTAACGCCCGATAAATTCCATCGACGGCTGGGAACAAAACTCAACGCACCGACGGCAATAAAAGATCTTTCAAAACTGGAGCCATTGTCGCGAATGGATCATAAGATTCCACCGGCCGGAATTGAAATCGACACGGCAATGATCGCCGGTTACCAAAGACGATTAGAGGCACTCAACATCGCAATGGAATTGCCGCAGGTTCAGGGATCCCTGTCAGCGGACATCCAGGCTTTAATCAAAAGCGTACAATGGGCCGTCGATCTGGGTGAATTCTATTCACCCGCACATACCGGTGTCGTGGATGCTGTGCTGGGCGAAGCGGAACGTAGAGCGGTTCTGCTGGCCGGGGGCCGGAACGACTGGACCCGTTGTACAGGATTAGTGGTACGAGGTTACTATTCAAGCATTGATGGCTCAGCGCAACCATACGGATTGGAAATTCCTGCCGATATTGATTTTTCCGAGCCCGTACCCCTGTATGTCTGGCTACATGGTCGAGGGGACAAGACAACGGACGTCCACTTCATCCATCAGCGGATGACCCGTAAGGGAAGAATCGCACCTCCCAATGCCATCGTGGTTCACCCCTTTGGTCGACACTGCATGGGATTCAAATCTGCCGGGGAAATCGATGTGCTGGAATGTATTGAAAACGTCAAGCAACAATACAAGATTGATGAACAGCGAATCGTCCTTATGGGTTTCTCCATGGGAGGCGCTGGTGCATGGCATATCGGTGCACACTATACCGATCGGTGGGTTGCTGTTTCACCCGGTGCCGGATTCGCTGAAACGAAGGAATATATCAAACTGCCACCAGAAGACTATCCGGCGACCTATACACAAACCCTGTGGGGCACTTATGACGTACCTCTTTATGTTCGGAATTTATTTAACACACCGGTCGTTGCCTATAGCGGAGAAGTTGACAAGCAAATTCAGGCAGCACGGGTAATGGAACGAGCTTTCGTGAGTGAAGGCCGTGAACTGACTCATATCATCGGCCCAAAAATGGGACATCAGTATGACCCTGCATCACTGACAAACATCATGAAACGGATGAATGAAGCCGTCAGCAAAGGGCAATCCGACACGCGGGCTGAGGTTCATCTGCAGACACGCACACTGAGGTATGGCCGTATGCACTGGATTCAGGCGTTAGCGTTAGAACAACACTGGGTCGATTCACGCATCGACGCCGAGATTCTCGGCAATGGCGACATTCACATTCAGACGAGTAATATTACGTGCTTCCACATAACCAAGGATGCGTATCCAATTTCGGACTCGGGTGCTCAATCCAGAACGTTAACCATCGATGATGAGAAATTCACTCTGCCTTCTCGTGCTGCCAAAAAAGATGTATCGATCTATACAAAAGTGGAAAACGTCTGGAAACAAGGAGATCAGCGCGGTGAGATCCTATCCAAGCGACCCAGGTTGCAAGGCCCGATTGACGATGCCTTTATGGCTCCGTTTTTGGTGGTTCTACCCAGCGGCAAATCAGCGCATCCAGAAGTGGAACGCTGGGTGAAATTTGAACTGCAGCATTTTCTACATCGCTGGAAAACACTCTATCGTGGTATACCACGAATGAAGCTGGATAAAGATGTAACGAGTGATGATCAGCATCAGTACCATCTCATCCTGTGGGGCGATTATCAGTCCAACCACCTGATTCAATCGTTACTATCGCTAGACCGTTTCAATGCATCCGGTGGTGATTCCCATTTTCAATGGGACAGCAAAATACTCACGGTTAATGGAAAATCTTATCCTGCCCGTGTACACGTACCCATGATGATCACCACGAATCCCCATGCCCCAACCCGCTATATCGTGCTCAACAGCGGTCCGACACATCGCGAAGGTCATGACCGAACCAACTCCCTGCAAAACCCTAAACTGCCGGACTGGGCCGTCATCAATCTAAAGACCACGCCCAATGATCAGACTCCGGGAGCCGTCGTCGACGCAGGATTTTTCAACGAACTATGGAAATTTAAATAATCCAATGCCATTACTCGATTGCCACCTTGCAGACGCCGACGAAAAGGCCGCCGCGTTTCGCAACGTCCACGAATTCTGGGGAGGGGACACCCGGATCGACGAATTTGTTCAGCAGCGACTCACATCTGCTCGTCACAACCGCGCTGCATGGTATGTCGCTACGGTGGATGGTGAGGTTGTCAGTTCCTTAGGTGCCTTTCCATTTCAATTAGCTGTGCAGGGAACGACGCAACGTACCTGCTTCATCGGTGCTGTGCATTCACGTCCGCAGGATCGAGGTAAAGGCTACGCCCGTCGGTTAATCGAATATGTTGAACAGGAAGAAAAACAGCAGGGGGGGTCCTGGAGCGTGCTCTTTTCGGATATCGACCCTGCTTATTATCAGCGTTTGGGATATCAGGTGAGCACGGCACCAAACATCTCAATTGGTCCGCATTCTCCCGAACCACCGGAGTCCTCCTTTACGCTACAGCCACTGATCCCCGGTGAACAACTTGCTGATCTTACGGACTGTTATATAGAACATTTCAAATGTGTCGATTTCTATATCCAGCGGACGCCAACACAGTGGGATTTTATTGTCGATTATCATCGCGATGACAGTTGGTATTGGCTGGTAGATGAATCACCAGATCCGGCTGGCTATGTTTTGCTGAACCAAAGAAAGAACCAATGCCTCATCGAGGATTTTGCGATTCGTCAGTCCAGTACAGCAAATTTAACCGCACTCGTGCAAACACTCGCTCGGTTTGCAGCAAATCAGGGCATCAGGAACATTGGTGGATGGTTCCCCCAAATCGACTTTAAGGCAGATTGGTTTAACTATCATCAACGTGAAACAGAAATCACCATGATCAAAGCGATCGGTTCCGGGTGCACTGTTACGAACGAGATGCTTCATCAGGCGGATACTTTTCGTCATGTAGATCACGTTTAGTTTTTTGCTTAGCGCGTGATTACACCTTAGAATCAATAGCTGATTTCGTTCATCATCCTTTTTGTATTTCACACTGTCGGGACTACACTATGCGGCTTTCGATCCTCTTACGCACAGCATTACTACTCATTCTCAGTTGGCAGGTTCAGGCACAAACCTTACCGAATACCGAGTTATTAAAACTGGAAGGGGATATCGCATCCCACCTGGTCGATGGCGTGGATCGTTTCCTGTTAAAACAACTGGACGATGGCATCCATGCGCGAAGTCGCTATTGGAATCGCGACACAAGTTCTGAAGCAGCCTATACGCAGTCGGTCGCCAAGAACCGTGAGCGACTGGCGGAGATTACCGGCGTGGTTGATAAGAGAGTCGATTTTACTGACCTGGAAGTCATTGGTGGTGTAACCCACGGACCGGTGATGGGAACGAGTCCATTATTTGAAGCAGTTAATATTCGCTGGCCAGCGATTCGGGACATTCATGGTGTGGGGCTGTTGCTCAAACCGGCGAATCCCAATGGCACCTACATCATCGCACTCCCCGATGCCGATCAAACGCCGGAAATGATAAGTGGTTTAGCTGAAGGAGTTCCTCCCGCACAACAATATGCCCGCAGACTTGCGGAAAGCGGATGCACGGTCTTAGTTCCTGCGATTATCAGCCGCGAATATGGTCCTCGCAATAACCGTGCAAAAATGACCAATCGGGAATTCCTTTATCGCAGTTCCTATGAACTTGGTCGTCACCTCATCGGCTTTGAAGTCCAAAAAATAATGTCTTTGGTTGACTGGTGTACCAGTCGCAAACGTTCACCTGCAAACGTCGGGATTGTGGGCTGGGGTGAAGGGGGACTGCTTGCACTGTATAGCGCTGCTCTGGATCCAAGAATCGATACGACATTCGTCAGTGGCTATTTCGACTCCCGTCAGGATATGTGGTCTGAACCAATCTCGAGAAATGTATACGCACTCCTGGATCAGTTCGGCGATGCTGAAATCGCTTCATTGATTGCGCCCCGGACACTGATCATTGAAGCAGCGAAAGGACCGGAATTAGAACTTCCCAGCGAGGGTGGGGCACCGGCAATACTGGATACCCCTGATCCTGCCGTGGTTCAGGCAGAAGTCCAACGCGCACGCACCCTCATCGGGGATCAAAATTTAACCGATATAACCTTCATTAAAAGTGGTGACGGCACAGGGCCATTTGCATCAAAAGCAGCACTCACGGCGCTGCTGGCTTCCCTTACGGATCCAGTACAGCTCGCTACATTAGGGCCAGCACCAATCCCGACCCCGGCCCGCCTGGATCCAAAATTGCGCGAGGCCAAGCAACGGCACGAAATCAATGCCCATACTCAGTGGTTACTTACCGAAAGCCATTTTATCCGGAAAGATTTTTTCAAGGATCTGGATACCAGTAATGTTCCGGCTTACGAAAAGACCATTGAAAGTTACCGTGATTACTTTCGTGAAGAGACCATTGGTCATTTCGATCTGCCGCTATCGGAGATGGCTCCCCGAACACGGCTCGTTGAAGAGAATGAAAAATGGACTCGTTATGAAGTGGTGCTGGATGTATTCCAAGACGTCATTGCCTATGGTTTGATCACGATACCCAAAGGTATTAAAGAGGGCGAGCAGCGTCCGGTCGTGGTGTGTCAGCATGGACTGGAGGGACGACCACAATCCACCATTGGTGAAGAACAGTTCCAGTACTATTCTGCCTTCGCAACCAAACTGGCCGAACGCGGTTTTGTCACCTTCTCACCTCAAAATCTCTATATTTTCAAGGATCGATTTCGCACGCTGCAACGCAAAAGCTATCCTCAACGGAAAACGCTTTTTTCCACCATCGTTCCGCAACACCAACAAATCGTAAACTGGCTGAAGACCCTGCCGTTTGTTGCTGATGAACGAATCGCTTTTTATGGTTTGTCCTATGGTGGTAAGAGCGCCATGCGAATCCCTCCTCTGGTAACCGACTACTGTCTCAGTATCTGCTCGGCTGATTTTAATGAGTGGGTCCTGAAGAATGCGACTACCCAGTACAATTTCAGTTACATGTTTACCGGCGAGTATGAAATTTTTGAGTGGAATCTCGGCGGAACCTTTAACTATGCTGAAATGGCCTACTTGATCTGCCCACGACCCTTCATGGTGGAACGCGGACACTTTGATGGTGTCGGTGAAGACCAATGGGTAGGATACGAATTTGGTAAGATACGATTTATGTATCAGGGTCGATTGAAATTAAAAGATACCACGGAAATAGAATGGTTCGATGGTCCTCACAAGATTAACGGGGTCGGGACTTACAAGTTCCTGCACAAACACCTAAACTGGCCAGAGCCTAAATAGTACTCGCTTTAGCACTTTCCTTACACTGTTTCACTGACACAAACCAAACCCTTTGGGAGTTTATGATGAAAACACAAATGACCTTACTGATCATCACCCTGTCGTTCCTGTCGGCGCTAACACTACAGGCTCAGGAAAAGAAAGAATGGACTTCTCCGGAAGCGGCTGCGAAAGTCGTCGATTTTCAATTCCAGGGTGAATATCTGGGGGCCGTGGATGACGGATCCGGTGTTGAGGTCAAAGTCGGTCTGCAACTGATCGCTCTGGGAGGTGGCACATTTCGTGGTGTGTCCTTTATAGGAGGACTCCCGGGTGCTGGCTGGAGCCGTGGTCATGAAAGCAATACTTATGAAGTCACCATAAATGATCAAAAGCAGCTGTCTTTCAAATTAGATGATGGTAACGCTACTGCAGTACTTAAAGCAGGAACATTAACGGTTACCGTTAATGGTGAGACCTTTATTGAAATGAAAAAAGTTGCTCGTAAAAGCGCTACGTTAGGTAAAGCCGCACCTGCAAATGCCATCGTGTTGTTTGATGGAACGGAGAAAGCCGCAAAAGAAAACTTCAAGCGTGGCACGATCGTCATGGAGAAACTGCTCAAGCATGATGTGGAAACCATCGAGACTTTTGGAGATCACAAACTACATCTGGAATTCCGTTTACCCTTTATGCCTTACGCACGTGGACAGGGCCGGGGGAACAGCGGGATGTATGTACAGGGTCGGTATGAGTGCCAGATTCTCGATTCATTTGGGCTCGATGGAAAGAATAATGAATGCGGCGGTATCTACAAAATTGCCGAACCTATCGTCAACATGTGTCTGCCTCCGTTAGTCTGGCAAACCTACGATGTCGATTTCACCGCTGCTCGTTATGATGCCGCCGGGAAAAAAATTAAAAATGCCCGTGTCACCATCCATCATAATGGAGTCAAGATCCACGATGATCTGGAATTACCGGGAGGGACTCCCGGGAAACACCCCGAAGGTCCAGGACCGGACATTCTCTATCTCCAGGGACACGGAAACCCCGTCGTCTTCAGAAATATCTGGGCAGTTAAAAAATAGATATCGGAACGCAGGCACCCACGTTGGTGTTATTCGTCCGTCCTGCACCGGTCACACCACGACGCTGTATTAAAACAGCGGCGCATTTTGAATTGATTGAGATGCGGATGTACCTGTTCCCAGGCTATGATGCGATTCACCAACCAATCGTAAGTATGCGCTGCGTCGAAATGATCGCATGCGGTAAATTCAATTCCCACGTTCTGTAAACGTTCGGTTATCTCCGTAAGCTTTGATTTCAGTAACTCGCTGGACATCTCTTCAAGCCGCGGAGTTTGAATCGGCGGTTCGATCAACTCGTAAATGGGAATGTTCTTCTCGCGCTGGGAAATCTCTTCCATGAATTCAACCAACCGGTCCATGGACGAATCCTCCACTCGATGCAACATCGTCTGCATCTGCAGGTCAGGTCTGGATTCCAGATCCTGATTGCTGGGCATGCACATCGATAATAAATATTCACCGGCATGATTGTCCTGCTGATCAAACATCGAGGAATGGGGTAACGGCTGGGTTACCGAATCCTGAACCGTCATAGGAATCGTCGGAGAACCCGAATTCGGGAGTCCGTTGACCGCTTCGGGCAAACGGAGATCTTCTTCCCTCTGGCTGGCCGAGTTCTTCCAGAACACGTCCATTTCGCAATCCATGATTGAAACATCCATCAGGCCATCCGGGCTCTCCCAAACCAACTGCAACCGGCCACGATAAGAATTCGCACGCCGAACTCGCACCTGCTCGGAGTCAAAATCATCCGGGACAACATCGGACAGCTTTAACGTCACCAACCGGCCCTGTTGCAGGGGCTCAATCGAATCCAGAATGGTTAGATTTGGCAGCAGCGGCTCGTCAGAAAAATCAACCGGATGGCTATGAGCAAACTTCAATCGGCAACCGCCTAAAGCCAATGATGTCCGTGAGTCCAACTCGAAACGAATCAACTGTTCCTCGCCCGATAACTGAAGCCAGCCATCGACACCAACGGAATGACGAACATTGAACTCGCCACATTCAACCAAATCCCCTAAATAATAAATCATGATCCAGATTCCCTTCCAGGTCCGCGGGGAAGCAGCACTGTGAGAAGCGATTGCTATTGTGGCAAGATTAGGGCACCATGCAAGGGCAACCTTGTCAGAGGAATGTCACCGAAGTCGATGGCGTATTGCCTGAGTACTCTTGGTTGTCAACTTAATCCAAAGCAGGAAGCAGCCGAAGACGACGAAACTCAGCACTTGTATTCCATGTTGCAAACCCAAACGGTCGCACGGGCTCCTGTTCCCACCAAATATCAAACTTATGATCCTTCACAACAACATTGGCAAATTCTTCGCCATCAATCCAAACCAGAATCCGTTGTTCGGTCACTCGCACGCGAATCGTATACCACTGATGATCTTTCACTTCTAAATACCGTGTCGTATCATTTTCCACGGCGGCCATCGTATCGATATTGGACAATCCCACAACACCCCCACCCCAGCCACCAACGATCAGCGAGCAATAAGCATCATCAACGGGAAAGGTCATTCCACAAAAGAAATCGTTCCCGTCAATCCGCCGTGCTTCAAAAACGATTTCATAGTTCATCCTGGGAAAATCTCTTGCAATTTTCACTCCGGCGGCCGGTTGCCCTTTTTCAATACGAATAACGCCGTCGACGACACCTACTTTGCCATGATTTTTAAAATCATTTTCTTCGATTACTTTCCAGCCTGTTAGTGTTTTTGAATCAAATAATGACTGTTCCCCTCCCAGCATCGAAACCCGATTTAATTGCGTCCAGTGCGTCAATCCAAAATATCCACGCTGACGAACTTTCTTCCCCCGAACCCACCTCGAAGATTCATCCGTAACGGTCTCCACGGCCCCCTGCAGCCGACCATGTTCCAGCCTTAGTCTCAATTGCAAAAAGTGCTTTACACGCGAAGTGTCCGATGTTTCCAGATCCCCGGACAAAGTACCGGTCAAAACTCCATTTTCAAATCGAGCCTGCTGCAGCAATGTAATAAACTGATTTTCCAATCGAGCTCGAACCGTTCCTGACGGGTCGATCCATAATGTCAGTCGTCGATTTCCTTCATACGTTTCAATCTCACCACGCCACGTTCCCACCAAATCCTCGGAAGGTTTCCATGGCGTCGTTTCGGGACGACGATTAGGAGTAAGAATATCCGGGGGATCAAAAGAATAATCAGGCAACATATCACTGAGTATTTTCTTGACGGCCTTATGCGGCAACGAACTCGGGGTATTACACAAACAGATCACGGCAATTCCGTGTGCGGGTACCATCGTCAGTCGGGTCGCTACGCCAGGCATGCCACCGGTATGACTGACCGTGGTATATCCCGACTCATTTTCATTGGTTGCCCAACCCATTCCATACCCCACATCAGGACGAATCGAGCTGGTGGGTTTATGTAGTCTGGCCACGGCAGCGGCATCAAAAATCGCGGTCTGCTGCTTCGTACGCCGCTGCATTTGAAACAGTGCAAACATAGCCAGATCGTGCGCAGAACTATAAACTGCCGATGCACCATCATGATCAAACCCATAGGGAACGACGGGCTCCCCCTGGGAGTCATATCGTACCGCCGCATCCGCCACCCGGTCTTCGGGCAATCCGACATATGAATCGGCCATCGCCAGCGGTAGAAAAACATCTTCCCGCATAAATTGCTCATACGATTTACCACTGTGGCGACTAATGATGTAATCTAAAATCCCATAACCCAAATTACAGTAGCGATAACCGCTACCCGGTGCCGACACCGCGACACCGTAGTGTCGAATGGTTTGCTCCCGGGTCGGAATGGTCTCATCATCGTCTTCATAAAAAAACTGGTAATGGAGTCCCATCCCTGATGAATGATCCAGCAAACGACCAACCGTTATATCGGACGCATCTCCCACCTGAGCACGAATCTTTGCCTCCCCCAAGTACGCATTGGCGGGTCGATCCAGCGCAATTTTCCCTTTTTGTTCAAGCAGCATGATTCCGGTGGCTGTCAGCGGCTTGGAAATGGAAGCCAGCGAAAACAGCGTGTTTTCCGTCGCCTTAATTTGATTTTGGACATCCGCAAATCCAAATCCCTGTTCCCAGACAATACGACCGTCTTTAACCACGGCCACAGCCAGTGCCGGATCTCCATGGATCCTCATCTGACGTTCAATCCAGGCCGTAGCCTCCTTAAAATCCGGTTTTGCCGCCAATGTTGTCATTGTTCCCACCGTCATTGCAAGCCACAACAGTATCAACCGTTTCATTACACACTCTCCCAATTTGGCGACTCCAGACACCCATAAGGCGGGCACGCGTCACGGACGACGGTTTACTGACGGTCGGCCAACGCACCGATGCCTCTGCCAAACTTACCTTAACGCTTCTGCAACACATAAACAACATCCTGGGTTTCCGCATCGACCTCCACAGGGTTCTGCAAGTCGTAGCCAAAATCATAGGTTTGCTGAATAAACAGTTCCGGAATTTCGCCAAGCAACTCCTGTTCAAACTGCGTTTTTGAATACGTGCGAAAAGTAAACTCGTCTTCCAGCACTTCATGCCGGGTAGGCGTCCAAACATCGTAGGTTATTTTATAACGTTCAAATCGTTTGCCTCGATGCTGTTCAACAAGCTGCATATCCGTCTGAACAGATAAATGGCCACGCCTGGCTGACCACGATTCTCCTTCGACAGGCATTCCTTCCGTTGGGCATAAATGCAATCCTAAGACATAGATCCCACCTGGACGCAGGGCTTGCTGAACACAACGAAGGTGATTCACTGCCTGCTCGTGCCGCTGTAGATGGCGAAAACTGTTAATCATATTGAACGCCGAACAGACAGGTTTCGGCACGGTAAAATCCGTCATGTCTGCAATCCAGGCCGTTGCTTGAAACCCATGTTTCTCCAACCGCCGATTACAGTACTGCACCGCCTGCTCGTTTAAATCAAATCCGGATATTTGAAAGCCGCTACGTGCCAGACGAAACATCAGTCGTCCTGTTCCACAGGCGGGTTCCAAAACCCGACGCACCGGATTACTTGCATGGCGTGTAAACACACCAACCAGAAAATCATGCTCGGCTTTCCAGTCCGAGCCATAAACCAGATCATAATAACGAGGGTAGTCGTAGAGCGACATAAATCGAATCTAATCGAGGAAATCGGCTTTTGCCAAACGTTCCGGTACATACTCCTGAGTAACGTAACTGATATCTTTCGAAATCAGTGCTTCGACTTCCAGCTTAAATCCATTGCTCAGCATTTTCTGAATCTCTTTTTGCCAGCGTTTCTTTTTTTCAAACCATGGATACCGGGCAATCTGGTTCGCTCGCTTAATGTCATTATCGCTCAACTTAATCGTCACACTGGGACTGAGATCACAGAGTTCAAAGTCGCGACTGCGTAAACCGACAAACTTCGCGCTGGGTATCGCCATCCGGTTGGATTCATACGCCAGATTGATCGATCCCTGTTTCATGACACTATAAATGTAGTATCCCCAGGGATCATTATCGAGCAGGCAAAAGACGGGCAGTTTCAGTTCATTATGCATCCGGTAGAGCAATCTCCGCACGCCACGCGGAGGTTGCCCGTTTCCATGCGTCAAAATGCAATTGTGTGTTTTCCAGAACTTATCTTCATTGAATCTCCGCCAAACGGTATCTTTTTCGACATGCAGAATAAAGTCAGCTCCACACTTCAAAAACTGCATTATCTCCGGTTCCACAATCGATGGAATCGCATATCCCCCTGACCCCATTCTGGCGCAATCGATTTCATCTCCACTGTCGACCAATTGGATATTTCCGACCATGGCACCACGATTCGAAGCATACACGTGGAGTTCCTCACGAAGTGCATTCAGCGTGACTTCAACATCTTCAATCACGGGATCACAATCACCCTGATCATCAAACGTTTCTTCATGCGTCCCTTCGATCGTATGTTTGAGCAAGTAATAGAGGCCACGAATACTCGTTGTTTTTCCCTGTTCAATCAGATTTTTACAGCCACGCCCCACCAAGAGCGTCTGCATATAGGATTTTGCCTGACCCAGATTAAACAGTTCTCGTTTATTCTTGGACGACCCCATTTCAATAATCTTACGGCGCTGGTTGAACTTCACATTGGACAGACTGCGTGATGGAACTTCCAGATGTGGGGCTCGACCTCGCGAGGCGGACTTAGCAACCGCATCTGCCATCCCAATCAGCGAACTCAGGGTTTTCCTGTCTTTCGCCGTTAGTTTTGCTTTCCGTGCTTTTTGCGCGGGCGTGGTCTTTTTTCTGGCGGTCTTTTTTGCCATTATTTATTTCCAAGGGGTGTGGGGTTGAACCCTACGTTGATTAAAACAATTTTTTCTGGGGATCAGCCTGCTCAAGATGAGTGATGAGATCCTGTTCATGATCCGCATCCACAATCAACACGTTATCTCCATAATTCGCCTCATCTTCATCCGTGATTTTCTTACCTCTCTTATCCAGTTTCGTATCCGCTTCTTTCGTCACCCGTTTAGCCACCCGATGAAGGTGCCCCAGCAGGTTCTCACGATCACATCCATTGAGTTCAGAAACGGCGGTTGCGACTTCACCCAGATAACGCATAAACACACTCCGGCGCTCGCCTTCCTGTTTCACTTTCTTGCGACGTCGCAGGAACATTCCCAATTTACGACCAACCGCCTGTAATCCCAGCCGTATCTCTTTTTGAATTTCATCATAGGAAGCAATCGCTTCCTTGGATTCACTGGTAAACGGCACCCAGACACTTGCCATATGGACCATCAAGCGGACAGGTCCGGTAGGCATATTGCCCCGTGACTGAGTCAAACCGTAACTCCTCCAATTGGTTTGAATGACCGTTTGGGTAATGGCACAGTCGCGTGTTTTGAATTGTAGAGGTACTCGGTTCGCATACCTCATCACTTGCATCGACTGTCCATCCGATACGTTCACATTTCGCATACAATGATGCAACTGCTCACGCTCACTACGATCCAGTTTACCGGGCGACTGACGACTGCCAAAATCGCCCGCTTTCATGATCTTATCTGCTGAATCGGACCCCAGACCATCAAACGTATTCATCAGAAATTGCCGCAGCGTCCGGGCGTCCGTCTCTTCGAGCAAACGCTCCAGTAATTCCATCGAGACCTTTTGTGCAGAATTAACTCCACCATAGGCTAAACCAACTTCAATTTGAAAGGGATTTCCGCGATAGACTGCCGGTGGTCTCGTCGCCGCCACATAAAACTCCCCGGGAACGACCCGGTGTAAACCCCGCAACAATAAATCCTCGCCAATCGGTGAAATGCAATCTGTACTCGGATTCTTGATCTTCGTAACCTGGATCGCTTTGTAGATCTCATCGGCTTGCGAACGTTCAATTTTTTTGACCCCGGACCGTGTACTCACTCCGGCAGCTTCACATATCCGGCGAGCAACGGCAGGGCTGACGCGCGAGAAAGAACCTGTTAAAAACTGACTGATCGTACCTTCCTTTTGCTCCTTGAGCATCGTCATCAGTCGCCCCAATTCCACTCCATAGGGATGAGGTTTGATTTCTTTCGGTTCGGCTGGTAATTGTTCCGTGCTGCGGCGATACGTGTGAAGCGTTCCTTCCGGATCATTGAAATACAGAGTGACATGTGGATTGGCAATCGCCGTCTGTTCTAAATACTCATCCACACTTCCACGACCACGCTGGTATTTGCCTTCAATCTCAATCGTTACACGCGTCCCACTGCGCACTTCACGTGGATCATCTTCCTCGTCATCCGACGGATAAAAACTCTCCCATTCAATCTTATGCTTGGCCATGGTCAGACGCCCTTTTTCCCCAGGCGCAATGTCCAGTCCGTCACCGCGGCCGTTGAGAATCTGAGGGTTGTTGGTTTTGGTGTCAATCTGTAACTCATAATAATGAGCCGGCTTGCGAATGGAGAGCTTGGAAACAATCTTTACAGGTTTGCCCGTCGTTAGCATGCCATACATCCCTGCGGCACTGATGCCTATCCCCTGCTGTCCCCGACTCATTCGCAATCGATGGAATTTGGAGCCATATAACAATTTGCCGAATATTAATGGAATTTGCCGCTTCAGAATGCCGGGGCCATTGTCCTGAACGGCAATCTTGAATCGATCCGGCTCCGTCTGCTCGATGTTAACCCAAATCTCCGGTGTAATTCCTGCCTCTTCGCAGGCATCAAGAGCATTATCCACCGCTTCCTTTACGGTCGTTAATAAGGAACGTCGGGGATTATCAAACCCCAGCAAGTGGCGGTTCTTGGCAAAGAACTCACTAACAGAAATTGACCGCTGTTTAGCGGCCATGGCTTGAGCAGTACTGCGGCGGGATTTCCGCTTCGGACTTCTCGCTTTCACTTGACTAGCCAACTCTTGTGCACTCCTTTTGCAACCTTGGATTCCTTTCCTTGCCATTTACCCCTTCATCAAAGGTGGTAAAGTCTGACGATTATATCGGTTAATACAGATCCTTAACAGTTGACTTTCACCGATGAGGCACTACCACGTCGAAAATCACAGAATTCCCCACAAAGATTTACCACTACAAGCGGAAAAAACCGAATTATTATATTGAGTCATTGTCACTGAGCAATCAGTATAGAAACAAGTCACATTGCTGCTCACGGTTAGAAATCAGCATTCTGCCTGGGAGTAGTGGAAAAGGGGATTTTATGATGTTTAGCAAATTCTTACTAAGTAGCACCGTTTTGGCTACCATCACTATGTTCATTACGGTGAATGTAGATGCGATCGGACCTCGAATTCAGTATTCCAAGCAGCAGGTTGCCAAGAAAAGAATAGCCGAGAATCCGGCCGAACCTGCCGTTTTACATCAGGCACCCAACACCGGTCATGCAGCCCGTGTAACCCCTACACCCGCTACACTCTTCTATAACTACTACGCTCCCACCCAGGGAGGCGGAATTCCTGCAGCAATTTACCCAGCACCACGGCAAGTACCACCAATCGTGGGGCATACTTATAATACCTATCAGCCACTCATGCCTCATGAGTTCATGTACCGTCATTACCGTGCCTACCACCACTATTACAACAATGGCATGGGCTTCACTCGAACGAGTGTACGTTACAAATAAGCTGCTACATTCAAATCCGATTACCCCCCCCTTTCCCCACAGGATCTAGTGATATGACCAAGCATCAAAAACTCGCCTTCAGTATTTTCGTTGTCGTGATGATCGGCATGTTTTCCATGACCGATACCGCACAGGCAAAAAAACGACATCGCATGAATCAGTGGGAACGAGACCACGCCAATGCCACGCCCTGGAACGGTATGTACCGTCATCAGGCCTCAAGCACTCCTCTGGCAGTCATCGTTCCTCCTACCGCCGTGACTTCGCGATCATGGGGATGGGGTGTATCCAAAAGCGTCGTTACGCCCCTATATCACCAGTACCAACTGAATGCTCCGAATACCCAGGGAGCTTTTTCAGGACCGTACAAGACATTGCCTCTGTTCCCCAGCAGCAGCGACCAATACGGCACCTACTATATTCGTGGGCCCTGGTAAGCGGCCGACTGAAATTCTGATCCACTTCAGGTCTGGTTTACCATGCGATGTAAACCAGACCTTTTTTGTTGAACCTTCACCCAAAAACCTGTTTGACCGGAAAAGCATCGCCGGTCGTTACTACCCTTCTATTGGGCTCGCTTCAGCAGCGACTGAAATTTCTCCGTCCATTCAGGATCACCCAGTCCACTGGTTGCATCCAAGTACTGGATCCGTTTACGCGCTTCATCCTTTTCGTCCAAACGAACATAGATCTCTGCCAATGCAAAATTCGCTGCATACCACCCATGGGTCCGAGGCCTTCGTCCAACCAGAACCCGCCTCCACTGAACCAATGCTTCCCGCAAATGGACTGCTTCGGAACTAATCGCCAGAGCTTCGGCGTACCGCTGTTGAACATCCCCTCGTTTCTTATTTTGGCCGGCCACCCGCGCATACAAAGCATAACCACTATCTGGATTTCCGGACCGAATTCTGGCATCGGCATGTAGTAAATCCCATTCCAAACGAAATTCCGCGTCAACATCCCCGAGTTTTCCCTGGAGCTGGGAAACGGCCTCCAGTTGAATCTCCGCGATTTGTGATTTCACATCCGCCGGAGATGAATTCGCGATCAAATGCAACCGTTGTAACATTTCCAACCATCGTTGTGGCTCACTGTCGGATAGTAATTCGATCAACATCATTGCCTGTTCCCGCTGACCCTGAGCCACCAACGCCACAATTCTCAGCGAATGGGCTGCACTTACCCAAACCGCTTCCGGATCCCCTGCAGAGGCTCTTTCCAATAGGCCGGAAATCTCTTCGTACGGGGGATTGAGCAATTGCAACTGGAAGCTGGTTAACGTCAAAACGGCTTGTCGGTTTCCAACATTCCACTGAGTTAATACGTCCCCTTGCGAATCCGTAACAAGGCCCCGCAAGTAGTTCATGGCTGGGACCAATGGATGCGGTTGCTGGACCAACAGCATGGCATCGGTGTCCTTGAGTTTCTGAAGCCAGCATTGTTCAAACTGAGTCAGTACTTCAGAAAACTGACGGTGTGTCGGTGTCACCTTCATATACAAGGCAATCGCCTCGTCCCACTTTCCTTCCCGCTGAACCAACGCCCCCAACCATACTCGCGCCTGGTCCAGCGTCTCTCCGGTTTCAAAGAACTGGAGATGTTCTTCCAGTAGCTGTCGAAACTGCTGCTGTCGTTGGGCGTCATCATCCAGCAAAGCGGCTACATTACGTATCGCCAACATATGGACACTGGGTGCGGTCGGTTCTTTTCGCAAACGCAGTGCGAGAGTCGCCAGTCGGTTTATATACTGATCGGTGTCACCTTGCTTTTGTACAACGAGCGCTGCTTTATAGGACAGTTGCAAAGCAGTTCGATCTGCTCCGGCCTGCAGCGCGGTATCGGCCGCCTGATCATACGCCCCGATCGCCTCCGTCAGATTTCCTTTGCGGTACAGTTCATCTGCCGTCCGCTCCAGCACTTCCAGATTAGAAGGGGCACCACGACTGCCCGCCTGTTCCAACAAACGTAACTCCGCCCTCCGGCCCCAATAGTCTCCATGTTCCCGTTCAATCGCCTTCACGGCAACCACCGTTAATTGCTCCCAACGTTTTCGCTCCGGTTCATCTTTTTTATCGGCTGCTTTTTCCCATAACAGGATATAGGTATCGAGCCGCGCCATATCTAATTCCGGTGAAGTAACTCCATTCACACTTCGGGGTTGCTGCAACAGAATGCGTGTTTGTGGTATTTCGTCACGCGCGATCGTCCAGCGCACGCGTTGAGCCTGCAGCCGCAGCGAAATTTCCGGGGGCAGCGTTTTGCTCTGCAACCCTTCCATCAGCCGAAATGCCGATTCCCACTGTTCTAATTCTGTGTGACACCCGATCAACCCCAATTGGATTTCCACCACCAAACTATCTTCGGCAGCAAGCTGCGAGAGCGGCTGATTCAGCGCGGTGATGGCACGTTGTAATGCTGCCACTCGGTCATCACTACCCGCGGGATACGTTTCTGCCTGATGTCGATAAACGCGACCCAAATAGAAATCCAGTTTTTGTTTGATCGATAGCAACTCCCCCTGAGACAACTCCTCGGACGTGATTTCATTTTTTGCGGTCGTCAGAAATCGATCCACCGCCTTCTTCAAATCACTCAATTCCCGTACCGCCTGGCGGAGTTTTTCCCGCGCAGCCTGTATCTGAAATTCCGTGTCCTGAGCCACCACCGCCTCCAGACTCAAAAACTCACCCTGCCGGGCAAGGGCTAACGCCGCCTGGGTTTCAACGGGCACGGTCAACGAGTGCTCACCCTGAGAAATCTTAAACCGGGCTGCCGTTTTTAATGCTCGATCCCACATCGGTCCCCGTTCGGCAGTCGGAAGATTCAATGCTTCCTGAGCGATCGTCCGTACCAACTCGACCGTCCATTGCATTCTGGATCGCCCGGTGAGATCATCCCGGTTAAGTTGATTCCGACAATGGTATTCTGCAATCTCAAATAATCCACGCTCGCGCAATCCCGTAAGCAATGCGGATTCATCTCCGGGACCGGCCCAGCCATCTGCCGTTAACAGCAAACTGAGAATCAATGCCAGCCATGAACCCGGATGCAATCGTAACAAATTCCGACTCCTTCATTGTCACCTGTTAAACCACGTCCACCTAGGGAATGATCGCGAACTGAATTTGATCAAACCCGGCGATCCGTGAAATATCATAGACATCAATCACAGTCCCCACAGGAACATTATCGTCCGGATGCAGAATCACTGACGCATCTCGTTTAATCTCGGACACCACCTGTAACCGCTGCTGTACCTGCGCTAGATTACCCACCTCCTGACCATTGACTCTCCATGCGGGGCGATCATTCTCCCAAGCAATTCGGACAACGATATCTTCAAATTCCGCCTCCGGAGGTGGGTCATCCGTATCCACCGCCTCCGCCTTTCCGGACTGCTGACTGAGTGAACTGGGTAACAAGTATTCAATCGCATGAAAACTCGCCGTCCACACAAAAAAGACGAGTAACAAGAACACGACATCAATCATCGGTGTCATCTTTAATTCCAGTCCGCCCTGATTCCGGTGAAAGGTAGAAGGTCGTTTCATATCGGTTCCTCCACCGTTTGATAGACCGCGAATGTAACATTCCAGACTCCCACTTTGGCACAAGCTAACATCACCGGACGTATCTTGGAAAATGCAATGTGACGGTCACTCCGAATACGAACTTCAATATTCCTTCCTTCTTTCCGGATACGACTGTGAAGCTGGCTTTGCAACTGATCCGGTGTCACTCGCCGTCCCGCCAACATCAATTCGCCTGCCGGATTCACATTGACCACCAGACGCGGAGCTTCCGTTAACTCAGACTCAGCACCGGATTTTGCTTCCGGTAAATCCAGTTCCAGTTGCGTTTCCTGCCGCGCCAGATGACTCGACACAAGAAAGAAGATGATCAACAGAAACACGACATCAATCATCGGAGTCATATTGAATCCGGTTTCCTTATTGCGGGAGTAAACAGGCGTCTTCATACTTCGTTAGCTTTTCGCTGGAGGTTGAACGGGCGGCGCAGCTGACTGTTTTCCCCGGGATCGAGCAAGCCGTTTCACCGGGGACATGGTATGTTGAGCAACATAGGACGCTTCTGCGACCAAATGATCCACGCGATTGCGGAATACGGCAAAGGCGCCCAAAGATGGAATGGCCACGATCAAGCCTCCCACGGTCGTCACCAGCGCCTGATAAATTCCCTCCGCTAAATCGCCGGCTCCGGCCGCGCCCTGAGTGGATGCCACTTGCTGAAACGCAAAAATCATCCCGGTAACCGTTCCCAGTAAACCAACCATCGGTGCAATATTTCCAATAACCGATAAGTACTCGATCTTGCGAAACAACCTTGCGGACTGTTCGGCCATCGCATCCTCCATTGCTTTTTCGACTGCCGACCAACCCCCTTCCAGTTCGCCCAGGCCATGACTCACAACAAAACTCAGAAAGCAGGGAGTTTCGCGGCACAGCGCATCGGCTTCGCGGTATTTCCCCGCACTCAGCAACTCCCGTATTCGAACACCCAGTTCCACGGGCATGATCTCCGTCGCCCGCAGTGTGAGCATATGATCCACCACTAAGTAGACGGCTGTCAGCGACAGGGCTAGTAAGAGGATTAGAATCGCCAGCCCCGTAATCCCTCCCGAGAATATAATATCCAGCAAGCCCTTGGATCCCTCCCCGGCAGGAGCACCCTCCTGCTCAGCCATTGCGGACAAACGGAACATCAACATCACCACACATCCGGTGGTTGCTGAAAGTACAAACCAGTTAAACCGTTTCAAAATCTGCCTCCTTATTGATCTTTGTTATCCGCAGCCACCATTTCCTGTTGGATTTGTTCTATCCAGCGATTCGCCTGATCGGCCGCTGCGGTGGATCCATAATTTTCCTTTAATTCCCGGCACAACGTGAGTGCCTGAGTCGGTTTGTCTAACCGATGCAAAGCACGGATCGACGCCAAT
>JAYZPA010000190.1:0-19133 GCA_036150515.1 Planctomycetota bacterium
GTCTCCATTCAGGAAACAGCCGACACGGAAGGGATGCAGGCTTTTGCGGACACTCTGGTCAGCCAGTTAGTTGAAATCATGCCGGAGCTTGAAGGCGTTACTGCCTGGCCTACCTACGGTCAGCGTCGCGGATCCGAAGAAGTAGGACGCACGGCGGAACGGCATCTACAAGTACAGATTGCCGGTGCGGCCAGCTAGTCTTCGGTCGCCAAGTCGCTTTTCCTAATCGGTATATTTTGCACGATTGATGGTAAACCAGCGCCGCGATTTCCTTTCCTCACCTTCCATGGTACGTGGTACCATCAAACGAACACGGGGATCAGACCGGGTACGGGTCACGCTTAATCGTGGGGGCGACCCAAGCAATTGCCTCAGCACCGAAATCTTCACCATCCCCACACGACGATCCTGAATATGGCCATCTACAACAATGGTAAAACAGGGCAGTCCCTGAACGCCATAACGCCGTGCCAGTTCTGTGTTTTGTTCAACGTCGACAGTTCGCACCTCATAACCTTCCTGCTTTAATTGCTGAATCGCCGGTTTAACGGTTCGACACGCTGGACACCAATCGGCCGTAAAATAAACCAGAATCGGTGTAGATGGTGGAGGATCTACGAACAGCAACGACAAGAAAAGCGCAAAGTGCGACACGGATGATTCCTCGGTGATGAAGGGAGATAAGTGCTGATTTCCGGATAAGCCGTTTACCGGGTCAAGTGACGAGATGCATAATGTGCCTAACGTCACTCTTTTTTGCAAGTCCAGTTCTTTCACACTCCGCTGGTAATCATGGTCAAGCAATCACGAAGCCCCGACATACCAACCTTATTCCGGTTCGCTATGATCTCGGCCTGGCCCCGGTACATTTACGGCCTATTGCGATTTTCCATTCCAAGACTTAGGTGTTGCTATCAACGATGCTGCGATACAATTACAGATTATCCAATCCATCTTACACCTCATACCGACATCAGATTTCTCCATTCAGCCTCATGAGCGAACCCCGCCGTATTCTCGTTACCGCTGCCTTGCCCTACGCTAACGGCCCTATCCACATTGGGCACTTAGTGGAATATATCCAGACGGATATTTGGGTACGATTTCAAAAGCTGCGGGGAAACGAGTGCCTGTATGTTTGTGCTGATGACACGCATGGTACAGCCATCATGCTAAGCGCGAAAAGTACCGGATGTACGGAAGAGGAGTGGATTGCACGAGTCCAGCAGGAACACGAACGTGATTTTGCAGGATTCGGCATCCAATTTGATAACTATGGCAGCACGAACTGTCCCGAAAACAAAGAGCTCTGCAATTTATTCTGGCAAGCATTTCTCGATGCGGATCTGGTGGAACAGCGAAAGGTGACTCAGTTATATGATCCCCAGCAGGGCATTTTCCTCGCCGACCGATTTGTACAGGGCACCTGCCCCCATTGTGATGCTGATGATCAGTACGGCGATAGTTGTGATCAATGCGGCGCAACCTATAGCGCCCGGGAATTAATCAACCCCATCAGTACATTGACAGGTGCAGTACCGGTTGAAAAATCCGCGGACCATTTGTTCATCACCATTGAACAGCTTCACGAATTCCTTGCTGAATGGACTCAGTCCGGTGACCATTTGCAATCTGAAACGGCAAACTATTTACAGGGTCATTTCCTGCACGAGCCGTTGCGTGACTGGGATATCTCCCGACCTGCTCCCTATTTCGGATTTGAGATTCCGGACCATCCGGGACATTTCTGGTTTGTCTGGTTTGATGCCCCTATTGGCTATATGGCTTCCACCCAACAGTATTGTGATAAAACCGGTGATGATTTTGATTCCTGGTGGAAGAACCCGGAGACAGAAATTCACCATTTTATTGGTAAGGACATTACCTATTTCCATACCTTGTTCTGGCCTGCGATGCTCAAAGTTGCGGGCTACACGTTACCAACCAAGATCCATATTCATGGATTTCTGACCGTCGATGGACGTAAAATGTCCAAACGAGATGGTACTTTTATCCAAGCCGCAACCTACCTGAAACATGTTGATCCAGGCTATCTTCGATATTTTTATGCTTCGAAGCTGAGTGGCAAAGTCGATGATTTGGATCTGAATGTCGAGGAATTTGCCGCAAAAGTCAATTCGGATCTGGTTGGCAAAGTCGTCAATTTAGCCAGTCGTACGGCCAAGTTTGTTCAGGAAACCGGATTATCGGCTACCTATCCAGATGATGGAGGATTGTTTGACGCGGGAGCGGCAGCCGGGGATGCGATTGCGGCGGCCTACGAATCCTGCAATTACAATCAGGCAATGAGGCTGATTATGGAATTGGCCGATCGGGCCAACCCTTATGTAGAGTCCCATGAACCCTGGAATCTGAATAAAGACCCGTCGCAAAAGGACAAATTACAGGATGTCTGTACGGTGGCACTGAATTTATTTCATCAAATTGTCATTTACCTCGGACCCGTGCTCCCGGACCTTATGACAAAAACAGCCGCGCTCCTCGGCGAACCATTAAACCACTGGAATCAGGCTGCTACCCCCATTACGGGCACGACCATCGCTAAATTTGAACACATGTTAAAACGTTTAGAAGAGAAAGATCTGAATGCCATGATTGATGAAACCCGCGAAGACGCCACGAACGAGTCACCAGAAACCCCCGTGGATCCCGCCGACGAGTGCGTTACCACCGATGAAAATACAGAGGGTACAGAAACGTCTCCTGCCCTGATGGACGAACCGCTGGCCGACGAAATCAGCTACGAGGATTTTATGAAAGTGGACCTGCGAGTTGCACGCGTGGTCAAAGCAGAGCATGTGGAAGGTGCTGACAAACTATTAAAGCTAACCCTCAGCCTTGGCGGAAGTGAAACGCGCCAGGTATTTGCCGGAATCAAGCAGGCTTACGAACCCGAACAACTTGATGGCAGGCTCGTCGTCATGGTGGCCAATCTTGCTCCACGCAAGATGCGTTTTGGTCTGAGCGAGGGGATGATCACAGCCGCTGGTCCTGGCGGTGAAGAAGTTTTTATGTTGACGATCGACGAGGGTGCCGTGCCCGGACAACGAATTCATTAGTCCGGACAGAATCCTACTCACCCATCTCCGCTGCGCCTAGCTTTGCTGAAACGGAAACAACCGGTGGATAGTCCGCCTGAGTCATGTGCTCACCTGCAACTGAAACGGCGGCGCTACGTCCATGTTCATCCGGGTTTTGATAATGGAGCGATGGATAGTCCACGTTATTTTCTTCACGAAACATATGCAATGTTTGCGTGGGGAAGGCGAACTGTACGTCCAGTTCTGCGGCCAGCTTCATCACATCGATCAAAAGTCGATGCCGCTCCCGTAATTCTGTCGGCCAATCGCCACACTGAAAAAACATGTACAACAGAATATCAACGCTGCTGTTGCTGAACGCATTGAGGTAAACCTGAAAATAATCTTTTCGCGTATAAGGGTGGCGGCGGATAATCTCGCGAATCCCTTCACAAAATGCGTCGATTTGCTCCGGCGTCGTGTCATACTGCACTCCAATCGTCGTTGTAAATCGGCGAAATTCGCGACGACCCATATTGTCCACAATCGATGTCGTCAGCCGGCTATTCGGCAGGGTGATCACAGAATTATAAAATGTACGAACGCGGGTACTACGCATCCCAACATTCTCAACCGTTCCCTCCACTCCGTCAGACACAATCCAATCTCCAATTTCAAACGGTCGATCTGCCAAAACGGTCAGCGAACCAAACAAATTGCTGAGCGTATCCTGCGAAGCAAATGCTAACGCAGCACCCCCCAAACCAAGTCCGCCAATAAGAGCGGTAACCTCCAGATCAAACACGTCCGCAAAAAAGACAATGCCCGTACACACCACAAATGCCTTCAGACATTTCTGGATCAGAGGAACAAGAATGTCGTCAAATTTGGTGGCCGTGCCAAGCGCCTTACGTGAAATGACCCCCGCCAGCCAATCAATCACACGAAAGGCAGTCCAGACGGCCGCAAAGACGGCAAAAAGCTTTAGTCCAACCGCCAGCACCCTCAACACGGATATAGGGAATCCTATGAGAAATGAGCCAAAATACCAGGTCGAGGCTTGCGCCAGCAAGCCAATCGGTTTCCAGACCTTGCGTTCCGCCTGTTTGTCTGATTCCGTGTCGCCTTCGTCACTATCCTTACGAACGAAACGCACGATCCAGCTCAAAAGGAACCTAATCGCAAAATCAACAAACAATCCCAGGAACACCAATACGAAACAGCTAATCCACTGATAATCTTTCAGCAAAAACCGCTTGGTGTGCAGCCGTTCCGAAAACAATGCTCCGTAATCGTTTGCCCATGCCTCATAGGCAGCTAATTGGCTCTCAAATTTATTCTCCGAAGGACTATCCTCCGCCTGTGTATCTGCCGCTTCAGGTTCTTCGGTCGTCTCTTGTTCCGTGTCGGGACCCAAAAACGGAAGAACCTGGGCTCCAAGCGTACCGGCACTTAATGCCACAAATAACAGAGCATAGCTCCAGCGACTGAGCACGGTCGACATCATCGATCTCTCCTAATAAACATCACCCTCATCAGAACGTCGCGAAGTATATCACCACTTACTTGTCTGAATACAGACCGATTAGTGTTTAAGCTGATATGTCCAGCGGGTTAAAAGAGTGCGGCTCAGCAAAGAAACGCTGCCAACCATAGCTACGCCAAGCAATGTAGAAAGAAAAATGGATGCAAACAGCATCTCCATTTGAAAAGCATGACTGCTCATAAAAATATAATAACCCAGACCCGGATTATCAATTCCGTGACCTGCCATATATTCACCAACAACGGCACCCACAATCGTTAAGCCACTGGATATTTTTGCGCCGGTTAATAAGTAGGGCACGGCATGGGGAAAACGCAGTTTGAAAAGAACCTGCCAGCGATTTGCCTGATAGAGCTGCATTAAATCCAGTAAACCCGTGTCGACCGACATCAATCCTGTAGTCACGTTGGTCACGATCGGAAACAAACTAATGATTGCCACAATGACAACAATACTATTCAATCCGCTACCGAACCAAATAATGATCAGTGGGGCAATGGCCACGATCGGAACTGTCTGCAAAAAAATCATATACGGGTATACACCCCGCCGCGCCGTCACCGACAGAGAAAACCATAACGCCATGGCGGTCCCCAGCACCAAAGCTACAAGAAAGCCGACGAAAGCGGCCCATGCGGTTATCCCGGCAGCCATCAGTAGGTCATCGTAACGGCCTAGACTCACCGATGCGATTTCCAAAGGACTCGGCAGCATGATTTTAGGGATATCCCAAATCCACTCACTCATTTGCCACAAACCCAATATCAAAAATAGAAATGCCGCCGGATAGAGAAAAGCCTGCACGGTGGATAATTTCATCGCAGTCCCTCCTGCAGCATTGTGGATATTCGGGCCGTCAGCTCATGGAATTCCACCGTATTACGCAGGGCAGCATGCCGCTCGTTTGGCAAATCAATCTCGACCTCACCAATCACACTCCCCTTCGCGTTCATCACCAGTACACGTTGACCTAAATAAACTGCCTCAGCGACACTATGCGTGACAAACAGCGTTGTAATTTGGTGGCCGTGCCAAATATCAAGCAATTCCTGATTTAGTTGTTGTCGCAGGATTTCATCCAGCGCGGCGAAAGGCTCATCCAATAACAAGGCATCGGGAGCAATCACCAAAGCCCGGGCCAGAGAAACACGCATCCGCATCCCACCGGAGAGCTGCCGCGGATACTTCTGCAAATCTGCTGTAGATAATCCAACCAAACGAGCAATATCCTGTACGGCCTGATCTGCATCATGGGATCCGTTGCCGGTAAGTTCCAGCGGAAGACAGATATTCTCAAAACCCGTTCGCCAGGGGAGCAGCGTCGCATCCTGAAAGACAAATGCCGGATTGGCACATCCCAAACGAACCGTTCCTCTGGTTGGCTTGGTCAAACCCGCGATACAACGTAATAACGTCGATTTGCCGCAACCACTAGGGCCTACAATGGATACCCATTCGCCACGCTGCACATCACAATCAACCCGGTCCAGCACGGTTACGGTTTGAAAATCAACCGATAGTGATTCAAGTTCAATTGCACAGTTTGGTGTAGATGCCATTCAGGGTGACCTGCTGTCTATAACGAATACCCACTATAATAGACAAACTGATTACCTCTTTGGCAACTATCCATCGTTCAACCAACCATGACACATTCATTATCAAGCAACATAGCCGTGCAGGGAATCTGGCCTGCGGAGATTGAACCCGCAAAATTAGGCATCGTCATGATAGACCACGGTTCCCGACGTGATGACAGCAATCTCTATGTACTGGAACTTGCCACACGCTACCAACAACAAACCAAAGCCCCGATCGTAGAACCCGCTCATATGGAACTCGCCCAACCCGACCTCGCCGCAGCTTACGATCGCTGTGTCCAGCAGGGGGCTACGTACATTATTGTCCATCCTTATTTTTTAGCACCCGGACGACACTGGCACGAGCATATTCCAGCATTGGCACAGGCGGCCGCAGCCAATCACCCAAACACCGCCTGTATCGTTACGCCGCCTCTGGGGATTCATCCCTTGATGATTGACATTGTGGATGATCGCATTCAACAGGCACTTAACAACTGCTAATTCCTGCCGTTGATTACTGCAAGAATGCTGCCGATGCATCCAGGTTCTTGTCAACAAGCTCGATTTCCAGCAATTGGTCACGGAGCTGCAGCCAGCGCTGAATATTCATCTCTCCTAAACGGTCAGCGGGCAGGTCTTTCGGTAAACAAAGATCCTTGAGAATCTCTGCCCCATAAGCCAGGATATCCAGGCCCATTTCTTCATTACATTGATGAATATGAGCATTGGTTTCCTCCGGAGATTGTAAATAATGCTGCCAACCCTTCTTGCTCGCCCGAATCATCGCCTGCACTACATCAGGGTCATTTTCTATAAGATCGTTATCCGCGATTAACAAGCTGGTATAGGGATTGAATCCAATATCCGAAACCATCAGTACGTGAGGATCTCCTCCCTGTTGTCGAGCGATAAACGGTTCGCTAAATACATAGCCCTGTTGTCCGAAGTTTTCCTCCGTCAAGAATACTGAAATGCTGCCGGGATATCCGACCACCTTTACATTTTCCAACGACAGTTTCTTCTGCATGTACAAAGCAAAGGCCCGGCCTGCACTCAAGGCCAGCGTCATATTCTGTAGCTCGTCAAGCGTTTTAATCCCCGCGGATTCATGAACCATGATACACCGGGGACTCATTTGAATCGGTGCCAGCAGCGCCTTTACATTGGCTTCCTGATTGCGGCCGGTTAAAACCTGATCCGCATTTCCAACAGCAAAATCAACCTGGTTGGCCACGAGTTTTTGTATGACCGGACTCCCGGGCCCTCCGGGTAGGATTTCTACCGACAATCCCTCTTCTTCAAAAAACCCATGCACCAGCGCTGCATAATAACCACCGTGTTCTGCTTCCGGGAACCAGTTAAGCTGCAACGTAACGGACTTGAGTTCCACCTCACCGACCGAACCGCCATTGTCAGTCTGACCGGGATTGGAGCGCTCTGTTTGATCACACCCCATACTGACCAACAGTCCTAATGCGGAACACAGGATGGCGACTGGAAAGCCATTTCGAAATTGTTGTAATATCATCTGTTCGTTTTAATAAAAAGCTGTCCACCGAGCTCGTAAATCATATACATTCGCTTTCATTATAGGTTATCATCAAGTGATAAACCTCTTTCCAGATAACCAAATCAAATAGCTTCTCATGAAACATTTCATTCTGTATTCCGATGCTCTCGAAACGGTTCTGCTTGTCTTCGGCGGCTTTCTTGGTCTTCTTGCGATCGCTCTCTTTTTCATTGCTGTGCGTTACGGAGCCTTATGGTTCCGCGGCTTTAACTGCGGCGCCAAAATCGGCTTGCTGGAGCTTGTCATGATGGGATTTCGACAGGTGAATCAAAAGGCAATGATGGACGCTAAAATTCAGGCCGTCCAGGCCAACCTTCCTACTGAAAAAGAGGATCTCTCATCTCTTGCTGAGCAGGGGCATGTGATTACCACTCAACGACTCGAGGCTCATTACCTTGCTGGTGGAAATATCCTGCGGGTTATCGACGCTTTGGTTGCAGCTCATAGTGCCGGCATCGCACTTGAATTTGATCAGGCCGCCGCGATCGATTTAGCCGGCCGGGATGTCGTAGATGCCGTTCGCACCAGCGTAGAGCCCAAGGTCATTCAAGTCCCCGATCCGTCCCGCAGCGGAAAAACATTTCTCAGTGCCGTTGCGAAGAACGGTGTCGAATTAAAAGTGCGCGCTCAAGTTACGGTTCGTACTAATCTTGAGCAATTAATCGGAGGCGCTACGGAAGAAACCGTAATTGCCCGTGTTGGAGAGAGCATCATTTCCTCGATCGGTTCAGCGGATGATCACTCCAAGGTGCTCGAAAATCCGGATATGATTACCAAAGCCGTGCTCCAACGCGGACTCGATTCCCAAACTGCTTTTGAAATTGTCTCTATTGACATTGCCGATGTAGATGTTGGCGAAAATATTGGGTCACGCTTACAGGCCGATCAGGCTGAAGCAGATACGCGTGTCGCGCGTGCTAAAGCGGAACAGCGCCGCGCCGAGGCCATTGCCGTCGAACAGGAAATGAAAGCCCAAGTGGTTGGAAATCGTGCAGAACTCGTTCTGGCAGAATCCAAGGTGCCATTAGCCATGGCGGAAGCCTTCCGCAGTGGTCAAATAGGTTTCAAACAGGATCCATCCGTTTAATGAATTACCTGTTCCGCATTTTTACCGCCATACCATTCGTTCTGCTGCCAGTCATCTCCGTCGGCGAGGATGCAACCGAAGGGCAACTCAAGTTGTTAAAAACCTTTCGCAGTGAATTTATTCCGCTCAAGCCCGGTACCGAGCCATTTAACAAAACGTTCCAAATGGGTGGTGGCAAAACAGCAGCATCGCTTGAACAACCCCGGCACAGCGTATCCATCGCGTATCATTTTTCCGTCGCTCGCTACGAAGTTCCCCAAAATCTGTGGGAAGCAATCATGGGCAACAACCCCAGTAAATGGAAAGGACCGCGGAACTCCGTGGAAATGCTCTCCTTCGCCGAGGCACAGGATTTTTGTCGCAAAACAACGCTCTTAATGAGACAAGCAAAATTGATTCAGGCAAACGAAGTCATTCGTTTACCGTCAGAAGCCGAATGGGAATATTTTGCCCGGGCGGGAACCAAAACGGCCTATAGTTTTGGGGATTCCGTTGAGGAGCTGGATGAATACGGTTGGCACACAGGCAATGCCGCCGGCAATGACCCCCCGGTCGGAGCAAAAAAACCAAACCCCTGGGGACTTTATGACATTCACGGTTATTTATGGGAATGGTGCCTGGACACGGGGCACAACAATTATGATCAGGCACCGTCAGACGGTTCTGCCAGGATTGCTGCTAAAAGTACAACGCGTATTGCACGCGGGGGAAGCTGGAAAGATAAGCCACAGAAACTAACAAGTAGTTTTCGTTATGTCGTTCCCGCAGACCATAAAGACGACGCACTGGGCTTACGCTGCGTCCTGGCGAATGAAAAGTAAGCTTTGTCTTAGGAAACATGATCATGCATACCAAAACCCGACGACAATTTTTGGCGACCACCGGTGCCCTTGCTTCAACACCCTATTTCTTTAGTAATGTTGATTTGTTCGCTCAGGAAAACAAATCAAAGAATGACAAACTCAATGTTGGGAATATTGGTGTTGGAGGCCGCGGCACTGCCATCGGTCGACAGTCGCTGTCACTGGGGAATCCGATCGCATGTTGCGATGTGGATAAGAATCGCGCAGCCGCATTCTCAAAAAACGCCGCCAATGATTGTGATATTCATGGCGATTACCGAGAACTCATTGACCGTGACGACATCGATGTCGTGACCATCGGCACACCCGACCATTGGCATGTCAAAATTGCGATCGAAGCCATGCAGGCGGGGAAAGATGTTTATTGTGAGAAACCACTTACGCTTACGATTGAGGAAGGCATCCTGATTGGCAAAGTCGTTAAGGAAACCGGACGTGTTTTTCAGGTGGGAACCCAACAGCGTAGCGAGTACCGTGGTAACTTCCTCAATGCTGTCGCCATTTGTCATCTGGGTTGGATTGGTGATAATTTGAAAGCACTTTCATCCGTGGGCAATGCTAAAAAAGGGGGACCGTTTACGCCCTCCACGCCACCTGCTCATCTGGATTGGAACGCATGGCTCGGCCCCGCACCTGAAACGCCTTACATCACTGAGCGTACCCATTATCAATTCCGGTGGTGGCTCGAATACTCCGGTGGGCAGGTCACCGACTGGGGTGTACACCACACGGATATCGCGATGTGGGCACTGGGATTACAAAATACCGGACCTACAACCATTCAGGGCAAAGGCGTTTTCGATGCGCGAGAAAACTGTTACAACGTCGCCCACTCGTTCGATGCCATGATGACGTTTAAAAATGGGAGTACCATTAACCTGACCAGCGGTCGAAATGAACTCCTGCTGGAAGGCTCGCAAGGAAAAATCCGCGTGAATCGAGGTGGTCTCACTGGACAAATCGTTGACCAGATTAAAGCGGACAAAGCCATGCAGGAACAACTGGCTGCAAAAGTACAGGAAATCTACCGTGGTCCCGTGACGCCGCACATGGTTAACTTTTTTAATTGCGTTAAGAATCGTAAACTGCCTATTTCGGATGTGTTTACGCACCATCGTAGTGTTAGTGTCTGCCACCTGGCTAATATTGCTATGCTCCTTGATCGCAAACTAACCTGGAACCCCGATCAACAGGACTTTGTAGGCGATCAGGAAGCCAGTGCCATGATTTCCAGAAAGAAACGCGCCGGCTTTGAAATCTAGCTCATTTCGATTCATAATAACAGCCTCGTACGGCCCTTGGTATTAACTGAGGGGATGTCTTTCAATCGCCTCAATCGTGAGCTAATGCCATGACCCTTCAACTCCGAAAACGAATGCTCGTTTGGTTACTTGCTTTGCCCCTTTGCTTTGCCGGCTGTGATTCTGACGAACAGGCCGCCGCACCGGATGCGGGAAATGAGATTGTCCAGACGCCTCAAGAAAAAGAGCAGAACTCCGCTTCAGAAAATCAGGGCAGCACCGCTTCAGCACCCGATATTCTGCACGGCACAAATCAAGCCGACCCAACGATTGTTCTGGACGATTTTCAAATCGCAATCCTCCTAAAACCCACACCTTTATTTGAATCTGAGCTCTTTGCCGTCATATTGGATGCCCTAAGTATCGCAGGTTCCGATAGTGATCCGCGACAACAACTGGAGCAACAACTGGGTATCTCGGTGACGGATATTGACCATATTCTACTGCTCGGAAGCATCCCTCTTGCTGCCAACAATACCGAGCTTGAAATGGATCCGGAATCCGAAAACGAAATTTTGGAAACGGAAAAGCCCGATGCGGAATCTTCACCGGTCGAGCCTGTTGAGAAGTTGGACGAGGCCGCTTCGCCTGAACCGGAGTCGAGTACTCCCCCTCCTGCTTTTCAATATGGTGCTGCCATTAACTTTGCCAGCAAATCGGTTTTTGACCAAGTCACATCCAAATTGCTCTCATTGGGATTCGTACCTTCCACCATGGACGGACAACCCGTTTTTCGATTTCCCTTCCCGAACGGTCCTGTGTTGCATGTCAAAAATGAAACGACCCTGCTGCTTGGCTCCGAGCCGGAACTCAAACAAATGATCGCCGGAAGTGGTGGAAATAATCCATTGGCAGAATCGCTGACCAATGTCAGCGGTGACCATGCACTTGCAATCGTTACCCATTCTGAATCTCTGCTCAATGCCATTCCTGAAATGGAATTACAACAGGCGATGGTCGGTAATCCTTATCTGGCACCGATTATGGAATTCATGAAAAAGGTGCAATCCACGGCAATTGCGGTCAATCCGGATGCTGATATTCCCGTTTATATTGAACTGCTTGCCAGTGATAAAGAGACCACCACGGATGTTTTCATGCAGGTTAACTTATTTGCCTCACTTGGTAAGAGCCTGTTACCTAATCAAGTAAAGCAATTTGAAGCGAATCCCAATACGGATCCGGTTGCTCTGGAGACGTTACGAGTCGCCAACGATCTGGTCCAGAACATTCTGGTGGAACAGCACGACAACCAAATTACTGTTTCCGTGAGCATTGATAAGGCCCTGCGAACCCGGGTATTAGATCTGGCTAAGAACAGCATCGGTAACGCCCGCCAATCGGCGAGAATTATCGCGGCGAGCAATCACATGAAACAAATCGGGTTGGGTTTACTACAATATCATGAGGATTTTGGCGAATTCCCTGTCGGCGAATCCCAAGCCATCCAATATGCAGAAGGCAAGCCCCTGTTGAGTTGGCGCGTCCACATTCTTCCCTACATCGAGGCACAGGCTTTATATGACGAGTTTCATTTGGATGAGCCCTGGGACAGTGAGCACAACATCACACTATTGGAACGCATGCCCTCATCCTATTCACACCCTGATCATCCGGAATTGACAACCACGACGCTATTTCGAGCACCCGTTGCCGAAGGATCCGTCCTCACCTCAAACAAAAAACAGACATTTTCCACCATTCGGGATGGATCTTCGCAAACCATACTCGTTTTATCGGTGGGTGTCGAAAAGGCAACGCCATGGACAAAACCCGATGGCATCGAAGTGGACTTTGACAACATGGCCAAAAGTCTGGGCGTTACAGATGATGGAAGGATTTCCGTGATGTACGGTGACATGTCGGTAACACCCATGGACATCTCCACCTCTTCCGAAACGTGGCGCAATTTAATCCATTCAGCGAACGGGAAATAATTTTCCATTATACGTCTGCCCGATGGACACACGGCTACTGAAATTCTCACCCTGAGGAACCTATTAATGCGGCTGTCTAAATCCCTCTCCATTCTACTTCTGTTGATTGGTTCTATTACCTTTGCTGAGTCCTATACGTATCACTGGTCTTCAACCCATGATCGCACCTGGACCGGATCGAATTTTTGGGCAAATCGTCTTCAGGATTGGGAAGTGAGCAACGGACGATTGGAATGTAAAGCAGATCAATCCAGACTGGCCGTTCGAACACTTCATGCATTAACCCACGGTTTGAATGCTCAATCAGGCCGTTTCCAAATGGATGTCAAGCTGGGGCTCGTCAACACGGATTTGAACAAAATAACGCCCCATGCGATGGCTGGATTTCTGGTTGGGGTAGGGGGTCCATCGATGGATTATCGAGCAGCAGCCATCGTCCATCAGTTTCGCGGGCCTGGCGCAGGCATTCTCGCGGGCGTCCATCCCGACGGTACGTTGATCATCCAGGACTATGAACAGCCGGGAACCTTACAGCGGGTTGTCGGCAGTCCCAGCGGTACGCTGGACCGTTCTGCATGGAAAATTGTCGATGTCGACAGCATTGAGCCCGGCTCCCCTGCTACCAATATTCTTGACGGGAACAGCGACACCATATGGCATACGGAATGGAAAGCCAACAAGCCAAAGCACCCTCACCACGTGACCATCGATTTAGGCGGCATGACAACCATCGATGGGTTCGCCTATTTACCTCGATCCTCCAATGCAGCAGGTCGTATTCTAAAATATGCCTTCTTTACCAGTCGCGATGGAAAACAGTGGGGCGAAGCGACAACGACGGGGATGTTTGCCAATGAAGCGGAATTACAAAAAGTTGCATTCAAACCCGTGACCGCCCGGTTTATCAAACTTGTGGCGTTATCTTCGCATCTGGAACGTCCCAGTACAGTCGTTGCCGAACTATACGTCCTTGGCAAAGTGGCGGAACCTGCGGCATCTCCGCCTCCAATAACGCACAGCTTAAAAGGACATGTACTGCGACTGCAGGGCATGGTCACTGACGACACAGCGACCCTTACTTTAAGCCTCATTGAAATCGCCACGGGCAATGTTATCCAATCACAGTCACATCAAACAACGGCAGACCGTCTTGTAGGAAATATTGCACTGGTATCTCATCCAGGCACACCAACCGGTGGAAAGGAAGGAGGCCGGTTTTGGTTTCAGGACTGGGCATTACAGGGTAACAAAATCAGCTATCATCCCGGTCGGGCATTAGGTCCGGTTATTGGGACACAACATACCTTGAGCAACCATCGATTGAAAATGACTGCTCAACTTACCCCCATTGGTGAAAGGGATACACAGCAGGCTCATTTAGAGATTCAGCAGGAAGAAAAGTGGGTGCGTATCGCAACCACAAATGTCATCACCCCCGGTTTCACCGCTAATTTTGCTATCGATGACTGGGATTCAAAATCATCGATTCCCTACCGGGTGGTTTACACAACGACGAACCGGGCGGGCCGGGAACAGACCAATTATTTTGAGGGTCTGATACGTCGGGACCCTGTCGATAAAACGGCGATCGTCGTCGCTGGTTTCACCGGCAATCACAACGTCTCCCATGAAATTGGTCGCCAGCCTTTCGACTGGAGGCAGGGGATGTGGTTTCCCCATCAGGAAGTCTCGGAACATGTAACTGCCCATGATCCCGACCTCCTGTTTTTCTCCGGTGACCAAATCTACGAAGGTCGTAGCCCCACGTTTCCGGATGCCAATAACATCCTGCTCGATTATCTCTACAAATGGTACCTCTGGTCGTGGGCCTATCGAGACCTCACTCGTAATATTCCCACCGTGACGATCCCTGATGACCACGATGTATTTCAGGGCAATGTGTGGGGCGAAGGTGGTCGCAAAGCCGTCCGGGATCATTTTGGTGGATATGTCCACCCGGCCGAGTTCGTAAAGATGGTCGAACGCACTCAAACAAGTCATTTACCTGACGCTTACGACCCCACTAAAATCGATCAGGGCATCGGCGTCTATTATACCGGAATGACCTATGGTCGCATCAGTTTTGCAATCCTGGAAGATCGTAAATTCAAATCGGGTTGCGCTGGCCGCCTGCCGCCTACCGGCACGGCACGACCCGACCATATCAATAACCCCGATTTCGACGTCCTCAAAGCAGACGTACCCGGACTCACACTGCTGGGTGACCGCCAGTTAACTTTTCTTGAAGACTGGGCCGGGGACTGGAAAGGCGCAGATATGAAGATGGCAATGTCTCAGACAATCTTTGCCAATATGGCTACCCACCATGGGGGAGCGCTGCAGTATCTGATTGCCGATCTTGATTCCAACGGCTGGCCGCAAACAGGCCGCAATAAAGCAATCAGCAAGCTACGCAAAGGGTTTGCATTTCATCTGGCGGGTGACCAGCACCTGGCCACCATTGTGCATCATGGCGTGGAACAACATAACGATTCCATCTGGTCATTTTGTGTTCCTTCCATTGCTAATTTCTATCCGCGAATGTGGCAACCGAAGGTGGCTGGTGCCAATCGCCAACCCGGCGCCCCGGCCTGGCAGGGTGAGCATTTTGACGGTTTTCGCAATCGGGTTACCGTCTATGCGGCCACCAATCCCGGCCCCGATATGGGACACGAGCCCAAAGCACTTCACAACGGTATGCCGGGATATGGTATTGTCACTTTAGACAAATCTAAACGGACCATACGAATGGAATGCTGGCCAAGATTTGCGGATCCAACCGATCCGGAAGCACGACCCTACCCGGGTTGGCCCAGAACCATTGCACAAACAGATAACTATCTTCGTGAAGGTAAAGCATTTTTACCCACAATTGAAACGGATTGTCAAAATCCGGTTATCCAGATCATTCACGATGGATCGGGTGAAGTCATCTATACATTACGCATCAAAGGCAGCCAGTTCACGCCCAAGGTGTTCGAGCCAGGCACCTACACGATCGTTGTCAGCATGCCCGACAAACAGTGGACGCAATCATTCAAGAATATCAAGGCAACCCCGGGTGCCAATGGAAAAATCGAGGTGACGTTAACGCCCTAGTCCTTTGTCTGCTGATCATTAACCGCAAAATTCATGATCCGTATTGCCGATCCCCGGCTTTGTGCATCGGCGGCCTGACTAATACGTGCTTTCAGGACATGAGCTCCCTCGCTCAGACCTTCTGCAAAAATCACGGTTCGTGGATAATGGAGACCGCGGCTATGCCGGTGATAAAAATTAACGGATCGCCATAATCCACCATCCACTTGCACTTCAATCGCACCTGCATCCGGGCCTGCGAGCACAAACGCTCCCAAAAACGAACCTTGAAACATAAACCGAAATTCGCTCCCTGGTTTTTCGCCATGGAGCAGCGGCAGGCCGCGAAATCGGTTACGAAAACTCCCTTTGATGTCTTTCCATGCGGGCTCCGAAAACTGCCAATCCGTCTTATTGTATTGAGCTTCTGCGGGACTGACAAAATGTCCATGTACATAACTCCCGGCATCAAGCAGGGAGGCCGCCCGAAAATGAGGTGACACCCGGGTCGCCGGTTCTTTCCAACCCTGTTCCAAAAGCCTGACCAGCATCGAATGGCAAATGGCGTTTCCGTGAGGTTTCGGATGCACGCCACCATAGGCAGCCCATGTTGTTTTGTTCGCATCAATCAGTTGAGTAATTTCGCTGCATAGATCATTGGTGGATATATGATGGTGTTCGCAAACCGCATTGTGCGCTTTCATGGAAACCGGTATCTCCCCTTTGCGAAGTTGATCCATCATTCCGGGATTGGCAAAATGCGTCACCACAATATCCGCACTCGGATTGTGACGGCGAACCTGAGCAATCATGCCTTCCATGCCACGTAAAGCATGCACAAAGTCAAATCCAGCATCCTGATCATCATTTACAGCAAACTCGATAAACAGCAGATCCACCCTGCCTTTTTCGAGAACGTCCCGTTGCAATCGGTAGGCGCCGGTCATCGAACATGTCGAGGCAATGCCGGCATTCGTAAACGTGAATTGCGTCGCCGGGAATTGTTGTTGTAAATAAGAAGCCATCAGCGGCCGATAGCCATTCATTTCGGTGATACTGCCGCCTATGAATGCTACATGCCCCTGTTGGGCAGACTCAAACACCCGTTTGCTGTTGGTCAACGATCCCCGCAGGTGATAGTTGTCTTCGGAAACATCCGGTATCTCTTCAGCAATGGCATGAAGCGAGAGTGTCAGCAGCACGACGAGCAGAGTTTGGCGATAGGGCATCAGGCAATAATTTCATGAACAATCCGGGCATCGGACACAACGAGTTTTTGTTCCTGACCGTTATGTAGGTAATAGAGATCGTTATGATCAAGTCCGAAGAGATGCAATACGGTGGCCTGATAGTCATTGGGTTTAACAATATTCTCAACCGCCCGGTGTCCGACCTCATCCGTGTTTCCATAGGTCATGCCGCCCTGAATCCCACCTCCGGCGAGCCACGTGCTAAAGCCCTGGCCATTATGATCACGTCCACCCGTCATTGGATCCCCTTCCACTACTGGCAATCTTCCAATCTCACCCCCCCAATGGACAAGCACTTCATCCAACATGCCGCGTTGTTTAAGGTCTTTTACCAGTCCTGATGAGGGAACATCTGTCTTACGGCACGCGCTGGGAAGTGCACTGTTCAAATTCTTATGGTTATCCCATGGCTGGCCTGAATGAAACAGCTGCACAAACCGTACGCCACGTTCCACCATCCGCCTGGCGATCAGACAACGTATGCCATAATCCCGTGTAACCTCCTGGTCGATGCCGTACAGTTGTTGAGTCGCTTTGGTTTCCTGAGAAATATCAAGCGCCTCACGGGCCGAATCCTGCATCCGTGCTGCTAATTCATAACTGGCAATTCTAGCCTCCAAATCATGTTCGCCCGGATGTTTATCCAAATGCCGGCGATTGATTTTATTCAGGAACGAAAGATTCGATGCCTGAACCTTACCCTGTAAATGTGCCGGAGCCGCAAGGTTGAGAATCCGTGGTTCCTTAGGTCGCAGGACCGTTCCCTGAAACAAAGACGGCATCCAGCCATTCGACCAGTTGTGGGTACCGTCCACCGGCGTTCCAGCGGGATCCGTCAACACCATATAAGCGGGCAAATTCTGGGAGACCGAGCCTAATCCATACGTGATCCAACTGCCCAGCGAGGGTCGACCTGTAACCCCGGCAATACCGGCATTCATATAGCGTATGGAAACTTCATGACCATTATGGCCCGTATGCATAGAACGTATAATACAAACATCGTCCACGATGGAACTCAGGCCGGGCAATAATTCAGATATCTCCGTACCGCATTCACCCTGTTTACTAAATTTGAAGTCGGAGCCCTTCAGCGTTTTGGTCGCCCTTTTAATAAAACTAAAACCAACCTCGCCGTCATAAGTTTTCCCGTCCAGCCTGGTCAATTCCGTTTTAGGATCCATGAGGTCCATATGGGCGGGACCGCCATGCTGAAATAATGAAATCATCGCTTTGGCGGTTGGAATGCCATGCGGCTGCCGCGGCAGCATATCAAACGTGACTGGCGACTTTTGTACATTTTTAGGTACGGCTAATAAATTTTCCTCACCCAGCAACGTTGCCAGCGCAACCATGCCCACTCCCATCGCATTTTCCGACAGAAATTGGCGGCGATTCAATTCCGGATTTGTTCCTGATGGCACCATGGTTTACTCAATATATAAAAACTGATTGGATCCCAATAAGGCCTGACAATAATTTGTCATTGCCTGAGCCAATGGCGTCTTATGGTTTTGGCTGCGCAAGAGGCTTAATTGCTCACGGATAAATTCTAACGACACCTGTAACTCCTCTTCGGTCGCCCGACGTCCATAGGCTAACAACCAGCCGTAAGCCACCTGCTGGCCAACCGTGGCTTTTAGTTCATATGAATTCGGTTCCAATCGTCCATGAAAATCTGTTGTTGAATCCCATACGCCTTTCTCTTCACCTTCCTGCCCCACAATCGAAAGATCATATCGATTGGAATAGCTATCAGACGTATGTGAACCCTGAGCATCGATGACCGCATCAATTCTGTCACCCGGTTCCACATCTACCAACAGCTCGTAGGCCTGGGTTGAATTATAGGCCGTCCAACTGCCCAGACGTCCGCT
>JAYZPA010000191.1:0-10013 GCA_036150515.1 Planctomycetota bacterium
CCAATTGCGACCAACCCTGGAAACCAAGTTTATCGAAGGCCTTTATTTTGCGGGACAAATCAACGGTACCACCGGATATGAAGAAGCCGGTGCCCAGGGACTGGTTGCCGGTGCAAATGCCGCTCTCGCTGGTTTAGATCAAGATCCACTGGTGATTGGACGGGATCAGGCGTATATCGGAGTGCTGGTCGATGATCTGGTGACCCGCGGAGTCGATGAACCCTATCGTATGTTTACCTCCCGTGCAGAATACCGTTTGTTGCTGAGACAGGATAATGCTGACCGCCGATTGACCCGACTTGGCTTCGAAAAAGGGCTGGTGTCCCGCAATCGGTTCGATCAATTGATCGAGAAAGAGCGAAAAATCGAACAAACTCTGGCTTTGCTCGATCAGCATCGGGTTGAACAGGCAAGCTTGACCAAACTCCTGAAACGACCGGAAACCGAATGGGAAGAAATGGTTCATCATCAACCGGAATTAATCGATTTGCCAGCGGATGTTGTAGATCAGGTTGTTTGTGATGTGAAATACTCGGGTTATATCGCCCGACAGCAAATGGAAATCGACCGACAACAACGGCTACAGGAAAAAATGATCCCGGACGGGTTTGACTATGATGGAATCAATCATCTTCGTACTGAAGCCAGACAAAAACTGACTAAAATACGACCCGTCAGTATCGCTCAGGCCTCGCGGATCAGTGGGATTACGCCAGCCGACATGGCACTTGTGTTGGCACACCTGCAACAGCGATGATGCATCCGCTGGAAAACCATGTTCGCTGCCGCGATGCAAATCTATGCCAACTCCTATTGACTCGAAATGTGAATCTTGGCAGAATCCCCGTTGTTGGAAAACTTGGTAGTTTTGGAAGACCAGGTGATACCAATGAGCTGCGGTAACATTAGAATTTGGTATAATTAGACAGATTTGAATAGCCGCGTAACTAGGGAGATAAGCAGGAACTAGAGATAGCAGGTCAATACGGATGACTTACGCGTAGTAGGTAATCCTATTCCTTCAGGTTGGTTTCTAGTTCCATTTCGTTCAGGAGGGACGGTACGTGTCACTCTCAGCAAAAACCGTTTTCACTACCGGTGAAGCCGCTAAGATTTGTAAAGTTAGTCAACAGACGATTATTCGATGTTTCGACAACGGGACACTCAATGGTTTTCGGGTGCCAGGAAGTCGATTTCGTCGAATCCCGCGAGAGATGTTGTTTTCATTCATGAAGGAAAACGGCATTCCCACCGATGCATTCGAGAGCGGAAACCGCAAGGTGTTAGTCGTTGACGACGATTTAGAGTTAGTTGAATTATTGGTGGATGTGTTTGAACGGGACGGTCGTTTTGACGTGAAGAACGCCAACAACGGTTTTGATGCAGGCATGCTTGTTCGCGAATTTCGTCCGGATCTGGTTGTTCTCGATGTCATGTTGCCGGATATCAACGGCAAGGAAGTTTGTGTACGGATCCGTAGTGATGACTCCTTAGAAGCAGTTAAGATTATTTGTATTTCCGGCATGGTGGAGCAGGACAAGATTTCGGAATTAACCGCAGCAGGTGCAGATGATTTTATGCACAAGCCGTTTACGGTCGACCGATTGCTGGATCGAGCATGTGATTTGCTGGAAATGGAACGCAGCGCCACCAGTTGATTTCCAGAATAAAAAGACACGAGTCAAGTAAAACGCGCATCGGATGTTGTCGATGCGCGTTTTTTTATAGTCCCTAAATGTTACCAAGCTAATGCGAACCTGGCCGACCATCATTCTCCGGAACCACCCATTGGCCGTACCTGTGGTCGGCAGGACGCTGAATCGGTATGTACTTGGGATAGTGCAGTTAACGGGACAGGCACGCAGCGATCACCTGTTGAAGCTGTTTGCGGATGATCCCTTCTTTGCAACATGGGCTTATGCGGTTGCCTGTGCCCGCGGACAGCGTCCCGGTGATCTGGGGGAATTGGTGCAATGGATGAATGAATCAGGGCACCAGGCGATTGCGAATCTGGATCCGGATTCCACAGGAGAGTTACAACCACCTGCAGTGGAGGATGCGATCAGGATCGTCGCAACGGTGGTCGCAAACAGCCGACACTCGGAACAGGATCTGGTGGCTGAATTAGGCATGACCGATCTGGAACAGTTCGAGTTAACCGAAGATGCTGAAATCAAAGGCGCGTTAACTCAACTTGCCTCGGTTCCCCATGAACAGGATATGATGCCCCTCAGTTTTCAGGATCTACAAAAGGTTTTGCGATGGGAAAGCATGGAACAGGAATTTCAACAGCAGTTGCATGTCCAGAAAATGCTGGCCATTAAGAATCTGGCCTATGGTGCAAGTCACGAGATCAACAATCCGCTGGCCAATATTTCCACGCGCGCGCAGGCATTATTGCGGGATGAAACGGATTCGGAGCGACAGCGGTCGCTGGGTACGATCAGTGATCAGGCGTTTCGTGCCAATGCGATGATTGCAGATTTGATGCTGTTTGCCCATCCGCCGACGATGGACCTAAAACCTCAGCAACTGGCAGCTTTGTTCCAGCGTTGTCTGGTTGAGATGCAAGCGAACTTGGATTTGGCGGAAATTCAGGTGCAATGTAACGGATCCGATGACGTATTGGTAATGGGTGATCGCAAAGCTTTATTTGAGATGTTCAAAGCGATCCTGCAAAACTGCATTGATGCCATTCAGGGTGGCATGATCACGATTTCATGGGAATCCAGTTTAGGCCAGGTGCAGATCAGAGTCGATGATGACGGACCCGGGGTCACGGATGAAATCATGCCCTTTATTTTTGATCCGTTTTTTTCCGGTCGCGAAGCAGGTCGCGGCCTCGGTTTTGGGCTCTCTAAAGCCTGGCGAATCATGCAAATTCATCATGGATCGATAGAAATTGAAAACCGGGAACCCCGGGGTCTTCGCGTGACCATTTGTATTCCCCAGGCTGCCAGCGACGCCGCAGCGACCGGCTAAACACTTTGGGCAATGCCACGACGGGACAACTCAGCCATCACGCCCTGAACGACTTTTTCGATATGGTCCGGTGCATCGTGATCCGGCGGCAGGCTGGCTGTCGGTTGGACTTCCCGGGTGAAACCTTCTTCGCTGAGAAGTTGATACAGTTGTTTACTCAAGTCCTGCAACTGAGCGGTTAGTACCGGACCCTGGGGTTGACGGCCCGTGCCTGTTTCAAACCCGCGAATCTTGATCGCCTCCCGGAACCCCTCAGGAAATTCGCTGTTGAGGATCATGGCATCGAATAGTTTGAGTAGACGATACTGAAGATCTCGTGCCAGATCCCATTGCCCGCTGCTTGCGAGTTGATAGATTTTGCTGGTCAATTCCGGTACAACACCACTGGATGCATTGGTTCCCCCATCGGCCCCAGCCCAGATCATCGGTACCAGGATGGGATCCCAACCGGTCAGGAATGAAAACTCAGCTCGATGGGGTCGGATTCGGGAAATCATTCGCATCATCTGCGGTAAGTCACCGGAAGAGTCTTTGATACCAACCACCCGTTCACAATCCTCCGCTAACCGTACCACGGTATCCACATCGATGGGGGATGCAAACATAGGGATGTTGTAGAGGGTCACGTCGATCGGAGAGTTGTTCGCAATTTCCTTAAAATAGGTGTACACCGCTGACGGACCGATTTGATAATAGAATGGGGAAACGATGGCCACTGCAGTCGCTCCAAATTCATAATAACGCTCACACGCCCGAATCGTTTCACTTGTATTGGCTTCAGCTGCGCCTGCTAAAACAGGCACTCGACCGTTGACCTGATCGGCAATCATCTCGATCGTCCGTTCACGTTCGTCTGCTGTAAATCGAGTGAATTCGCCGGTTGATCCGTTTGGATAAAGGCCATGCACACCGTGATCAATCAACCAGTCCACATAACGACGTGTTTCATGTTCGTTGATGTTTCCCTGATCGTCGAGACAGACAATATTGGGCGTAAAGATTCCGGAAAGTTTAGCTTGGCTCATAAGCTTGATCTGCAAATTCTCTGGATTGAAAGGAATGGGGATGGGGTCGTTTTTGTTATGCAGTTTACCTAGCCGGCAAACTTGCTTGTCCAGCAAAGAAATATAGCCCTTGGAACCGTTCTTGCTTTGAAAAACAGTGATTTCCTGCTTTTTGAGGGCTTCCGAACGACTGAAAACAAACCGATTGGTATGGTATTAACGGTTGTAATAGGTCCCCTGTGTTGTTCGTTGGGCTGGGCGTAAAAATGCGGTGGCATGTTATGATGAAAGCAGGAAATTGTCCGTGAGCCTTGTTCCTAACACCGTGACACTCGAACCGCAGCATGACCGACGAAAAATCAATTCTGGACAGGATGCCTTTGGCCGTGCGTGTCGTTCTGTTGTTAAGCTATTTCCTGGCTTTTACTCTGGTATCTACCGATGTCAGTCCGTCTCAAACTATGGATTCGGCCGCGCCGTCAGAGAGCCATGGTTCATCGGATCAAACAGCCTCTGTCGAGGCACCCACAACGGTATCGGCTCATCAAGTCCCCTGGTTACGTCTCATCATTCCGGATCTGATGGTTTCGGAATGGTTTGAATCGGACCGTCAGCGACTGGGTATTCTGGATCGACTCCCGATTCTGTTCACATCCCTACTCGTGCTTGTTTCGGTCCTTATACTGGGCCGCACGTTATTGCGTTGCCTGCGTATTGTTCCCGACACCAGACTGGATCTGTGGGTCTTTTCTTTTTCGGTAGGGATGTCCTTTACGTCGCTCTATGTCCTGTTGATCGGTTTGGCGGGTGGTTTGCAGGTTGTCTGGTTGTACCTTTTGCCGGTGGGCTGTTCCCTGATTTACGAGATTCGTTGTTTTCTCGGGAATTCCGGTTTGACTTCATTACGATGGAAGGGGGTACCGGCGATCATCTCCTGCCGAGAAGCCTGGTTATTGATGATTCCAGGCGGTCTTATTTTAGCCGGCGCTATGTTACCGCCATGGGAATTTGACGTGCGGGAATATCATATGCAGGTGCCGCGTGAATGGTACCAGAACGGTCAGATTGAGTACTTACCCCATAATATTTACAGCAACATGCCGTTGGCGAGCGAATTAATTATGATTCCTCCGATGGCACTTCACGGTGGCGATGACGCCTGGTGGCACGGAGCATTAACCGGGAAGACGGTGATGGCCTTCTATGCATTGTTTGTTGCTTTGGGCGTGATGTCCATTGCAAACCGCCTCGGCCGGAATCGGAGTGGCTGGGCAGCGGCCATTCTGGTGCTCAGTTGTCCCTGGATCGGCTATATTTCGATGACGGGTCTTAATGAAGTTGCATTAGGGTGTTTCATGACGACCAGTATTTTGGCGATTCTATGTTCTCAAAAAAGTGAGGTCTGGCGTCATTGGGTTTTGCTGGCTGGTCTTTTGGCGGGTGGTGCTGCGGCGACGAAATATACCGGGGTTGTCTTCGCTGTCATCCCGTTATTGGTTTGGGCCATCTGGATTCACAGAGAAAAATGGCTGCGGTCTGCTTTCATATTCACTCTGGGAGCAGCCGTTATTTTCGCACCCTGGCTAGCTAAGAACACAATTTTTACAGGGAACCCAACCTATCCGCTGCTCAATACGGTTTTTGACAGTCCGGACCGATCGCCCGAATTGCTCGAACGTTGGAACCGAGGTCATCAGGTTCCGGAAAGTGACCAGATTCAGCAGCATGCCCGCAGTATCCTATTGACCAGTTCACGTCAAAGTCCGTTGCTTATGGGATTGTTGGCCCTATCGCTGATTTTGCTGCTGACGGATCGACGTTTACGTCCTTTTGCCGGTTTCCTGATATTTGGTTTACTCACATGGTGGTTTGCCACACATCATTTGGAACGGTTTTTAGTTCCGCTGATACCGGTGGCGGCGATTCTGGCAGGAATCACTTTGGATCGGATTTTACCGGAGCGCAAGTTGTTTTGGTCGGTGTGTGTCCTTTTGACGATTTATGGGTTTCTCTACCTGGGTGCAGGACTGGAAAACGACAGTCGGATTCTGGTCCGAATGGAATTATTACGGGATGGGCCCGCTTTAACTGAAACGACGACCGAGCGGGTACATCGTTACTTAAATCGAATATTGAAAGCAGAGGATCGGGTCTTATTAGTGGGTGACGCCGAGCCGTTTGATTTAAAGATGAAAACGACGTATGCCACGTGTTTTGATCCGGATGCACTAGCAAATCTACTGCGTGGAAAATCGCCTGGCCAGCAGCGGCGTGAATTAATGGAAGCCGGTATCGACTATATCTATGTAAGTTGGGAAGAAATTCAGCGTTATCGATCAACCTATGGCTACGATGAGTATGTTACGCGTAATTTATTTTCTCAGGAGCTGGTTCCCGGAGGAGTGTGTGAACCGGATACGACGCTTGATCTTGATCCTGAGTATGGCCAGTTGTTTCGCTGTGTCCGTGAGCCACTCTAACGAATTTGAAAGTGACTGATGCTAGTACGTTATTTAGTTTCCAATTATCTTCGAACCTCGGCCGGTAAAATGGTGCGTGGTAAAGTAGAAGATATGGTTACCGACCAGGCGCGCAGTTTACAGCAAGCGGGGCAAGAGCGGGAACTTCCGGAATGCCAAATCGCCATTGTCTTTGCCAGCCATGTTGAAGCGACGGGCGTTCTGGATCAAATGTCCGATGTGGTCAGCATGCAGTGTGCGTCTTTTGTGGAGCACGCAGGTACATGGAATGATCTTTCCATTGTGGTGATCGAAGCCGGAGACCGTTGGCGTGATATTGCAAGAGCGACCACCGAGCTGATCAATTTGCATCATCCTCGCTGGATTGTGTCGGCCGGATTCTGTTGTGGGTTGCATCCCCGCTATCGCCAAGGGGGAATTGTTATGCCAACTCGTATTTCTGACACAACGGGGCGTCAGCTTGAGGTTGGATTCAAAATTTCTGAAAAAGCCGTCAAAGAGACCAAAGGGTTGTTTGTGGGAGAATTGCTCACGGTAAGTGAAATGTTGGATACGCCTGAAAAACGCAAGGCTCTGCACCAAAAGACGGGTGCCGTGGTGGCCGATATGGAGTCTTCAGTGATTGCCGAAATCTGCCGGCAGGCCGCCGTGCGCTGCATGAGTGTACGTGTGATTACCGAAGGAATTGAGGATCAGCCTCCAGCGCTGTTGAGTCGTATTATGAAACATAAATCCAAAGCAGGGAAACTGGGAGTGTTATCCAAAGGTATGCTGACCGAGCTATCCAGTGTCAAGGAATTATGGGACTTGAAGAATCAGGCCTATCAATCCGCGGAACGTTTGGCATTATTTCTAGAAGGCGTTCTGATGCAGCTGGCAGATACCGATGATTGAATCCCCATGCTCGTGATGACTGGACATGCCGCTGCGGTTAGACGATATTGAATCCGAAAGATTGAGGGCTCTGAAATGTTGAGGGGATGCAAAAACGGATGAAGATTTTACTCACGGCCCCACGTGGTTTTTGTGCGGGCGTCAATATGGCGATTGAATGTCTGGATCTGGCGATCAAGACACTGGGTACACCCATCTACGTCTATCATGAAATTGTTCATAACAAATACGTGGTCGAATCGTTTCAGCATAAGGGCGCGGTTTTTGTGAACAGTCTGCTGGACGTTCCCTCCGGATCCAATCTGTTGTTTTCCGCTCATGGCATATCGCCGGAAATTCGCAGGATAGCGGCACAGCGCAATCTGCATACGATTGATGCAACCTGCCCGCTGGTCACCAAAGTCCATCTGGAAGCGGTTCGTTATGCGAAGGCCGGTTACACCATTTTGTTGATCGGTCATGAAGGACATGATGAAGTGTTGGGGACGATGGGTGAAGCCCCTGAGTCGATGATTTTGGTTGAGGATGAGGCAAGTGTCGCCCGCCTGGATTTTTCAGAGGACACGCCGTTGGCTTATCTGACACAAACCACGTTGAGCGTGGATGATGCAAACCGGATTATCGATGCATTGAAAGTTAGGTTTCCGCAAATCCAATCACCTCCCAAAGCAGACATTTGCTATGCAACTCAAAATCGTCAGGAAGCCGTAAGGAAAGTGGCTGATGAAGTTGAGTTGGTTCTTGTTGTCGGCAGCCAAAACAGCTCCAACAGCCAACGGCTCAAGGAAATTGCACTGGAACATCAGCGACAGGCATATTTAATCGACGGAGTTTCGGATATTCATGACGATTGGTTTGAGAATGTCGAGACCCTGATGATTACTGCGGGAGCCAGTGCCCCGGAGAATCTGGTTAAGGAATGCGTCAATTATATTTGTCAGCGCTTTGATGCTCAGGTTGAAATGCGGACGATCCGCGATGAAGAAGTTCACTTTAACCTACCCAGAGAACTGCTGGCATTACTCTGAGGGTCTCAACACCAGGGTGGCATGCACGTGATTAAAGTTCGCTGATACGCAGGTTGCGAAAAGAGAGATTGGTTGTGGGGTCGTGCCCCTGGATCATAATCGTTCCCGCTTCCATACGCAGTCCCCGGCGAGGGTTGACGTCGGATTTGCGGGTATCGGTCCAGTCCGTAACCTGATAACCATTGACCCACACGGAAAACTGGTTTTCCGAGGCGATGATGGTTTTGTGAAACCACTGCTTGTCCTGAGCAATGATGCGGCGGGCATCCTGTCGTCGAAAAATGCCACCGGTTCCGCAGTCTTCCGGCAGCGTGGGATCTCCGTTTTTCATTCCGTTTTGGATCTGGCTTTCATAGCCCATCATCTCATCGCCGGGGATGCAGCGGAAAAAAATTCCTGAATTGAGGGATTCCTGATAGCTAATGCACTCAAGTTGGAGGATGAAGTTGGCATACTGGCCGGTCGTCTCGAGTTGGCCTTTGCCATTTTTCACGTTCAATTCACCCTGCTCGGTTACCGTAAACTGACTTTCCATTTCCGGATATTCAACCCAGCCTGTCAGGTCTTTGCCGTTGAAAATCGTTGTCAGGGCAAGAGGTTTGATGAGAATGTTGCGAAAGGCAATGGCCCCCGAATTCAGTTGCAGGCCGATATGTCCGCGACCCAGCGGCTGAGGGTCCTGATAGTCCATGACCTGATTACCATCGAGCAGAATGGAAATCTGGTCACCGACCACGGTAACCTGCATGGTTTGCCATCCGCTACTGTTGAGATTGCCTTCGACACGCTTGCGCCCCACCAGACTTCCCGTTGGAAACGGATTGTCCGCTGGTGCAATATTGAGCTCATAACAATCGCTTGCCGGATCGGATGGTGTGCCCGCCGTGCGCAGAAAAATGCCGCTGTTGGTTTCGGCGGCGGCGTTGAATTCAAGTTGTAGCACATAGTCGGTGAATTGACTGGTTGTGTGGAGCAACCCCACATCGCCCTGACTGACCGTGATCGCCCCGTCCTCGACGGCCCAGTTCGCCTCATTCGCCGCTTGCCAGCCAAACAGCGTTTGACCATCAAATAACCGGATCCAGCCATCGGACAAATCGATTTCGCTGATAGGTAACGGGGCCGGGGCCGGAGGTTGGGGAACGTTATCGGTGACAATTGGCGGAACTTCGTCTGCGGCCGTAGGTGCTTCCGGGACGACGGTTTCCTCGGATGGAGTGACGGATGTCGGTCGGTTGCGATCGCGCGTGTCACAACCGGGACTGCATGATAAGCCAATGGACAACGTTAATAATAAAAGAGATCTTAGCGTACTCATTCTTTTTTCCTGATAACCGTGGAGTTCTTATTATAGAGAATGTTCGCCTGGACGATGGTTATTATTCTTCCAGGATGACAAGTTGAATTTCACCCGTGATGCCGCCCGCCTGTTGATCCGTGCGTCCGCGCCGCGGCAGTGCAGCACTGTGGACGTCCGTCGCCGGTAAATCAACCGCGATTTCCAGTAAATTCGTTGGCTCCAGATGTTGTTGGATTTCAAACGTTACTGAGGATTGTTCCAACAGGATGTTACCAAGCGTATGATGGTTCAGATAGAGCGTTGCCATCGCATCGACCGATTCGAC
>JAYZPA010000192.1:0-23168 GCA_036150515.1 Planctomycetota bacterium
CCTCGGAAAACGATGCAGGTCGGGTTGTTTCTGACGGGTGTATTTTTTCTCCTGATAGCCGTAGTCTCGACACTAAAACAACTGGAATTGATTTGAGGCAGTGATATGGCGGAGCAAAGGGTTGCTGTGGAATCTATAAAGATTTGATACCAGCAGTCAGTATCTTGCGTACATCGATCGAGTCCGGCATGCTGGCGATTACCAGGGGATTCCAGATATCAAACGTGTTTGCACGGATTTGTTCACGAGCGTGATTGATGGAATCGAGTTGTTTTTGAGCAACATCCGCAATGGTTTGGAAAACTTGAATCACGTGCAGGTGAGCCTTGCTTCCCCGAAAGGGTAAGTAGTGTTTGCGTTTTATCCAGCCCACGAACATATAGGCATTATCAACCTCCACCGGTACGTCAATGCATTCCCGCGCGGGCTCGTACTTATCGATAAACTGATCACCCCGCCGGGCGGCCGGAGTTAATTCGAGTTTCATGACGGCCTCCAGTTGTTCGAGTGGAACCATGCGTTCAAAAACACGAAAGGCAGCCCACATAAGATCCATCCGGCTTTTTGTCATATCGGCGCCGTTGATCATGTAGGCGGCATCTTTTGCAAGGCGGCTGATGCGGGAGATTTGAGTGGCACTGCGACCTTCAACCCGGTGCAGGCGTCGAAGTGCCCCCTCTAACTCGAGAGCCACGGTGGCCTTCATCCGGGCCAGCGCGAGCTGATTGGACGCCACGGCAGCCACCAGTTCACTTTTAGCCGAGTTGAGACGGTAAAAACCGAGTTCGCGAAGAAAATCAACTTGAATTCTTAAAACATCGAGCCAAACCCCAAATCGTTCTTTTAGATTCATTTCCGGCCTCCTTGAGTTCGAGTATGGTTGGGAGCGTATACTCGTAACCGGTGTGAATGATCATGTTTAACGGAGCAGTGCGGTTTGTGTGCAAATTGGGGAAGCAATAAAAGGGAAAATGGTTTATTTTATGGTTGAAATATCCCGGAGATTCGCAGGTATTTATTTGGTAAAGAGGTCTGTATGGTCGAACAGCTTGCTAGTTCTCAGAGCAAACGGTCGCCGGCGATTTGGCATCCGATCGTGGATTTTTTGTTAGTTGGCGGTGCTTCGGTGATCGGTGGCATCACCATGATGGTGTGGTTTTTCTTCCATCCGGAATGGATTGAGGGTTTTAATCGTTTTGCTGAGTCAGGTCCTCAGCCGAGAGATCTTAATGACGTATATTTGTTTTGGCTTTTGACGCTGCTGATCAACAATCCTCATTTCATGGCTTCGTATCGTTTGTTATACCGATCGCAGAAACAGATACGGACCTATCGATGGTCGTCGATTTGGATTCCCCTGCTGTTGTTGGTAGTTGGCATATCGGCCGTCATGTTTCTTCACGTGCCGGCGGGCAACGGTACCAATCCGACCATGGGGTTAACCGAGATGAACGCCCAGGGATGGAGCTATTCCATAATCGTATTTTTGGTTCTATCGGTACTGACCGTTGTTTATCTTGGTTGGCATTACAATCTTCAGGGTTGGGGAATGACTGCCTCGTTTGCCTATATGCACGGGATTCGTTTTGCGGACGGCGAGCGGCGGATGATCAAGAGTGGGTTTTTAGCCATGGTGGTTACCCATGCAGTTCTTTACCTGTCGTGGTCACCATTAATGGAGATTCCGTTCTGGTCGGATGCTCTTGTGCAACTTACGTTGTTGCTACCGATTCTCGGCGGCTTTTCGTTGATCCTCGGGATTCTTGGGTTTATGAAGGCGTCGCAAAGGACTGGGAAGAAAATTCCCATTAATGCCATTACACCGTGGTTCACGTGTCTCTTCTGGTATTACATGGTTATGAATTACCATTATGTGCTTGGCATCGCCGTTTTTGTTCAGATTGCGCACGCGCTTCAGTATTTGAGTTTTACTACCCGTGTCGAGCGCAATTTGCTCCCGAAGCAGGCGGGTGTTCCTGGATGGGCCCGCTGGTCATTGATTATGGCTGGATTGGTTTTTTGCGGATGGTTAGTGTTTGAGGGATCCAATGTGATCCCGCAACAAGCCAGTGAAGCGAGTAAATTGTACTTTGTATTTGCTCTTGAATTGCTCGTTATTTCAATTAACATTCATCACTTCTTCGTTGACGGTGCGATTTGGAAAATCAGTAATCCGGAAGTCAGAACCGCATTGTTTGCGCACCTGAGGGGTTCAGAATGATGTCCCCGAAAGAGACGGAAAGGGATGGTCTGAATTTTGCGTTGCAGGCGGAAATTGCTGAACAACAACGCCGGCGGGAGGGCTGGATTGCTGAGATCCATGACGGCCCGTTACAACGGGTGATTGCTGCACACATGCAACTTCAAGCCATGCTTGCCAATCCTGAAATCCTGCCAGATCAGGCGGAACAGTATGAAGAGCTCGACGGCTTATTGACCACGGGGATTGAACAGCTGCGAAGAATCCTTTTGGGCGGTGACGAGAAACAAGGGCTTGTTGCTGCTGTGGATGAACTGCAGGGTGTGTGTAACGAGTTGTCCTGCAGGGAATTTCAGGTCGTTCTGGCAGTTGAAGGTGAGTGGCAATTTCTACCGGCGTCCCTTCGGCAACCCGTCGTCCTGATTCTGCGTGAAGGTATCTGGAACGCGAAAAAACATAGTGGCGCGGTGAGTGTGGCGGTGACGGCGACGTTGACCGCGGACAGGCAATGTTTCGTGGTGGAAGATTCCGGAGTGGGGTTTGATCCCGCTCAGGTAAGCGCGGATCGATTTGGATTGTGTACAATGCTACAGCGTGCCCGCGCGAACGGACTGGAATTGCATATTGATTCGGAGCACCAGGAAGGCACAAGGATTCAGCTGACATGCACAAATGTTGTTCAGGATTGATATTGACAGGTTTGCTGATGCTGAGTTTTGCACAGCACCATCTGCAAGGCGTGGATCCGGTCCCCGATAAAGTGGTGGTGCTCACCTTTGATGATTCGGTGCGCAGCCAGTTTGATATTGTAAGACCGATTTTGAAACAATATGGTTTTGGTGCGACGTTCTTTATTACCACGGGATTTGAATTTGAAAGCGACAAACAAAACTATATGACCTGGGAGCAAATCCGACAGCTCCACGAAGATGGGTTTGAAATAGGCAACCACACGCGGGATCATGTAACGCTGACAGCAGAGAACCACATAGAACAACTTGGAGCAGTTAATAAGCTGTGCGAAGAGCACGGAATTCCAAAGCCGGTCAGTTTCGCTTATCCGGGAAACACATTCGATCTTGCGATGCTTCCGTGGTTGTCGGAGTCCGGTATCCGTTTCGCTCGTAGAGGTGGGTCTCCGGAATATACATACGATCAGGGGATCGGGGTGGCACTGGAACCGGGATTTGATCATCCCCTGCTCATTCCCAGTGTCGGAGACGCGCGTCCGGATTGGATATTTGACGACTTTCTTCAAGCGGTGATGAAAGCGGAATGCGGAAAGGTTGCCGTACTTCAGTTTCATGGCGTTCCGGATAAGGCACATGATTGGGTTAGTACACCGGAGGACGCGTTTCGTGCCTATATGAACTTTTTAAAGGTGAATAAGTACCGGGTGATTGCATTGCGGGATTTGGATAAATATATATCCCGCGGGATGATACCTCGGAACCCGTTGGGCGTGATTGAAGACAGACAGTCGATGATCGAGGCAGGCCAATTATCCGTTAATTACCGCACGCCTCAGTCCCGAAAGGAAATGCAATATTGGTTCAGTGTGATGCGTCGCCACCAGTTCACCGTTGCGGAAACCCGAATGGCTACAGGACTGAATCAGACGAAGGCGCGGGACGCCCTGGAGCGATCCCGATTGCCAGGAGTTGATCGCAAGCGAGTGGAAGTGCTGCCATATCCCGGAGGACGCCATCCTCGAATAGGTTTTCGCGACGGTGAAATTCGACCCCAACGGGAGACCAAGGTGAGTGTTTTTTCGCCCTGGGATGACAGTGATTATGTGGTGTTGGACATTCCCGAAGCAATCTGGAATATTACGGAACACGGTCGCGAGTTGTTCTATTTGGCCCATACACATATTCCAACGATGTGGGATCGACAGGGGATCCCGTTAGAACCGGTCGAATGGACAAGGGAGCGTAATGGCCTGATTTCCACGCGGATCTTTCCGAATGCGGTTCGATTAGAAACCAGTGTGTGGCCCCAGCACAACGGTGTGAAACTGGAGATGCTGTTGGTCAATGATTCAGTGACGACGTTGAAAGGGCTGGTGACTCAGAATTGTGCGATGTTAGCCGCCATGAAAGGGTTTCAACAACAGACCACAGACAATAAAATATTTACGCCGTTGGCCGTTGCCTGCGGCAATCAGAAGAGGGACCGTTGGATTATCTATGGCTGGCAGCGTTGCCAGCGGGGATGGGGAAGCGAACTTTGCCCCTGCCTGCATAGCGATCCGCAGTTTCCGGATATCCCGCCAGGCGGTCGCGAAAAACTACGTGGTTGGATTTCATTTTACGAAGGCACGGATATTAAGCGCAGACTCGACGACGTCAATCAAAGTGCGTGGTTAAATGGAGAATAGTTGGTTTTCAGGCACGTGCGGCGGTCAACGATATGGTTAACCGTGGCATGAATCTGATCGATAGTGAAAGAAGGAGGGTCAACATGGCTAAAATTAATGTAGCGGGATTTGGAGAATTCGAGGTACCCAATGATAAACGACTGGTATTGGCACTGGTGGATGAAGCGGGCGTTGATCAGCTTCATGCGTGTGGTGGCAACGGTCGATGCACGACGTGTCAGGTTCGGATTACCGATGGGGAAACCGGTCCTATGACGGACGTCGAGCAGGCAACCCTGACGGAACGTGGACTTGAGGGCGTGCGTTTAAGCTGCCAGATCCTATGTGAACAGGATCTGAGTGTCGAAATCCTGAAACGATTGAGCGATACGGACCGTGAGGATGCAGGGAGCCGGCCCGCGGATGTCATGGGAACCTAAAGCAAACGTTGCAGTTGATGTTATTGGTTCTGCGGACGCTCACCGAGTTTCAATTCAATGGTTGACGTCCGTCCGTTGCGAATGATCTCAACCCGTGTTGAATCGCCTCCGGATTGTGCCCCGACAAGGCGAATTAAATCGTCCATGTTCGTCACCGTAATATCGTTAAATCGGGTCACAATATCGCCCACCTGGAAACCCGCAATTTCGGCGGGAGAATATCCCGCGACAAATCCGGTAATGACGGCACCTTGATAAAGCCCCGAGTCTTCAGCGGGCAATCCCTGTTCCCTGCGATCCTGATCCGTGACATTGGCGAGCGTTAGGCCGAGCCATCCCCGGGAAACTCGTCCATCCTTTTTTAGTCTTTCATAAACGGGTCGGACAACATGCGATGGTACGGCGAAACTGATTCCCTGGTAAGCGTCCCCTACAATGGCCGTATTGATTCCCAGCAATTCACCCCTTTCGTTTACGAGCGGTCCGCCGCTGTTGCCGGGGTTTACTGCGGCATCGGTTTGCAGAAATTCCTGGTAAACGGTGCCTACGCGGGCGGTCCGTTGTGTGGCACTGACGATACCAAAAGTAATGGTCTGTTCCAGTCCGAATGGACTGCCAATGGCCCATACCATCGTGCCCACGGGAGTGGAATCGTGTGAGGTCCACTTAATGGGTGGTAGATTCGTGGGCTCAATCTTAATGAGGGCCAGGTCGGTTAAGTTATCGACACCGATGACAGTTGCCAAATGCTCGGTCTTGTCGGCCAGTTGAACGTAAATCAGGTCAGACTCCTGAATCACATGGCGGTTGGTAATAATGTACCCCTCGGCAGATACGATAACGCCGGATCCCTGCCCACGGGAAGGAAAGAGATTGGATTTTGGAAAGGGGTGTTGAAAACTCGATGTAGTCGACTGCTCGGTAGTGGATGTGTGAATGTGGACGACAGACGGGGTAACAATATAGGAAACGAGTTCCGACGTTCGCGAGATGGATGAGGTGGTATGGTTATTGATGTGGACGCTGGCTGCATCATGTCTCCCGGTGATACGTCCGTATTCGATGGAATATTGAATCTGTTGTACCAGAAATGGAGTGCCGAAAATCAGAGCCAGCAGGGCCACCGTGGTGGTCAATAATCGGGCAAACCGGTATTTAATGGCGGCAACGGCCATGTCCCCTGACGTTCGGGGTTGTTTGACGAGATGCATATCCAAGAGAGCTTTGGGCCGAGAATCGGCTTCGGGAGCTTCCGATAACGGTGGCTGATCTGACTTGGCTTCCATGATGGGCACTCGGCTATTTAAAAACGACACGTTACCATTGCGGTAACGGTATTATAGTCCGAACCCTAAGAACAGATTGTAGAAAATCACGCAAATTTTTATTTGGCATAATTCAGCTCAAATGAACCATCGTCAAGACATCAGGAATTACTGGAAAGATGCGATGCAGGAATCCGTGTTTCCGGATGTATCGCTGGCCAACGAATTTGGCGTGGTTGCCGTTGGAGGGCCTCTTAGTGTCATGTGGGTTTTAAATGCTTACGGCCATGGCATATTTCCATGGCCCCTGTCCACAGGGGATATGAATTCAGAAATGGTGTTAGGATGGTTCAGTCCGGATCCACGAGCAGTGCTGTTTTTTGACAACTTATGCATTTCGCGTCGACTCTCCAGAAAGATAAGGTCGGGTCGGTTTCGGGTTACGACCGACACATCTTTCGATGCGGTGGTGGCGGGTTGCAGCAGTCCCAGAAAAATTGAAGGCGAACTAGAGTCCGGCACCTGGATTACAGAACAAATGAAAGCGGTCTATGGGGAGCTGCATCGTATGGGGATCGCTCACAGTGTTGAAGTATGGGAAGAGGACGCTTTGGTAGGTGGGTTGTATGGCATCTCGGTGGGCAGGGTGTTTTGTGGAGAGTCGATGTTTTATCGAACCAGCGATGCGTCCAAAGTTGGGTTGTGTAGGCTGGTTCAGCATCTGGAGGCATCCGGTTATGAACTGTTGGATATCCAGCAGTCGACGCCCCATTGCCTATCATTGGGTGCGTCTGAAATTGACCGGGGGCAATATCTGGGAATCTTAAGTGCGGGAATGTCGTCGCCGGCAGACTTTGGACGGTTCACCTGCTAGACAAACAAGTTTGCCAAACTAGAATACGAATTTGGATAATGCACGGAATTTTTAGAAAGCAAGATTAAGATGAAAGTAGCAACTATTAAGACTTCCAAAGGGGATATTCGGTTGGAACTATTTGAGGATCAGGTTCCCAACACCGTCGCCAATTTTGAAAAACTGATAGGCGACGGATTCTACAACGGATTGACCTTTCACCGGGTCATCGAAGATTTTATGGTGCAGACGGGTTGTCCTCACGGCACGGGAACCGGTGACGCCGGATACAAATTTGATGACGAGTTTCATCCTGATCTGTGTCACAATGCACCGGGCATTTTGTCGATGGCCAACGCCGGTCCCAACACCAATGGTTCGCAGTTTTTTATTACCCACGTGGTTTGTGACTGGCTTGACGGCAAACACAGTGTGTTTGGCAAAGTTATTGACGGCATGGACGTAGTCAATTCGATTGAGCAGGGGGATGTGATGACCCTGGTAACGGTGAGTGCCGAATAGGGTGGTTTCTTTACCCTCGGGTGACCCTGTGCTGAGTCGGGTATGGATTCTGGTAAATACGTGGTTCGGGGAGAAGGTGTCTCTAGTCTCCCTCTGTTTAGGGGGTTTTACTGATTTGTATGTCCGGATTCTGGATTTTTAAGTGGAACTGAGGTTGTCAACCGGTCCGTTTATTGGCGAAAATGTGTCCGCCTTGGTATAGTTAATGATATGGTGAATCGGTGATTGTTCGTCACGGGCTCGGCGTCTGATGGTGGATGTTGTTGATTGGCTAAATGATTTATTAGTGTGCAAACAAAGTACTGATTGCGCACAGTGGATTTCGGGTCAATGGGACTGATATCCACCAAACCATGCACCTTCCGACTTTGGATTCCTTGTCCGGTCACGTGCAATGTTAAAGGAAAATGTTATGAAGAACTCGATTGCCCTTTCCGTTTCAATTCTGTTTGCGATGGCCACGTTCGCTCATGCACAGGAGGAGAAACCTGTAGCTCCTGGGTTAGGCGACCCCGGCACTCTAAAGTCGATTGCGGTAGACAATCTCGTTGGAGAGCAGCCTATTGTTGTATCCGGACGCGATGCCGGCCAGCAATTGATCGTGACCGGAACCTATGACAGCGGGCAGCAAAGAGATCTTACACGTGAAGCTGAATTCACGACCTCCCAGGATGGAATAGTTCAGGTCAGTTCAACGGGTTACGTAACGCCCATTGCCGAAGGGGATGTAACGGTAAGGGTCCGGATAAAATCCGGTCCGGATACCAGCGTGAACTTGAAAGTTACGAACATCGTCGTGGATCTCCCGGTTAATTTTGGTAATGAAATTACACCTGTTTTTACCAAGTATGGATGCAATGGCGGCGGGTGTCACGGCAAGAGTAGCGGACAGAACGGTTTTCGTTTATCCCTTTTGGGATTTGAGCCGGACGAAGACTATGAATTTCTGGTTAAGGAAGGTCGTGGGCGGCGTGTGTTTCCAGCGGCTCCTGAACGCAGTTTGCTTTTACAAAAGGCAGCGGGCGTTGTTCCCCATGGTGGTGGTGCGCGGCTTGAGGTGAAATCAGCTTCCTATAATTTACTGAGTCGCTGGATCGAACAGGGGATGCCCTATGGTAATGAAGATGATCCGGTCGTGACGCATATTGAAGTTCAGCCGGTTGAACGACTTATGCAGCGTGACGGAACGCAACAAATCTCGGTCATCGCACATTTCTCGGACGGCAGTACCCGGGATGTAACACGCACAACGGCATTTGACTCCAATAGTACAGAAATGGCTGAGGTGGATTTGTCGGGGCTGGTCACGACCAGCCAGCTGACGGGCAGTGTGGCTGTCATGGCTCGTTATCAGGGGCACGTGGGTGTTTTTCGTGCGACCGTGCCATTAGGAATTAAGGTGGATCAGCTACCCAAGGCAAATAACTTCGTTGACGACCTGGTGTTTAAGAAATTAGTTCAGTTGGGTTTACCATCATCGATCGTGAGTGAAGATGCGGTCTTTATGCGACGTGTGACCGTGGACATTGCCGGGCGATTGCCTACGCTTGAAGAGTCCGAGGCATTTTTGTCGAGCACCGATGAAAATAAACGGGCGGCGTGGATTGACCATCTTTTGGCGGGCACGGATTACGCCGACTATTTTGCGAATAAATGGAACGCTGTTTTACGAAACAAGCGACGTGCGGATGGTGACAAATTGGCAACGTACGGTTTTCATGATTGGATCCGGAATAGCCTGCATGAAAATAAACCGTATGACCAGTTTGTTTCCGAGATTGTAACCGCCACGGGAACCGCAGGATCGAATCCGGCGGTTGCCTGGTATCGTGAGGTAAAGGATCAGGCTGCTCAGGTGGAAGATACGGCGCAGCTGTTTCTGGGACTGCGAATTCAGTGTGCCCGCTGCCATCATCATCCATTCGAAAAATGGAGCCAGGAGGATTATTACGGGTTTGCTGCATTCTTCAGCCGCGTCGGCCGTAAGAAAAGTGATACGCCGGGGTATGACCGGGTCTTTTATAATCAGGGCAAAGCTTCTGCGAAAAATCCTAAAACGGGAAACAACGTGCCGCCCACCGGACTCGGCAGTGAACCCTTGGACCTGGCTATTGAGGAAGATCCCCGACAACATCTTGCAGCATGGATGAGTGACCCCAGCAATGAGTTCTTTGCCAAGGCACTAGTCAACAGATATTGGAAACACTTTTTTGGTCGCGGTTTGGTGGATCCGGAAGACGACATGCGAGTTACTAATCCAGCGACGAATCCGGAGCTGTTAGATGCACTGGCCGCGGATTTTGTAAAGAGCGGCTTTGACCTCAAGCACCTTATCCGAACGATCGCCGGGAGTAGTACTTATCAGCTCAGTAGTGAGCCGAATACATGGAATAAAGATGACAAGCAGAATTTCTCGCGCTACTACCCGAAGCGTCTGAATGCGGAAGTGTTGCTGGATTCAATTGACCAGGTGACCGGCACAACGACTTCCTTTGCGGGTGTGCCAGCAGGTACGCGAGCTTCGCAACTGCCGGATAATGGGTTCAGTTCCTATTTCCTGACCGTTTTTGGACGGCCTGAATCGAGTTCTGCGTGCGAATGTGAGCGAAGTTCTGAGGCGAATCTCGCGCAAAGCCTGCATCTGCTGAACTCAGGTGAGATTCAGGGCAAGCTTACCAGTGGAAGTGGCCGGGCTGCGTTACTGAGCAAGGAAAGCGGCCGTGACCATAGCGTCAAGATTCGAGACCTATATCTGTTGTCATTTTCAAGAGAGCCTACCGCCGAGGAACAGGAGATTGCGCTTGCTCATATTGAAAAGACAGGGGATGCGAAGATCGCGTATGAGGATATCGTCTGGGCACTGATTAACACGAAAGAATTCCTGTTTAATCACTAGATATCGGAGGTCGAGGGCTTTATTCGTCCAGCGATTCCGATCAGGGAACGATGGATTTCAAGGCCTCGGCTAGCTTGTTTCGGAGATTCGCGCCGGATTGGTCGATGACATTCACGGATTCATCCGGATCTTTTTTGTGATCATATAATTCACGCGCCAGGACGTCACCGGAGCGGAAATCGCGCCATTCGGTATACCGATATCGCGCGGTACGAATCGAGTAGCCCATCGCTTCTGGATCCGCGCCGCTGGCGGGATACGCCGGGCGGCAATGCTGCGTCAATGCTGCATCCTTAACCTTTTGGCGGGGATTGTTCAGTATGGGGACCAGACTACGTCCTTCGATACCGGGCGGGGGTTGCAGGTCGCATAAATCCGCCAGGGTTGGATAAATGTCCAGCAGTTCCACAATCGCATTGGTCTTCTGCTCGCGATTGTACTGGGGCGTTGAGATGATCATGGGAACCCGAGCATCGAGTTCAAAATTGGATGTTTTTGCCCAGAGTCCCTTTTCACCCAGATGAAAACCATGGTCGGACCAAAGTATAATGATTGTGTTTTTGCGTAGATCCAGTCGATCCAACTCGGCGAGCACTTTCCCGACCTGTTTGTCCATATAGGAGATATTGGCATAATATCCTCGCCGCATTTCGCGGCTTTGATCTTGCGTAGGGGACATCCCGGGCGTATTGGCATAGGCACGAAGAATTTCGCGGCTGTCGTGCAAGGCGATTGCGGGGGCGTTGACAGGTGGTTCTGGATTTTCGGGAAGTTGGATAGCCGCAGGGTCATAGAGATCCCAGTATGGCTTAGGTGCGTTGAAGTGCGAATGAGGTTTCCAGAATCCAATCGCGAGGAAAAAGGGCTCGTCCTTATGTTCCTGTAATGCCTTAACGGCATGCTCGGCGACCCGGCCATCAAAATACGCATTGTCCGGGACATCGCGAATTTCACATTTGGGAACGTCGGACAGATCCGGTGGTAGTTCACCGTCGACAACCGCTCGGTCATTACCGTGTGAATTGTAATGCAAAATTTCCTTCACGGACCACGAGACGCGATCGCCCTTGTATTCGTCCTGTCGCCAGTTGTGAAATATTTTACCAATACACTGTGTGTGATATCCGTTGTTCAAAAACATCTGGGGTATCGTGATCGCGTCCGGCCTGCGTTGGCGAAAATGGGTGGGCAGATCCCAGATGTTCAGTGTGTTCAGGCGAAATCCGGTCAAGAGTGAACTGCGAGATGGATTGCAGACCGCCTGTTGGCAGTAAGCGCGGTTGAAAAGTGTACCGACGGTCGCCAACGCATCAATATTCGGTGAGATGATCTGAGAGTTACCGTAACAGGCCAGATCGGTCCGCAGGTCGTCAATCGCGATAAATAGGACGTTGGGCGGCGCCCCTTTGCAAAAGGGGACAGGTATGATTAAAAGAAAAAAACAGCAAAAATGTATGGCACGGTGCATCATTGTTTTGGCTCGCGAAGGGACGATGGGTGAACGAAACGGATTATTAGCATGATAACCACTGGAGCCGCACAAGGACTACCGGGGTCGCATGCTGCGGCAAGGCGGATTGGAGTCATTTCGGCGAGTTAGGTATTCCCGCACGGGTTGGGTAGTAAAGTAAGCAAGAAGTTTGAATCCTGATGCCACTTTCGGTAGAATATCGGGAGTATTGACACCGTTTCCAGTTCGCCTGCATGGATTGCCCTGCCTATGCGAACCCCCGCCGAGATGGTGTTTTCAATACCTTACGAAACGATAGTGCGGGTGACGACGGATCGACGCCAGATATACAATGATGTCATGCTTGTTTTGTGTGAAATAGAACAAAAAGTGAAATTAAAGGACGTGCAATGAACTCTCGAAAAATCATGCTTATCGCAGCCTGGATCGGCTTAATCTGCTCGGTAGCCCATGGCCAGCTTCCCGGTACTCAACTCAATACCATTTCACCGGTAGGTGGACAGATTGGTGGTGAAGTCGAAGTTACCGTTGCGGGGGCGAATCAGGATGATTTGACAGGACTTATATTTTCTCATTCGAAAATCGTGGCGACCCAACTCAGTACCCCGGCAGGTGAGTTTGATACGGGTCCAACTCCGGTTAACAACAAATTCAAAGTCCAGATTGCCAGTGACGTGCCAGCGGGGATCTATGAAGCCCGTGCAGTAGGACGGTTTGGGGTTTCTAACCCCAGGTTTTTCGTGGTTGGCAGTGCACCCGTAATGATTGACAACGGCGGCAACCAAACACTTGATACAGCCCAGGAGGTGAAACCAGGGGACATCGTTTCAGGGCAGACGGATGCAAATCGACGAGACTACTATAAAATCAGCCTTGCGGCAGGGCAGCGCATATTAGCGGAATGTTGGGCGGCACGATTAGGTTCCCGCGCGAATACGGTTGTTGTGGTTTATGATGCGGATGGACGCGAACTGGCGAGAAACAACGACAGCCTGGGTCTGGATTCTCTTTTGGATTTCACAGCACCAGAAGCGGCGGAATATATCATTTCAGTGCGGGACTTCGTGTATCAGGGCAACACCGAATACTTTTATTGGTTGGATTTCAATCCCGGATCACACATCGATTACATTTCGCCCCCGATAGGAACGGCGGGAAGTAACGCAACTTATACCGTGGTTGGGAGAAACTTAGAGGGTGGAAAACCTTTGGAGGGCGTGGTGGCAGACGGTGTTCCGCTGGAATCCGTTCAGCAAACAATCAATCTTACCGCCAGCGGGGACCCTGACTCGATCGGGATCCGGAACATGGTGCGTGATCGCATTGAACAGACCGTGGTGTCGGTCAGTGGTACCTATCAACCGATGATGTCGAGTGATCTTCCGCTGGTCAGTGAATCCGATGGCAACGACACGAATACCGCCGCGACACCCATGGAGGCGCCCGGGATTGCCAGCGGGCAGTTTTACCCCGCAGGCGATGTGGACTGGTATGAGTTTAGTGCGACTAAGGATCAGGTGTTTATCATCGAAGTTATAAGCCACCAATTAGGTATTCCAGTGGATCCCACCATGCTGGTCCAACGAGTTACGATCGGTGATGACGAGCAGGAAACGGTGGCAACAGTAACTTTTGTTGACGACCCCAGCGATCGCAATGGGAAAATCGGTCAGGACTTCGATTATACGACCGACGATCCCAGCTATCGGTTTGTCGTGCCAGCCGACGGCAAATATCGAGTCCGCGTTACGGATCAATACAGCCTGTCTCGTGCGGATCCTCGATTACAGTACATCCTGCGAATCCGCAATGAGACACCTCGTTTCGGTTTGACGGCGAAACTGCGGGAAATTAAGACGGCCAATGCTAATGAGATCAAAATGTTCGCTCCCGTGTTGCGTAAAGCGGATTGCCTTCTTATTGACGTGCAGGTGGATCGAATAGAAGGGTTTCAGGGCGTCGTTTCGGTGTCTGTCGAGGGGTTACCTGCCGGGGTGGTTTGCAAAACTGCCGAGGTAGGTGCGAGTCAAACGCTGGCCAATCTCATCCTTCAATCCACGGCCGATGTTGCTCCCTGGCAGGGAATGATTAAGGTGGTCGGTACGGCTATGTGGGATGAGAAGGAGGTCAAGATAGAGGCCAATTATGGCATGGTTGTCTGGGGTTCGGCGAATAAGACGGCGACGCGGGCCTACTATCGCAGTAGCAACACTTGCTGGCTGTCGGTGATTAACGCTGAAGATGGTGCGGCCCTGGTGACCGTCGGCGACGGAAATATCCTGGAAACATCTCGAGGCGGTAAACTTGAAGTTCCGGTAACGGTGGCACGTGGAGCGGGGTTTGAAGGAGACATGAAATTGGTGGCGACCAACGTTCCCGCCGAAATTAAACCCGCGGATCTGACGTTCAAGCCTGACAAGAATGAACAGAACCTGGTCATTGACCTCAAGAACGCCAAGGCCAAGGCAGGGGTGTATACCTATTATCTGCGTGGCGATGGAAAAGTTAAACGGGGACGCAACGCTGAGGTTGTCGCGCGAGCAGAGGCAAAACAGGCACATCTGGCGACCCTGGTCGAGACCGCAAATGCAGCGGTAACCGCGGCCACGGAGGAAAAAAATAAGGCCGAAGGGGACGATGCCAAAGCGAAGGCGGAGGAGGCATTCAAGGCAGCACAAGCGACGCAGAAACGAACGACGGATGCGAAAACCGCCGCTGACAAAGCACTTGATGCAGCCAAAAAAGCAGATGCGCCTAAAGACGTCGTTGTTGCGGTGGTGTCGACACCCATCCAGATTCGTGTCGTGGATTCGCCCTTTACTATCGCGGACGTGAGCGGAGCTGTCACTGCAGGTGAGAAGATCGAGGTGAAAGTCACGATTGAACGCAAATATGGTTTTGTTGACCCGGTTGACGTCGCATTTAAGATCCCCGGTGGACTTAAAGGCGTCACGATCGCTAAATTGCAAATTGCCAAGGATGCCAACGAAGGTGCTTTACAGTTAACCGCAACGGATGCGGCCACTGCGGGTGACCATGCAATCGAATTAAATGCAACTGCTAAATTCAATGCAGTGCCGGTAACGGCCAATGGCGCACTGAAGCTAAGTGTGGCGGCGGCAGCGACTGAAGAAGAATGAACAAACCCAGAAACAATCCAACCAGTACTTTTAAGACGGAATAAGGTGTCATGAAATTTACTCTGCAAATCGTTCGATGTAGTCTGTTGACGCTTGTCTGTTGCGTTATCGCAACCCAGAAAGACACACTCCGGGCAGAACCCATTGAGATCGCTACGATTGACCGCAAGACGGACGTGGATTTTGAAAAGGAGATTCTCCCAATTCTGCGGAAGAATTGTCTGGCGTGTCATAATTCCACGGATGCGGAGAGTGACTTGATACTAGAGACTCCGGCAGCAATTCGCAAAGGCGGTATCGACGGTCCTGCGGCGATCGCCAACAAAGGAAGTGAAAGTCTTTTGATTTTGTTGGCTTCAAGGGCGCAGGAATCATTTATGCCCCCCGATGACAATGATGTGGGTGCAAAAATGCTGACCCCTGCCGAGTTGGGCCTGATCAAACTTTGGATCGACCAGGGAGCCGTGGGCGAAGTGTCAGGAGGCCGTGGCCCCGTTCAGTGGCAGCCTTTACCGCCTGGGGTCAATCCGATTTACTCGGTAGCCATCAGTGAGGATGGACAGTATGCGGCTGCCGGTCGCGCGAATCAGATATTTCTGTATCATGTCCCCTCACGCAAGGAGATCGGGCGTCTGTCGGATCCATCAGTTATGGAATCAGGGATCTATGACTCACCGGGAGTGTCGTTTATGGACCTGGTTCAGTCGATCACGTTTCGTCCCGGGGGCGATATGATCGCGGCCGGTGGTTATCGTACGGTTAAAATATGGAAGCGACAGGATAACCTAACGGCGGGGACGTTGCCTGCTTTGGCGGATAGTCCGACGGCAGGAGCTGCGTCGAGTGATGGCAACCGCATGGGGATCGGATTAAATAACGGCGCTTTGCAGATAGTTGACCTGGTGGAAAATAAAATCATTAAATCAATCAATGCACACGAAGGAGCGGTTACGGGCGTCGCGTTTACGCAGTCCGGTGATCTGCTGGTGACCAGCGGCGCGGATAGTAAAATAAAAATCTGGAATACGGCGGATTTGACGGAGGTGCGCGCGATTGTGTCGCCGTCGATCGTCAATGATGTTGCCGTTGTTTCGGAAAATTCACAGATCGCTGCCGCCGGGGAAGACAAGATTATCCGCATCTGGAGTATTGTCAAACCGGAGGCGGAAGGCGAGGAAGCGGCAGTGAAAGAAATTCCTGGTCATGCAGCGCGGGTAACGAGTCTGGTTTCATTCGGGGAAAAGGGAGATGGGCTGATTTCCGGTAGCGATGATAAAACGGCAAGACACTGGAGTGTCTCAACGGGAAAACAGGTCCGAAGTATGTCGCATGGGGGTGAGGTGGTGGATGTTGCTGTGAATCCCGACGGCACACAGTTCGTGTCCATTAGCACAAATAAAACGGCAAAGATCTGGAATCTTGCTGACGGAAAAATGCTTGCCGAAATGAGTGGGGATTATCGCGCGAAAGCCCATGTCGCTAAATTGCAACGTGCCAGTGAATTGGCAGTAAAACGTGTGGCCCTGGCTAAGAAAGATCTGGACGATGCGAATGCAAGAAAGAAATCGGAAGATGACAATCTCAAAAAAGTTACGGAAGCACTGACCAAAGCTGATGAGGATGTTAAAGCCAAAACGGAGGCGGCGGTCAAGCCGAATGCTGATCTGAAGATGGCGGACGAAACACTGGCAGCGGCGGTTACCACCAAAACCGATGCTGAAGCCGCTCAAAAGGACATGGACGCCAAAAAGGTCGCTGCGGACGCGGCTCTAAAGGAAGCGCAGGAACAGCTAAAAGTAGCTCAGGCTGCGTTACAGGCAGCGGGAGAAGATGAAGAAAAGAAAAAGGCAGCCCAGACTCAGGTGGATACGGCGACCGCTGCAGTAACGGCTGCCACGGATGCACAAAAAGCTGCTGTAGAGGCGAAAAAAGTAGCGGACGCTGCAGTCGTCAAATCCACGGCCGATCATAAGGCGGCCGAGGCGGCACAAAAGAAAGCCGCACCGGTTGCACAGAAAGCGAATGACGAAAAAGCCGCGGCGGATCGTGCACAAGCGGCAGCCAAACGCAGTAAGGAACGTGCTGAAAAGGCCGTCGCAAACGCGGCGGACGCCATTGTTGGATTTGATTCCTCACATAAGTCGGAAGAGGAACAAGCAGCTGCAGCAAAGGGAATTGCGGATACGGCAAGCGGTGAATTAGGAAAAGCGGATCAGGCCTATGCCAGTGTGGCTTACAACGGCGACGGAACCCAGATCATTGTAGGCGGGCTGGACCACTATGTATCCAGTTTTGATAGTCTAAACGGATCGGCTATTTCGGTGTATCAGGAGGCCGCTACGGGGACTCGGGTCGTTGTTGGCGTGGGTAATCATGTCGTTGTCCTCCGGGAAGACAATTCAGGCGTCAAGTGGGTCGCACAGCCTGAATGGAAACTGGTCCGGACCATTGGGAACCCGGAAACATCGGACGTGTTTACCGATCGCGTTACAGCATTGGATTTTAACAGTGACGGGACGCGTCTTGCAGCCGGCGGTGGCGAACCATCGCGTAATGGGGAATTGAAGATTTTTAGTGTCGAAGATGGAAAACTGATCGAGGAATTAAAGGATCCCCACTCAGACACTATTTTCGCCGTCGACTTTTCCCGGGATGATCAATATATAGCGACTTGCGGAGCGGATCGATTTGTGAAGGTATTTCAGGCGTCAGACGGTGAGTTTGTTCGAGCGTTTGAGGGGCACACGCATCATGTTCTGGGTGTAAGTTGGAGCGCCGATGGACGGGAACTGGCCAGCGCCGGAGCCGATAAGGTGATTAAACTATGGGATTTCCGATCCGGCGATCAGAAACGCACCATTACCGGTTTTGGAAAAGAAGTGACTTCGATCCAATATGCGGGATTAACAACGAACGTCGTCGCTTCCTGTGGAGATAAAAACGTCCATATAAAGCGAGCAGATAACGGCGGTAATGTTAGGGCGTTAGCAGGATCGACCGACTACGTTTATAACGTGAGCGTCAGTGGTGATGGGAAAACGATCGTCGCGGGTGGACAGGATAGTGTATTTAGACTTTGGTCAGATGACGGAAAAGCCATCGGGACCTTTGATCCGCCAGTGGTTGAGCCCGTAGCGTCAGGCGATGGCGACGAATAATCTTCGGCGGTACTCAGAGTGCCCGTAAGTGAAGTCGTAGTTGATTGATTGCTTGTTTTGCTGCCTTCGTGTGAAGGATGTCCGGGTGACCAGTAAAGGGATGGTGGTTGGCGACGTGTCCACCGTTCCACGCCAACACAACCTCGATCAAGGGAGTGTCAGTGTCAGGGTCGGTTGTGACAGGTCCGACCCCCAGTCCATAGGTGGCCTGGACTCGTTCCCGCATGGACTCAACGTGCTCCAGTAAACGTTCCGTAGGGGACGGATCCGACGAGGAGGGACTGTACTGATCCTGGTCGGAAAACAGGCCTGAAACAAAAGAGGCGTTTTGCGGCTGTTGAAGCATGGAAGTCAGTCTCCCTCGTGTTCCACATTCCCACACACAAAGTGTTTCCTGTCGTTGTTGCAATATCTCCAGTACGACGTCCTCGAGTTCACATTCGCGGTGCGCATAGATCAGAGTTCCCAGTGACTCACCGACCTTGTCGATTGTAGGTTGAGCTATGGATTGACAATCGGCCTCCGAGTTCCCCGTTGCGGTAATTCTCAAAGTAATCGTCGCGTGGCTAGCCGTAATGCCAACGGACGGCACGCGGTCGCGACGAAAGAGATCAGGAAGCTTCTGTTCAATATCACTTTCACCCAGGCCAAATGTTTTGAGAATATAGTGGCGGATGAGGTGACGGGATGTCGGTTGCATTTCCTGCACCGCAGGCACGACGGTCTGGTCGAACATGGTCTTCATTTCGGCGGGAACACCGGGGAGACAAAAAAACCGGCTTGTGTGTTGATCAACCGTAAAGGTCAAATCAATTCCCGGTGCGGTTCCTTGTTCATTGAAGATGACAGCAGATCCCTCGGGGAGAAGAGCCTGCACGATATTTTTGGCGGGCATCTTTCTGTTCCTGCGGTGAAAGAGTTCGGTAATATGTTGCAGTGATGCGTCGTCCTGCAATAAAGGGCGCTGCGCTGCACGGGATAACGCTTCGCGCGTGAGGTCGTCGTCTGTAGGGCCCAAACCACCAGTAACGATTACAATCGTTGCCCGTTGGGCTGCCATGCGCATCACGGCAACGTTGGCGTCGAGTTGGTCAGCAACGGTGGTGTGGTATAGAACGGGGACGCCTAGTTCTGCAAGCTGCTGGCTGATCCATTGACTGTTGGTGTCCAGACGCTGACCGCTGGTTAGTTCGTCGCCTATGGAGATAATTTCTGCGTAATGTGTTGGATGATTCAATTTGGATCACTCGGAGAATGTGGGGCCATGAATACCTGAAATGTGGTCGCGGGTGTCGCTTGGAATATGACTTTCTTGGTTATAATCGATTTTATGAAAGCCATCGAGTTAGATTCAGAAATTGTCACGCAATACAGTGCTACGGAGATTTATTCAATTCTGGAGGGGATCGATGGTGTACTCGACGTTAGTGTTATTACGGCAACTCAGCAGTTGTTTGTGTATTGCGAAGATGGTTACGCCGATGCTGGGAAACTCAGTGAATTATTTGATTTGACGGTGAAACCCTCAGACGGGAATCCGGTGGGGTCGGAGGCGAAGCCGGAAGAAATGTCCGAACCGCCAGAAAGGCCCGTTACCGACGAAGATGGTAAGGTCTTGCGAATACTTGTAACGGGGATGCATTGTGCTGGTTGCGTGGGCATTGTAAATCAAGCCCTTTTGGGAGTTCGTGGTGTTTTGACGAGTCAGGTTAGTTTGGTAACCGGTCAGGCAATTATCCGGCATGCCGGCGCGTCTTTGCAAAATATTTCTGCGGTATTGCATCGTCGGGGCTATGAGGTGCAGGAAATTACATCACCTCAGGATGTTTTGCGGAGACTGCGAAAGAGTAACGAAAAAGATCAAAAGACGTGGCGTCGGCGTTGTGGCATTGCGGCTGTGGTCGTATGTCTTTTATTGGCAACGATGGTTTCGCCGATTGCCTCAGAGCAACAATGGTGGATTTCGATTGTTTTGGCAACGTTTGCCCAGATTTGGGTGGGGGGTGTCTATGTGAAGAATGCGGTGCGGCTTGCGATGTCAGGCAATTCAAACATGGATACGCTGATTGCGTTAGGAACCTCCGCAGCGTTTGTCGGTGGTATTCTGTTCGGCGAGGAGGCGATGCATTTATTGATGGACGCGCCGATGATTTTGACGTTTGTCAGTGTGGGTAAATGGATTGAGGTGAAGGCGCGACAATCCACGGTACAGGAGTTATCTGCGGTTGATGTGCTGGAAAGTGAGGTGGCTCACGTTGTCGATGAGACGTCCACGCGTGATGTTCCTGTTTTCGAGCTTGGTACCGGGGATCGCATTGTTGTCAGGCCAGGCGAGTTAATTCCCGCGGACGGACGGGTTGTCCACGGGGATTCCAGTGTCAATCAGGCATGGCTCACCGGCGAATCGGTTCCCAAAACAAGGCGGGTGGGAGATCGGGTTTACGGTGGATCCATCAACGGTCATGGGTTATTGGAGGTGCTGGTGGATGTGGACCCGGGTGAAAACAGGTTGCACCAAATGACACAAATGCTCGAAAGGAGTCTTCGTAGTCAGGTTCCCCTGCAGACACTGGCGGATTCGATTGTCCGACGATTTGTACCCATCTTATTGTTGATTGCGTCGGGAACCTTTTGCGCTTGGGTCATCCTGGGTGACTCTTCGTCGTCTGATGATTGGCAGTCAGCATGGCATTACACGGTTGCCGTTTTGGTGATTGCCTGCCCGTGTGCCTTAGGCTTGGCAACGCCAGTGGCACTTTTAATTATGTCTTTAAGAAGTGTGCAGGAGGGGGTCCTGTTCGGAAACCCCTCGGTCATGGAAAGTCTCGGTAGCATCGGTTCGTTGATTCTGGATAAAACCGGTACGATTACAGACAGTGAGGTGTCGGTTGACAGGTATATTGCCCTTGATCCTTCAGGTGACTGGGATGAGATTAAAGTAATTCAGATAGCATCGGCGTTGGAGAGGCAGTGCAATCATCCACTGGCCCAGGCCATTATTAGGTACGGTGTGCCGAATGAGATGCCTGCGTTGCATGCGGAAGACGTCCATCACGAACAGGGACATGGCATTTCAGGTACGGTCGACAAGATGCCTGTCTCCATTGGCACGCGTCGCTACGTTCGTCCATCGCCGGATCAGGAGGAAAGATTGGCGGCGGTGCCGCAGGGGGCTACTTGCATTCTTATCAATCACAAGGTCGTCGCAGCGATTGAATTTAGCGCGAAGGTTCATGCGATGGCAGCTGAGGACATCCGGCAGGTGCGTGAATTGCTAGGTAACTCACTGGAAGTGGCGTTGGCAACAGGGGATCATCTGGAAGTGGCGCGGCGTGTTGGTCAGGATGTGGGTATAGAAGAAATCCACGCGGAAATGTTGCCGGAAGACAAAGTTAAATTGGTGGAATTGAAGCAGTCGAATGGTCATGTCGTTGCCATGGTGGGTGATGGTATTAATGATACGACTGGATTGGTCGCTGCGGATATTGGAATCGCCGTGGCTCAGGGCGCGGACCTGGCTTCGGGAGTTGCAGATATCGTGTTGCTAAAACCAGGTCTAGATGGTATTTCTAAGGCGATACGATTATCGAAGATGGCGAGAAAGATTATACTTCAGAATATAGGTTGGGCGTTTTTGTATAATGTGACATTGATTCCCATTGCGGCCGGTTGTTTTGCTGGAATTGGGATCACGATTCAACCGCTAATGGCGGCAGCGGCTATGGCTCTTTCAAGTCTATTTGTGGTATTCAACAGTTTGCGGTTACGAACGATGGCTGTCAGGTAACAGACATTGCGGACGGACAGATATGAGAAACGGTAGTGAATTTTGAGTAAAAAACGGGTAGACGACGAAGAATTGGACGATCCGGATCAGACGACGTATCACAAACCGGCTGCGGAATCACAGCAGACTTCTTCGGATGCGGATGAGACTACCGACGGGGTTCCTGGTCGAGGTGATGACGGTGTTCAGGCCTCCCCAAAACTTCCCGTGTTGGGTGATTATGTTTTGTTGGGAAAAATTGGTGCCGGGGGAATGGGCAAGGTGTTCAAAGCCCGCCACCGTCGCATGGATAGGATTGTAGCGCTTAAGGTATTACCACCGAACATGATGCAGCGGCCGGAAGCGGTTCAACGTTTTCATCAGGAAGTGAAGGCTGCCGCACAGCTCTTTCATCCAAATATTGTGACGGCCTTTGATGCAGGCGAACAGTCCGGTGTTCACTTTTTAGTTATGGAATTTGTTGACGGTCAGCCGCTGTCTTCGCTGGTGAAGGAACACGGCCCCTTCAGTGTGGAAAAAGCCGTTGACTACATCCAGCAGGCATCAGTGGGTCTGCAATATGCTCATGAACGAGGAATGGTGCATCGTGATATTAAACCCAGTAATCTAATGCTGGATATCGATGGTGAAGTTAAACTGCTGGACATGGGTACGGCGAGGTACGGGCATCAGGAAGAGGGGGAACTGACCAAGAGCGGCGTGATTATGGGTACAGTTAATTACATGTCGCCCGAGCAGGCCAAGGATCCGCATAGCGTGGATCATCGTTGTGATATTTACAGTCTGGGTTGTACGTTGTATTACTTGCTAACGGGAAAACCGTTATACGAAGGGGATGTTATCCAGACATTGATGTCCCACGCAAATGCGACGATCCCCTCCATTTCGGCACAAAACCCCGAAGTCCCGTCCTGGATTGATACCGTTCTCGCTCAAATGCTGGCGAAGAAGCCGGAATCCCGGTATTCCACGCTATTGGAGTTCCGTAATGACCTTCAGGAATTTGCGTCGGGCGAGGATCCGGAAGGCACACGCCTGATTGAGGAGATGCATAAAGCGCAGACAACACAATCGTAT
>JAYZPA010000193.1:0-12377 GCA_036150515.1 Planctomycetota bacterium
TTCTTCGGATCCGCGACGCTGACCGTAGGTAGGCCAGGCAGTAACGCCTTCAAGCTCCGGCATGATTTCAACTAACTGGCTGACCAGAGTGTCCGCAAAAGCCTGCATCCCTTCCGTGTCGGCTGTTTCCTGAATGGAGACGGCGCTTTTCATAACACGGATCAACTGAGCTCGTTTTTGAATGGGATTGGCCAGGCCCTGTTCGGGCACGTCAATCAGATCTTTAACTGGTACGTCTAATGCCTGTGCCCAATTGGATAATTCGGTCAGGGTTAAATTGGCGGTGGGCTTCTCCTGCTTTCGCAAGGTACGGACATCAATACCCGTGTGACGGGCAACACTGCGCAACGACATTTCCTGTTGCTGGCGAACGGCGGCAATTCGATTGACAGGTTGTTCTGCCTGAGCGACATCGTGAGAAAATCGCTTTGTGCGGGATTTAGCGCGCGTTTGTTTCGCTGTCGTTTCCGGCGAGGGTTTCAGCGAAGGAGGTGATAGAACGTCTAACAGATTGAAATGCAGGTCGACAGTTGCCATGATAAGATGAGTCCTTTAGTCAGTTTTCGCCGGGTTAATTTGCCCTTCACCCAGCATGGAATTACCCGTTAGATGCGCTTCGAATGATGCGCGTTCCCTGATCGGTAACAAAATATGCAAAAAATATGTTTGAAGTTTTGCTGCTGGACAGTGGAGACGGAAAACCAGATACTAAACGGCACGTTTTCGCACTATTGTTAAAGGAAATACCCGTGACTTCTGAACCCAGAAACGCTGAAAATGGACCTGATTTCACCAAGAATAACGGTTTGCTGCCAGCCATTGCACAGGATATAGAAAATGGTGAAGTGCTGATGCTGGCTTATATGAATGAAGCGGCATTTCAAGAAACGTGTCGTACAGGTACAGCCGTTTATTTCAGCCGCAGCCGTGGAAAATTATGGCACAAAGGTGAGCAAAGTGGTCATCATCAAACGGTTGAGAACATACTGATCGATTGTGATCAGGACACCATTTTATTGAGAGTCCGGCAGAACGGCGCCGCTTGCCATGAAGGTTATCGGAGTTGTTTTTTTCGGGAATGTACGGATGCGGGTTTGCAGGTTATATCCGACCGCCTGGTCAATCCGGAAGATGTGTATTAATAATCCATCAACCTCCCCTTTATTCTCACACCCAACAACCGATAATAGAGCCATCCAAATCGTCACCACACCAGAAGGAAAAAACAATGAGTGCAGAAGGCCGCATTGAAGAATTAGGATTAGAATTGCCGACAGCTCCTAAACCGGGTGGCGTGTACAAGCCTGTTTTAATTACGGGAAACCATTGTTATGTATCGGGTCACGGACCATTACAAACCGACGATACGATGATGACCGGTAAAGTCGGGTCGGAGGTCGATCAGCAGTACGGTTATGACTCAGCCCGGCAGGTTGGGTTGGCAATTCTTGCAACTTTACGGGCTAATCTGGGAAGTCTGGATCGAGTCCGTTGCGTTGTAAAGACTCTGGGAATGGTGAACTGCACGGCTGATTTTGCAAATCACCCACAGGTGATCAACGGCTTTAGCGATCTTATGGCGGAAGTCTTCGGACCGGATGATGGTGTGGGAGCTCGTAGTGCTGTCGGGATGGGTTCATTGCCGGGTAACATTACCACGGAGATCGAGGTGATCTTTGAGTTGCATGCTGAATAAGGGCAGTGAACGGCAGGGGACGTAAAAGATTCCCGCAATACGTCGGCTTGTTATCCCTGAAACAGGGCAGGTATCGGGCTACCATCGCGAATGAGTGTGATGGGTCTGCCAACATTGGTTTGGAATTCAGTATCTGGTGCGATACCGATATTCTTAAAAAACGATGCAGCGAGATCATCCGGCGAGAAGCCGGTACCGGCGGGTTCTGAAGCCGTCGTATCGGTCTCACCAATGGATTGCCCGCCGCGGATGTCGCCTCCGGCCAGAACAGCACACATCGCCCGTGCCCAGTGATCACGTCCTCCGCCCGCATTAATTTTTGGGGTTCGGCCAAATTCGCCTGTAGCAAGAATAGCCGTGGAAGCCAGCAGGCCCCGTTCGTCGAGCCGATCCAGTAGTGCTGACAGGCCACGATCGAATGGTGGCAGTAAGGTGCGGAGTTTAGAGAAATTTTCCGAGTGTGTGTCGAAATCGAATTCGGCAGGCCGCAGGCGGACGGAAACAAAATGGACACCGGCTTCAATCAGACGGGCAGCGAGTAACAGCGTTTGACCGAATTCGTGTTTTCCGAAGCGATCGATTTCGGCCGAGTTTTCGAGAGATAAATCAAATGCCTCCCGGGAATGGGGGGAGCTGATGATATCGTATGCTTGTTCGGAAAAGCGATCCATAGCACGAACCTGCTCATCAAGATCTTCAAATCCCCGAAACGCAGTATCCAAATCATCCAGGAGTTGTTTCTGTGAAGCATATTTATCAACGGTTAACCCGTCTTCGAGAGATACTCCACGAACACTGTAGGGAAATCCGTGGCGAGGTTTGTCGGCAGTCAAAGGACTGTACTGGGATCCCAAATACCCAGGGCCCAAAAACATTTCATCAATGGAGACATAGGATGGCAGGTCATGCGCGGACGGATATTCGCGGCTGACCACACTACCAAATTCAGGGAATTGGACCGTTGGCACAGGCTTATTTCCCGTGAGCAGATATTTTTTTCCGATTCCATGATCTGCTAAATTATGTGCGATGCCGCGGACGACGGCGTATTGACTGGCTCTCTGAGACAGCATGGGCATATGCTCACAAATCTGGACTCCCGGCACGTTGGTCGCAATCGGTTTGAATTCACCACGAATATCGGCGGGGGCATTTGGTTTCAGATCAAATGTATCCAAATGGGACGGTCCACCTTCCATGAAGATAAAGATCCCCGAGCGTTTCGGCGCATCCGGCACACGATCGGCGCAGAGCCTCAAATATTGTGACAAGGTTAGTCCGGCGCCAAGAGCACCTACTTTCAGCAGTTGTCGACGGTTATATTGGACAGGCATAGGATTACCATTTTCTGACGGGTAACGGGGTTAATGATTCAGCAGAAATTCTTTCGTATTTAAAAGAGACCATAACAAGCCATTCAGTCCCTCAGCGTATGAGTCGGTGCTGGTTAGATGCTCTTCAGCAATTTTGATTTCATCTTTGGTAGGTGGGCGATTGACGGTTCGCAGCCAGGCTTCCTGAATGATCGGCGTTTGGTCGAAGGATTGGCTATTACCAACTCGTTTTTCCACTTCCCGGATCCAGTTGCTATCCATTAATCGCATCCGTACCAGTGGATCGTTTTGTAGAAACACGGCTTGTAAAAGGGTTGGTTCATTCACCCTTTCACAATCACAGTTGAGTGCTCTTTCCGGCTTGCCAAAGACCTTCATGGCGTGGGTACCTGCCATCCGCATGGAAAGATGGCCTGCTGCCCGGCGTTGTAGATTTGTTCGCACTTCGTCCAGATCACTTGTGGCGGCGGTGACCTGTTTTAGGGCGTCATAAAGGACTTCAGCCGGTATGCGACGGGGAATTGCTCGACTGAAATTGTGCTGATCGTGGCGGTTGGTTTCGTTGGGCCGCCAGCTTCGCTGGTAGGTTTGACTGGTTGTGATTTGACGATGAAGCCAGTGCATGTCAAAACCACTTTTAATGAATCCTGTGGCAAGCCAGTCCAACAGTCGCGGATTGCTGGGAGGGTTGGCGGGTGTAAATTGATCGGGAGGATCGACAATGCCGACATGAAAATATCCGGCCCAAACGCGATTAACCAGTGCCCGGGCAAACCAGGGATTGTTCGGGTCCCGCATCCAGTCCATCAATGGCTGCCTTGGATCGGCGCCCTCTGCAATGGTTACCTGACCACTTCGGAGCAGGCTCAGTGTCTTTTCTTCTTCACGTTGAATCAAGAGTTCTGGCCAGCCAACGACAAGGCCCCGCTGAGCGGCAGCGAATTGAGGGAAGCCAATACGACCACGCGACTGAATACCATCAAAAAACCGGGAAAAATCGTTGAAGTCTCCCTGGGTCCATTTGTCAAAAGGATGTTTATGACATTCCGCACACTGCAGTTGAATCCCTAGAAAACTGTGTGCAAAGGAAAGGGCTTTTTCCTTATTTTCTTGGACCGTATTACGAGTCCAATAATGAGGCATGGTCTTTCGCTCTGCGAAATCCGCCGGAGATTCGCGGCGAACGTAGGCGGACATTTCGGCAGCATATTGTCCCTGAGTTTGTCCCTCGGATCGACTTTGGGCCAGTACGATGCCTTCCACCAGCTGATCGTAGGGCACATTGTCTCTCAATCGACGGTAGATCCAGTCATACCATTGAGTCGAATAGGCATGTCCGACCTCCAGACCGGTTTGTTCACCAAAAGCCAGCGGACTGCAGCCGGTGAAATCACATAATTTATTGGCCCACCACGCGGCGTAAGCAGGTCGTTCAAGGAGTTGATGGATCTTGCGTTTCCGTTTGTCATCACCGGTATCAGCAAGGAAATCCTGAATTTCAGACGGCGTGGGCAGCGTGCCCGTCATATCAATGCTAATCCGCCGCAAGAATTCAGCATCACTGCAGGTAGTGGATGGTACCAGGCCTAAATTTGCCAGTTTCTCCGCTACCAACTGGTCAATGGGATGGGTGTATTGCTGTAAATCAACGGCTCTTTTTACGTCGGAATAGGGTCTCATGACCGGCACAGCCGCTACGCCATTGTCATAAAAGATAACGATGTGTGTATCGCCGCGTTCTTTGGAAATGACCGTGGCGTCATCGTGGACCTGCACAACGGCATCGTTATTTGTTCGGAATCGGGACAGACAGGTAACATCCTCCCGCTGGCCATCGCTCCAGACTGCGGTTACGGTCAATGCGGCCGTATCTTTCTCCCCAGAGAATACAATCTCATCAGGTTCCACTTCAAGGCGAAGAAGTGTTTGCGGTTGGGTGGTGTTTTTGGCACCGGTTTCGATCCAGCGGAGCAGGAGATGGTGTTCCCATGAGTTTTTGGTAAAGCGGGTTCCCCCCTCATGATCAATCTCCTCGGTTGGCTTCAGGAGAATCAGACTATCCGCTGGAGCATGCACTTTGAGTCGTGAACCCTCCTCGGATGAAGCCTGATCCGTCAAAGCGCTATGATCGGCGGTAAAATCAAAACCAAACAGAGATAACCGAAAGTCGCCCTGTCCCTGAAACGAGCCGTGACATTTGGCCGAGTTGCAACCGAGTTGTCCCAGAAGCGGTACGACATGCTTTTGAAAATCCGGCACGGCTTCCGTGTGACGCTGTTGGAATCGCGAAGCTGCCGGAGCCAGGGTTTCGGCAGCCGAAATGTCGGTACTGCAGAAAGAGATGACGACGCCGATGAAGAACAGGACGCCATGGGCAGTACAACGTGGCAACCCACGTGCGCGTATCGTCATGCAGGATCTTGCAGGGGATGAGGAAACGGTGATCACGGGGACTTCTCCACCTTTTCCAGCACGTTCATCACCTCCAGCGAATCAATCTCAGGAACTCTGTGTGCTGCACCAACGCGGATGGTGTCACCAATCCGCAGATCATCAAAGGTACTTCGAAAGGTAGTGTTAAAAAATCCCTGCATGCTTATTAACCGACCTTCAATGGAATCGGGTTTCGATGCCTTGCTGTCTGTCAGTGAATTCTCGACTTTTTGTACACGAAGCGTCAAATCGTATCCCTGATCCGACTTGCTTTCAATCTGCCCCAGAACAATGCCCTGAAATCCCCGAAATGATTCGGGAGGGATAGGATACGTATCCCGATCAAAAGGTGCTGCACGTTCCAGAACCGTTGCTTTGGGCGAAAGAGAAATTGTCGTACCATCGAGTGTGCCGCTACGTAACTTAAGGGTGTCACCCCGTTTCATAAGCAATAGTTTATCAATCCAGATTCCGGAAATGCCGACGACCTTAACCGTCTTACCCATAATCGTCTCTTTAAGACGGCGGTCACCATAGATAGACGTAACGTAGTCCACTTCCATGGTAAATTCACCAATTTCAATGTCCTTGGTCACCAGACGACCTATGACGATGGAATAAAATGAGTTGTTTGCCCCGCCCTTCGAGCCAGTCCCTTTTTCTGCCTTAGGTGCTACCATTTTGTCCTGACCTGCCATGGCAGCTGCACGCGTATAGCGGTCGATAGCTTCTTCTTTAGTCATTTTTCCATCAGCAACGGCCGTCTTGAGTCTTGCACCAAGCGCTTTCAGATCAACAGGCTGCATGAGCGGCTTCTGATTTTTACCGGAAATCTGATTGAAATGCTGACGAAATGTTTCAAACGCATCCTGTTCTGTAAGTTCACCGGTTTTGACTTTGGCCTGCAGTTGAGCCGCGTGTTCGAATAATTTTGCAATTTGGGCATTTGCGGGACCCATGGGTCCATCCAGTGGTTTTTCCTTACCGGTGGATACCGTCTTGGGAGCCTCCTGCCCAGAGCAAGGGATCGCGGAACCTGCCAGAGCTAAGAAAACAAAAGACAAGAGTAGAAATCGGGACATCATTGGTTTCTCCGGTGCTTTAAATCCACATTTTATTTGATATTATCAATGGTACTATACTATTGCCTGCTTCATTAGGGCGAAAGGCAGCCGTAGTTCTAATTTTATGATATCGGAAATGGAAAGACGAGCTCCTATGAGTTCCGCATACGGTTTTTGCTTGGAGTGATCGTAATTTTAGGTGTTTTTTAGCTGATGGTCATCGAGGCATTTGGGGGTCACAACTGGTGGCTAACGGCATTCCGGTTTGTCATCAGGCGGACGGGGCCACGCCAAGTAGTTTTCCATCGTGATGGTCAGCAATTGCCTGCACAATAGCATCACGAATACCGTCGGCTTCTTCACCGGTCATGGTTGAAGCGGCCCGACGGAATTTGACGGTAAGTAAGATTCGTTTTGTGTTCGGCCCGTCCTGATCCTCAGCGCGATAGGTTTCTTGATAGGTAACGGTTTCCAGTGCTTCCTCCGCGGCTTTCCGAACGGTTGCTTCCAGTTGATCCCAGCGGACAGATTCGGCAAGCACCACATTCAGATCCCTGGAGATAGCAGGAAACGAGCTCAGTGGCTGGTGCTGAGGGACTAACGTGGCATGCTGGACGAGCAAGTCCATCCGCAATTCAGCGGCGATGGTACTATGTCGCAAAGAAAATGCTTTTAACCCCTGTTTAGATACACTCCCAAGAAATCCAAATGGTTCATCGCCCAATTGAAATTGACAGCATTGCTCGGGGTTAAGCAGGCCATCAAGTTCATCCCCCGCTTCGACAACACTCAATGGCGCCGTGATTTTCAATTTACGTAAGAGGTTTTCAATGATTCCTTTGACATGGTAGAAATCCTGCCCGCTGGTGATTCCCAGCGTCCATTGTTCGCTTGGTAATTCAGCAGACTTAGGCAAATAAACCTTTGCCGTTTCAAAAAGCTCAATGACGGGATTTGCCAGAGATTGATTGATTCTCCGGGCTTCCAGCAGACTTGGGGTTAAGCTGGTGCGCAGTGCATCGGCACCTTGTAACATGGGGGAGATGGTGCGCAGGGGCGCTGCATCGCCCCAGGGCTTGAATTGCGTTGTCCAGTCTGCCGGAACGACACTGCCGGTAACGGATTCATCGAATCCGGTTGCCGTTAATGTCGAACGAATGATTTCACTCACTCGATCCTCATCACTGCGGAACGAAGCGGCCATGGGCACGCCGACATCTTCGGGAATTTTTTCATACCCGTGAATACGAGCGATTTCTTCGAGCAGGTCACATTCCCTGCTGAGATCCCGTCTCCAGGAAGGGGGGATGACGGTTACGGATTCCGCATCCGCGGACGTTTCCTGATTGCCCAACGCCGTCAAAATTGAGCGGATTTCGTCAGCGTCGATTTGGATTCCGAGGATCCTTTCTACCTGAGAGAGTCTCAGGACAACGGGTTCCGGTTGCCAGCGGCTTTGCCCGGCTTCAATAACCCCTTCATCCATTACCCCGCCACAATGTTCCATGATGAGTTCACAACATCGGCGGCTGGCCCAGTCCACGCCATGGGGATCCAAGGCACGTTCGAAACGGTAAGAAGAAGGGCTATGCAGGTTCAATGCCCGCGATGTTGCCCGGATCGACATGGCTGAGAAGCTCGCTGATTCGATCAGCACATCCACGGTTTGATCACTTACTTCCGTTTCTGCACCGCCCATGATTCCGGCGATCGCCACGGGCTGGGAACCGTCAGCGATGACACACATGTTCGACTGCAATTCATAAGAATGATGATCAATGGCGGCGAACGTCTCGCCCTGTCGTGCAGCGCGGACCTGGATTTGGTTTCCCTGAAGTTTGCCTAAGTCAAATGCGTGTAGCGGTTGTCCGGATTCCATAAGGACGTAGTTTGTAATATCGGCCACATTATTTATTGGTTTCCAGTCACGATTTATGGGCATCATGACGGTTTGCAGTTGATCGAGCATCCATGGAGGACTGGATCCAATCCGAACGCCTCGAATGATTCGGGCTGTGTAGCGGTCACATAATTCTTCAGCATCGATGGAGACCTTGAAATTTTGATTTGCATCAGGGCCGGTTGCCGCGGGTTGCGGGTCGGGAATTTTCAATGTCTTTTTATAGAGTACAGCAATTTCCCGAGCGACTCCGATGTGTCCCAGACAGTCAGGTCGATTGCTGGTGACTTCCAGATCAATGGCAATATCGGCACCCATAGGGACAGAACCTTCATGGTTCAGGCCGGACATGGCAAGCCGATTTTCCAGCTCCTCACGGTCCATGTCCAGTGCGACGTATTGTTTAAGCCATTCCCAGGAAACGAGCATGATGAAATGTCACGATAAAAAAGGTTTAATTAGAACTGTGCCAGAAAGCGAACGTCATTTTTATAAAACTCACGGATATCCGTCACGCCATGCCGTCGCATGCATAGCCGTTCCACGCCGAGTCCGAACGCAAATCCGGTGACTTCTTCAGGGTCATAGCCAACGGCTTGAAGAACATGGGGGTCCACCATTCCCGCGCCTCCGAATTCGATCCATTGGTCGTTCCAATAGTAATCCGCTTCGACACTGGGCTCGGTAAATGGGAAAAACGACGGTCGGAAACGGATGGTAACATCATCCCCTAGATAGCTCGTGGCAAACAACCGCAGCACACTTTTTAAATCGGCCATCGTTACATTCGTATCGATCATCAGGCCTTCAATTTGATGGAACATAGGATAATGGGTGGCGTCGGCCGTATCCGGACGATAGACGCGGCCGAGGGAGATGATTCGAATGGGCGGCGCCGTCTTCTCCATGACGCGAATTTGTACCGTACTGGTCTGACTTCTCAGGAGCAACCCAACCGGAGTTTTCTCATCCTGCATCGAATCTGCCGTCGCGAGATAAAAATTTTCCAGCGGGTCTCTTGCCGGGTGATCGTCGGGGATATTCAATGCCACGAAGTTATGCCAGTCGTCTTCAATTTCGGGGCCGTCGACAATGGAAAACCCAAGTCGACCCATGATTTCCTTGAGTTCTTCGATGGTTTGTGTGATCGGATGGATCGTGCCCTGCCGGAACGAGGTTCCCGGCAGCGATGGATCAAACTGATTGACTTCAGCGTTGCCACTGGATGAACCAGCGTTGCGTTGTTGAGCGGCTTCAAAGGCAGCTTCGATTCTACCCTTGGTTTGATTAAAGGCTTTGCCAGCTGCCGGCTTGTCTTCGCGTTGGACGTCACCCATCTGTTGTTGTACAGATTTAAGACGACCTTTTTTTGCACCAAGAAACGTGACCCGGGCTGTTTCCAGAGCGTCGCTGTCGGCGGCATCACCAAAAGCGGATTCTGCTGCCGTGACCACCTCGTCAAGTTGATTCAAAAAATCCTGCAGTGCCATGATGGGTGCTTAGTAAGAATTCATGAAAGATGAAAAAGAACAGGAGAGAAAAGTCGTGCTGACTTGCCTCTCCCGATCGAGTGCTGCGTATATTGTGCGAAATGTAGTCGCTATGCGGCAAGAGCAGCTTTGGCAAGTTCCACAACAGCTTCAAATGCAGCGGGATCGTGAATCGCCATCTCACTCAGCGATTTGCGGTCTAATTCAATATTTGCCTTCTGTAAGCCATGGATGAATTGACTGTAGCGTACATCATGAGCCCGACAGGCAGCATTAATTCGGGTGATCCAGAGACGACGAAAGTCACGAGCACGGACTTTACGGTCACGGTACGAATACGCACCGGATCGAATAAGCGTTTCCTTCACCGTGCGGATCAGATGGTTACGACCGCCTGTGTTCCCTTTGGCTCGTTTAAATAGCCGCCGCTTGGCTTTATTGCGGGCTGCACCCTTGCGAGTTCTCATTTTTCTGGTCCCTTGTTTGTCGCGTCAGGCCTTTTCCAGCTGGAAAACGTTCTATTGCCCACGAGACGGAGTATTTATTTTCAGTTATCGATTTAATATCGCTTTGGATATTCCGGAAACACCAGCGTGTTATCTATTTTCTACCATTCTAGCGGGCGAAATTAGTTGCTGTACCCGTTTAGGGCTCGGGCAACCTTCTTTTCATCTACTTGGGCTTGGACCGTTGTTCCGCGTAGATTGCGTCTACGTTTTTTGGAAATGGCACCAGCCAGGTGGCTTGTCCCCGCATTACGGTGCTTGGCTTTGCCTTTGGCAGAGAGTCGAAAACGCTTCTTCGTTCCCTTGTGGGTTTTTTGTTTAGGCATTGGTTTTCTGTCTTATTACGAATCAGGTAAATAGTCCACTGGGAAGCTAGTTATTGTAAACCCGGCCGAATACTTCCGAAAGGGGTAAATCATCCCCTAATTTAACGCCGTTGGGTTTTGGTTTCCCGGAGTCTGTGGTCAGCGCATTGGTACTATCCGCAATATGGTATGGTGGCTATTAGGCAACGCTTCCTTATTAACCTACAAACAGAGTTTTACTCATGTCTCCTCGCGAGAAACTCTCGTTAAACCGAATTGCTTATCTAACCAGTGGCGCTGCCAATATGTATTGTGGCAGCTGTCTACATGATAATACTCTGGCACGTGCACTGACCTCTAAAGGTGTCGAAACGTTGCTTGTTCCCACCTACACGCCGATTCGTACAGACGAGGAAGATGTCAGCATCGATCAGGTTTTTTTTGGTGGGATTAATGTTTACCTGCAGCAGAAGATTCCGCTGTTTCGCTATCTGCCACTATTTTTGGATCGCGTGTTTGACGTGCCCTGGCTGTTACGGAAAGCAACCAACCGGGGGCTGAATATCAATCCGCGTGCGTTGGGGGCATTAACGCTTTCGATGCTTAAAGGGAAAAACGGCAACCAACGCAAAGAAGTGAAGCGGTTAACAAACTGGCTCAGCAAAGATATCCAGCCGGATGTTGTTATTCTCAGCAACCTTCTGATAGGGGGATGCATTCCGGCAATTCAGCAATTGGGCATTCCGGTGATTGTTACGCTACAGGGCGATGATATTTTTTTACAGGATTTGATTGAACCATTTAAAAGCCAATCACTGGATGTCATTTGTGATCTTGCCAAACAGGTAGATGGGTTTATTGTTCATAGCGAATACTATAAAGAGTACATGCAGAATTTATTTCAAATTCCGGAGGGGAAGATCCAGGTGGTTCCTTTGGGAATGGATGTAGAAAACCTGCTTCCAGGCAAACCTCGGTCGCTTGCAAGTCCGCCCACGATTGGCTATTTAGCACGGATGTCCAAAGAAAAAGGTTTGCATGTGCTGGTCGATGCCTTCATTAAACTAAAACAGATGCCGGATATGCAGGACGTGCAACTGCACATAGCCGGCTGGAGGGGATCGACGAATAAAGAATTTGCAGAGTTAGAGTTAGCGAAACTGGACGCTGCTGGATTAGCAGACTGTTATACCGACTTTGGAACCGTGGATGCTGAAGGCAAACGAACACTATTAGCTGGTCTGGATTTACTTTGTGTCCCGACGGTCCATCAGGAGCCGAAAGGTCTGTTTGCTTTGGAAGCACTGGCTGCGGGGGTTCCGGTTGTCCTGCCGGACCATGGTGCGTTTCCGGAAATGCTAGCATCACTGCAGGGCGGTTATTTATTTGAGCCGGAAAATTCGACGGTATTGGCACAGGTGTGGCAGGAGCGACTGACCGACCGCGCTGAATTACTTCAACGTGGTGCTGAGGGCCGTATGCAGATGCAGTCCCAACGAAATGCTGGCAAGATGGCGAACGAAACCATCGATGCTATACGTAAGTTGCTGAGTTAAAGAGAACACCCGCGGACATACCGGGTAAAGATAGATTAGCGATTTGGAATAATCATACAGGTCATTCGGCGGCCATGTTGGACCGGCGCCTGT
>JAYZPA010000194.1:0-8835 GCA_036150515.1 Planctomycetota bacterium
CCCGGCCACTTCCTTCATGTGAATGGAAGTGTAAAATTGCACTCCGGGCTGATCGGTGCGAACGGCCATGCCGCGACCTGTGGAGCCTTCGGATACCCGGGCGATCAATTCCGGTTTCTCCGGTCGCTTCATTGCCAGCACCTAGTTGTGATCGTATCGTCCCGCATCAACCTGTTTTGAAATGCGAGCGCCTTGCCGGAAATCAAAAGGCGTTCCTTCGACCGCTTTGACTTCTCCTGTCGGAACGCCGTCATCGTCCACCGGCAAATAGTGATCGCAGTAGAGACGTACAAAGTGATTGTGGACGTCCCCTGAATCATGACCGGCCAGATTAAAGTAGGAATGCTGGGTCAGGTTGATGTGAGTCACCTTGGTCGTGGCGGCGAAATAATTGATCGCCAGATCGTTATTGGCATTGAGCGTGTAATTAACGCGTACGGTTAGTTTCCCCGGATATCCCTCATCCCCATCTTCACTGACTAACTGGAAGGAAACACCGACTGCTTTATCTAATTTGAGTATGCTGGCTTTCCAAATGCGGGAGTTAAATCCGACTTCACCACCGTGCAGGTGGTGACCGTTTGCAAAGTTGTCGGCAAGTTTGTATTGCTGGTCCCCGATTTTGAAACTTGCACCGGAAATGCGATTTGCAAAGCGTCCGACAATACAGCCGGAATAGATGCCGTCATTTTCGTAGCCCGTCAAATCATCGTAGCCAAGAACGATATCCGCCAGATTGCCATCCCGATCCGGTGTGGTTAACGAAGTCAACGTTGCGCCCAGATTAATGAGTTTGACGGTGATGTCGTTTCCGTTGGTCAGCGTGAACTGCGTTACCTTGTCACCGGAGGATGTTTTTCCGTAGGGTTTCCTGGACACGGATAGTTCGGCTGCGTTGATTAGTGTACCGAGACACACGAGCAGTATGCATGTCAGTGTTACGTAGATTTTCATAGGGAATCAATCCTGCAATGGGGTGGGCATGGGGGATAATTTGGTTTGGCTGGTTAGTTGTTTTGTAATCAACATTGCTATAGGAGGGCAAGTGGCCGCAGGGACTTTTAGGATACGGATTTATGAGTATTTTCCAAGTTTGGACAAGAAGGGGTGCTGGTGAGCAACGCTTCACCACGGGAGTCTGAGACTCTATGTTAGAATGGGGTTGGACAAAACTTAGTCGTTCCGGATTATTTTCCTTGGACGTGCATAGTCTGGTTCGTCGTATCGCAGTTGTTTAAGTGTCGAATTTCGTTGTTTATAGGTAGTCATTATCATGAGATGCATCACCCTGATGGCCGTTTTGCTGGGTTGCATTACAAACGGTACAGATGCAGTCGAGCAGCCTAACGTCGTTTTTATTCTCGCCGATGACCTGGGTTGGAGCGATACGACGCTTTATGGAACGACTCAATTTTACGAAACCCCAAATATCCAGCGACTGGCACAACGGGGACTGCTGTTTACAAACGCCTATACGGCTCACCCACTTTGCTCACCCACTCGCAGTAGCATCATGACGGGTCTGGACCCTGCACGAACTGGATTTACCAGCGCCGCAGGTCATGTTGTGGCAGTGAATCTCGAAAAGCAATTCGTGCCGCGCGCCCGATCGGATCAAAAGGCACTAACTCCCCAAAGTGTTTCCAGGCTGGATACAAAATACACGACGCTGGCTGAGACGATAAAAGCAGCGGGCTATGTGACAGGACATTTTGGTAAGTGGCATTTGGGGCGGAAGCCGTATTCACCCCTGGAACATGGCTTTGATGTTGATGTGCCGCACTGGTCAGGCCCGGGGCCTGCTGGTTCCTATGTTGCCCCCTGGAAGTTCCCCGATGGGCTTGATTTTGATCCGACCGTCCCGGACGAACATATCGAAGATCGCATGGCCGACGAAGCCGTTGCCTTTATCGAAGAAAATCAGGATAAGCCGTTCTTTCTGAACTACTGGGCATTTTCGGTGCATGGACCCTGGGATGGAAAAAAGGAACTTGTCGAAAAATACGCAAGAAAAGCAAATCCGGCGGATTCCCAGCGGTTGCCCGTCTATGGTGCGATGGTGGAGAGTTTAGATGACGCGGTTGGCAGGTTGCTTGATACGCTTGACCGACTGAAGCTTGCGAACGATACCATCATTATTTTCTTTTCTGACAACGGCGGAAATATGTATAGCCGTATTGACGACCTGCCCCCTACCAGTAACGCGCCGCTGCGGGGGGGCAAGGCAACGATTTATGAAGGGGGTACGCGTGTTCCCTGTGCCGTGGTCTGGCCGGGAACGATCAAAGCGGGTGATACGACCGCAGCGCTGCTTAGCAGCACGGACTGGTACCCTACACTTCTTGAAATGCTACAGATTGAAAAACCGACGGGCTTACGGTTCGACGGCGTCAGTCAGGTTCCGGCTTTGAAAGGTAAAACGGCACCACGTGAGTCGATTGTCTGTTTCGTCCCCAATTATTTTCCCAGACCGGATACCATCCCCTCGACCTACATCCGTCACGGTCCCTGGAAGCTGATTCGTTTTCATGCAGATGCAAAGCAGGGAGGCGATCGGTTTGAACTCTATCATCTGGACGATGATATAGGCGAAACAAAAAATATTGCCGATGCCCATCCCACACGGGTTCAGCAGCTGGATGATGCTATCAGTGCCTATCTCAACAACGTCGATGCGCTGGTGCCGGTGCCCAACCCAAATTACGACAGTAAGACGGTTCCGGTCTCTGATGAGACATTGCGCGGGCGTCTCAAGATGAGTGATGACTGGTACTTCCTGGACAACGGTTTAATTCGGATTGGCGTTGACCGTTCCCGGGGTGCCGGCATCGGTTATCTTTCGCTATCCACAGCGAATCGTAATGTGCTGAATCATTTCGACGAAGGACGTTTTATCCAGCAGTCCTACTACGGAAAAAAGGATGGATCATTCTGGAATGATAAACCGTGGAATTATAACCCGGTACAGGGGGGAAGCTGGAAAGGGGTTGCATCGCGGGTGATTGATTTTAATAAACATAAAAGCGCACAGGAGATTTACTCGAGAATTGAACCCAGACACTGGGCTACCGGAGCTGCCTGCCCCGAAGCGGTGATGGAGCAGTGGATCTCGTTAAAACAAGAGGTTGCCCATGTGCGGATGAAACTGACGTATTCCGGTAAAGATCAGATGCTTGTAAGGCATCAGGAAATGCCTGCAGTCTTTGTGGACGCGGCACTGGAAAATCTGGTTTATCGGGATCAGGATGAGCTCAAACGGCGCGTCCCCCAATGGCCCAATGAATATGGCACTGCTTCCTCGCAATGGTTTGCCTATCTGGATAACCAAGATTGGGGCATCGGCATTTTCACTCCGGATACCACGTCTTTCACTTGCTATCGAGCCCGGGGAGATGGCAGCAATGGAGCCCGGGGTTCTGCCTGTTCTTATGTCGCACCGCTGCGGAAATTGTCTCTGCGCCCCGGACTGGTTTTGCAGTACGATGTGTATCTGACGCTGGGTAAACTGGCGGATATTGAGAGACGATTTGCTATCGTGCGACAGCAGCGAGCGGCTGTCAACAATCCTGCCGTCGTAAACCGACCTGATCCGGCAACGATCTTCAGACGCCGCGATACGAACAAGGACAATTTTCTTACGTTAAAAGAGTACATAGGCAATCCGACGGGGCGCAACGTTCCTGCACTGACCAAAACGTTTGAAAAACGGGATGCGAACCATGACGGACGCCTTACACTGGAAGAAATGAAGAACCAGCGTTGAAGTGCAGGAACGGGGAATGCCCTTTAATCTGGTTCGGATGATTTGATATACTGATGCCATGTCACTTCTGCGATCTTTCAGCAATTTATCACAACGCTGCATTTACGTGTCGATCGGTACGTGGATCCTCTTTTTTGTCTGCGACCGTGCGTTGACCGCCCGGCAGGATGAGTTTTCGCCGGAGCAGATCGAGTCATTTGAGAAGAATATTCGCCCTCTGTTGGTGAAGCACTGTTATGAATGCCATAGTGCCGATTCGGATCCTCTCAAGGGGGGACTGGTCATGGACAGTCGGGAGGGATTGATCGACGGTGGTGATTCCGGAGCCGCCATCGTTCCCGGAAAGCCTCAAGAGAGTCTGTTAATTTCTGCCGTCAAATATCAAAGTTATGAAATGCCCCCCAGCGGCAAGCTATCGCCAAAAGAAATTGCGCTTTTGAGTGATTGGATTCTTGCCGGAGCCGCATGGCCTGAAGCAGTCTCTCCGACCATGACCGAGGCGACAGGAGGGATTGACTGGGATGCCGCACGCGCCAACCACTGGGCTTACCAAAAGGTTCAGCGACCTGATTTGCCGTTGGTCTCCGATAGCCGGTGGCCACAAAGCCCCATCGACTATTTCGTGCTCGCACAACTGGACGACCATGATTTGACTCCGTCCCCGGAAGCGGATCGGCGAACCCTTATTCGACGGGTCTATTACGACCTTTTGGGAATCCCGCCAACCCCGGAACAGGTGGCTGCATTTATCCGTCAGAAAGATCAGGATGCCTACGAACAGCTGATTGATGATCTGCTCGCGTCCCCGAAATATGGTGAGAAATGGGGCCGACACTGGCTGGATGTGGCCAGGTACAACGAAGGGTTTGGAGGATTTACCGACAATGGACCTAATGCTTTTGCCTGGCGTTACCGCGACTGGGTGGTTCGTAAATTCAATGCGGATTTGCCGTATGATGAATTTGTTCGGCAACAGGTGGCCGGTGATCTGGCGGGAACGACAGAATCCAAAATCGGCACCGGGTTTCTGGCTCTCGGTCCGACATTTAAGACCGATGGCGGTGATCCCGATAGTGCCGCCGCCGCAAAGTCCGAAACACTGGATGACCGGGTGGATACCTTAACCCGCGGACTGTTGGGAGTCACGGTGGCCTGTGCGCGGTGTCATGATCACAAATTTGACCCGATCCCCACACTTGATTACTATTCGCTGGCCGGAATTTTTAATAATTCCACAACGCAGATCGCGCCGGTTTCATCACAGCCGCAGGTGGATCGGTTTAACCAGGCTCAGGCTGAAGTCAATCGACTAAACAATGAATTGAAAAAGGCCAATGAGGCGATCAAAAAAGCGGCCGATAATGCAACGGAACAACAAATCACACAGCGGGATGCGTTGCAGATGCAGCGGGACGCCGCTCAGAAGAAGGTGCCCCCCAAATTTGATGAGGCACACGTGTTACGTGACACGGGCAGCAGTAACATGACCGTAGCGTTACGGGGAGACATCCGAAAAAAAGGGCCCGAAGCCCCACGGCGGTTCTTACGGATCATCGAAGGTGAACAGGCGGTATTATATGGGAAAGGGAGTGGCCGGCAGGAATTAGCGGAATCGATCGTTCATCCGGGGAATCCGCTGACGGGCAGGGTGTTTGTTAATCGATTATGGCTACATCACTTTGGCCGTGCTCTGGTTACCACGCCCAGTAATTTTGGTGTCCTGGGTAATAAGCCATCTCATCCCCGATTGCTGGACTGGCTTGCCAGCGAGCTCGTTCAAACCGGATGGTCGATCAAACAACTGCACCGTACGATTTTGACATCGGCGACTTATCGGCAAAGCAGTCAGTACAAGGACGCCGCCTTTCGTGCCGATGGCGATAACAAATATCTGTGGCGTTACCCACCTCGGCGAATGGATGTGGAACTGTGGAGGGACTCGCTGATGCTTGCCACCGGCGAGCTTGATCAGCGACTGGGTGGTCCCGCTCAAAATGACATTCTTCGAAGTCGTCGCCGAACGGTTTATGCCGCCTCCAGTCGGAACGGAGATCAGTTTGCCTCGGATCATTTTCTGCGACTCTTTGATTTTGCCACACCCCGCGCGAGTATCGCCAAGCGAACCACGACGACGATTCCGCAACAGTTTCTGTTTATGCTCAATAGCCAGTTTATGGTTGATCGGGCGAGACAGTTTTATAGCCGACTGGCGGTGGAGTCAGAAGATCCCAGGACGCGCATCGAAAGAAGCTATGCTCTTTTATATAGCCGTGAACCATCGCCCGATGAGCTGGAAATTGGCCTAAAATTTATTTCCGGTGGTGAAAGTTCGGATCCGTCCGATAAAATAGACAAGTGGGTTCAGTACTGTCAGGTATTATTGAGTTCCAATGAGCTGATGTTCATCCGGTAAAATGAATGGAGCTTGTCCCGTTTAGATTTAAGGTGACAAAATTAACATGAATAACAAATCCATCCAATTTGATCCGTCAGTCCTTGGCATTTCCCGTCGGGAGATGTTGTCGCGATTTGGCGCCGGCTTTGGAACGCTTGGTTTGTCAAGTATGTTGGGGCAGGAAACCGCCATGGCAACGGGACGATCCGACTCAGCGCTGTTGCCTAAGACGCCACACTTCGCACCGAAGGCCAAGCGGATTATCCAGTTATTTATGCCGGGTGGTCCAAGTCAGGTGGATACCTTTGATCATAAACCGATGTTAGAGAAATATGCCGGACAACGACCTGAATTGGTCGATCGTAAGTCTTTACGGAATACAAAAAACGGCCTGATGAAATCGCCGTTTGGTTTCAAACAGTACGGAGAAGCGGGGAAATGGGTCAGTGATATCTTTCCCAAAGTCGCCGGGAAAGTCGATGAACTGTGTTTCATTCACTCCATGCATACGGACATTCCGGAACATGCCGGTGCAATCTTAATGTTCAACCTGGGACATATACAGGCGGTTCGACCTAGTCTCGGTTCGTGGCTTGTCTATGGTTTAGGTGCTGAAACAGATAACCTTCCTGGATTCGTTGCCATGTCACCTCATGCTCAGGCTCGGGGGAAGGCGGCGAACTACGGCAATAGTTTTCTTCCCGGTGCGTACAGCGGTTGTTATGTGAATATCAACTCGATGCACCCGGATCGGATTGTCGCGGATCTGAAGAATCAGTATCTGCAGCGGGCTTCGCAACGTCAGCAGGCGGATCTGCTGGCACAACTAAACCAGATCGATCTGAAGAATCAGCAACAGGACGCCGGATTGGAATCTAACATTGCCGCGATGGAAATGGCATTTCGCATGCAATTTGCAGTGCCGGATGTTTTCGATGTTTCACGAGAGACACAGAATACGCTGGATTTATACGGACCGACTCAATACGGAAAGGGCTGCCTGCTGGCCCGGCGGTTGGTCGAGCGTGGTGTACGGATGGTTCAGCTTTCGTTGACGATTGATGGGTATGACATCGCCTGGGATACCGGGCACGGGGATATTGTTGGTGGGCATAAACGTTTGGCGGATGCGTGCGACCAGGGAATTGCTGCCCTGCTGGAGGATTTGAAACAGCGTGGAATGCTGGAGGATACTCTGGTGATGTGGGGCGGCGAGTTTGGTCGTGCACCCACCTCCGAAGGTCAAAAAGGACGTGATCATGATCACTACGGGTTTACAATCTGGATGGCCGGTGGCGGGGTCAAACCGGGGTTTTCTTATGGAGCTACCGATGAATTCGGATTAACTGCGGTGGAAAATCGAGTGCACGTTCATGACCTGCACGCGACAATGCTGCATATCATGGGACTGGACCATGAAAAGCTGACCTACCGCTACAGTGGTCGGGACTTCCGGCTGACGGATGTCCACGGCAAAGTCATCCACGACGTTCTGGCGTAAGTCAGTTTCGGACGCGGGCACGTGCAGTCGATAGGTGAGGTATGCAGGTGTCCGGTGGAGTGCGTTTATAGTGAATTAAGAAAGCTGATTAGTGCGTTTCGGTCGCCCAACGGCATCTGTTGAAACGCCTGACGGGCCTGCTTTCCTTCACCGCCATGCCACAGAATGGCTTCCTCTAAATTCCGGGCGCGGCCGTCATGTAAATAAGCTTCGCCTCCGCTAACGCCCCTTGTCAAACCGATTCCCCACAGCGGTGCCGTACGCCATTCAGCGCCGGTTGCCTGATGTTCACCCAGATTGTCCGCCAGTTCGGCACCCATGTCATGCAAAAGAAGATCCGTGTAGGGGCGAATGGTTAGTGATCTCAATTCTGCAAATGGGTGAAAAGCGGACGTGGTAAAATCGGTATGGTGACATTTGGCGCATCCCGCCGATACAAACAAGTTCTCCCCTTTTAATGCAACAGGATGATTAAAGTTGCGGCGGGCATTCACACCCAGCAGCGAGATGTACCGGGTTAAATGGTCCAGCTGCGTATCATTGATCTCAGGTGGTTGAGGTTTTGACATTCCGTCTAAATCGGGATGCAAATTCGTGGTCACGCCCATGTCGGAGCTCAAAGCGGCTGCAATCTGATGGCGGACAGCAGCCTGACCCCCTTTGTAACCAAACCGTCCTAACAGAATCCTGCCTGACTCGGGATCGGGTACCGTCTGTATGCGTCCTGAAATTCCGTCTTCGTTGGCATCATCCGGATCGGCAAGTCGGATAATCGCCTTTTCGTTAATCGCCTCGAGTAAGCCGAGGCCGACCAATGGTGGCGCGAGGCGAACCGAATAGTACTTTGCCCGCAGACCCCCAAATGCGTAGACGGGCCTGCGCAGCTCATAGGGCATTCCGTCAGCATAGGTTCCGTGGATGGTTTCATAACGGTGGATCACCATGCTGGATTCTCCGGCACCGGCGGTGGACTGCGGCTGGAGAGTGGACCCGAGTTGCGGGTGACCAGGATTATGAGGGTTCGCTCCAAGTTTGACCACGCTTTGATACATGGGGTCGTTGACGAGCGGTGGCAGCGCGCGGCCGTTGTTCACATGACAGGCAATACAGCTGTGAGCCACAAAGCCGGGCCCCAATTTACCCGCCTGATCTGGGTCAGGGGGGTTGGGTTGTTCG
>JAYZPA010000195.1:0-7718 GCA_036150515.1 Planctomycetota bacterium
GCAGCAGGATGCCTGGACTATGGACGCGAGTTTAAGGTCGGAATACCACCGTCAGTTGGTTGGGGAAGCACAAAAAACGATGTTTGTGTCGGAAGCTGATATTGCTGAGGAGATGCCGGAAGCCGTTCGAGGTCAAGCCCGACGTCTGGCGCAAGCTGTTGAAAAAGCAGCCATGAAAGTGGATGGCATTAACTACATGCGGGAAATGGTAAATTATGATTATTGGCTACAACGTTGTGAAATGGAACAACTGGAAATAGCCATTAATGCACGGAAAACAGTGAAGCTTGCGGATGAGTTGTTTCTTCAGGCAAGGCTGGAAGAAGCCCGGAAACAATATGAAAACGCCTGGGTCCACTGGAAGCAGATCTTCGAGAAATATCCGACCATGATTTCCCGGGACACCGGGCAGAATCTTGAGCCTTCGATTGCGAACTATATGGAACTATTAGGACAATTTGACGAGCAGTTACCAGATGACTTTGAACTCAAAGAACTGGTGGCGACCTTGGAGTTTGCGCCGCGAACTCTTCCCGAGTCAAATATCCAGTTTCCATCACCAGCGCAGCCAAATCGTATCAAAGGTCAGGTTCCCAGTCAGGATTATTTGAAGAATAAATAAGGACTAGGGTATTTGCTGCAGCTGGCGGTAGTGCTTCTTGACCGTCTTTAAAAATGCAGTTTGTGGTTCGACGGGTTGATATACCGCACGCATGATCATCTGATATCGCTGCCCCACTTTATAATCGGGAATGATGAACTGAAAGTCCCATGCGGGGTTACCCTGCCCTCCGCCTGAAGGCGATTGCGTTAAACGAACGTTATCAGTATCTCGGAAAATCTGGGCAAACCCCATTGAATGACTGATGCCGTAATACCAGGGTTCGCTATATCGGTGTTTGGAATGACCAAATACGAGACTTAATGGAAAGTCGTCGTCATGTTTCAATTGACGCTTGTCGTGTATAGATCGGTGAGTAGCCAATTGACCATGGCTGGGCGTGATTCCCCGGACCATGGTGATGGGTGGCAGGGCAGGTACTTTTTTTGTATCAATATCTTTCCAGCCAGGAAAATAAATATCCAGAGATTCAGGCTGGTGAATATAACTGGCCCAAAATAGCCCGATATATCCGTTCGTGAAACGATCCTGGTGAGCAATGCATTCGAGTGTCATTTGCAGTGTACCATCGGCAAGCAACTCGTAACGTAAACAGCTTTCCAGTTGGTAGTGTGGTGTTGGGGGTTGGTAAAGATCCACACAGTAATCATTGACGATTCGCAATTGCATGGCAGCGTGGCGTGGTTCAAACAGCACTTCGCGATCCTGCGTCGTTCCGTCATGAATATGTTCATAATTCAATCCGGCGTAATTAGGTACGAACAGGTTGGATGGACGCTTTGTGTGTAGTAGTTTAGCGACCCCACTGTATCCCTTGCGATGTCCCGGAAGTTGCGGGTCGTCGACGGCCTGATTCGTAACAATCGTCATTTCTATATCGGCGCGTTTCAGAATAGCATAGGCAGCATCGCTGCTGGTCCAACTGCCTCGGGGCTGGCTTAATGAAGTGCGAGGAGCCGGTTCCGCTGCGAAAATGGCAGTTTGTAACGATAAAGTTAATAGCAGTAGAAATGTTTTCATGGCATGTTTATCAATCGGATTGCTCACGTTGCTGGCTTAAATATCCCGCACTGGACTGAAAGTATCGGGTTCGACGGGTTTCAGCCACCAGTGCAGCTTCGGATTGTTGTTGTTGTAAATCGTCCAGATTGGCCTGACACTGTCGACATCCACAGAGATCGATATGAGTCTTCACAAAGTGCTGTTCTTCAGGGGACATGATTCCCAAAAGGAAATTGCCTAGTTGTTCCCGTGTAGGGCAGCTTAGTCGGTTGCGGCGCCAGATGGCACCGAGTGAATGAGAACCGGTTAGCGTATTCTGACGGATGGTCTTCAAACGCGTGAGGATGGCGGGATCGGAACGCAATGCCTTCTCGATCTCTGCCATTTGAACGGCATCCAGATCTTCATCAAGGTAGGCTCCAAGTTCAATATCAGTAAACCTCATTCATGTCCCTCATGGGTGGATATGTTGAATTCAGGGAACACATCTTCATTCAGCCCGTATTTTTTGAGCTGACGTTTGAGTTTGTCAAGGAATTCGAATTTGATACTTGCAACCTGCTGTTGGCTGGAATCTAACTGGACCGCGACCTGTTTGTTGGGCATGCCGCGAACCAGCAATAATTCCAGACAATTGATCTTTTCCCAATCACCGTTGGCTTTAAGCGAATCAATGCTGTGCGTTAAGAGGTCCACCAGCGCCGCTTCCTCCATTTCCCGCCGTTCTCCGCTGCGGTAAATCGTTGAAGCCTTGCGACCACCTCCCGGGATAGGCATGTCACCCTGTGAGGATCCAGCGTTATGAATCGGAATGGTCGGTCGTCTCCCTTCACGGCGCAGATAGTCCGTCAATTTATGGGCACAGATCGTGAACAGGAATCCCTGAATTGCTCGGTTTTCATCAAAATTAGGAATGCTCGTCAGGAAACCAATTAAGGTTTCCTGCACAATATCGTCCACGGCACTGGATTGCCCCAATCGGCGCTGAGCGAATGCACGCAGGCGGCCTTCATATAGATTAATCAGATTCTGCCAGGCGTCCTCCGAGCCGGCCCGAATCTGTTGAATCAATAATTTGTCCGCAGATTCCATCGCTACACCTGATTAAAAAGTTAAATCGACTATTCGAATTCTACTCTTGAAAACCAATGCAGTTCAAGCAAATGAAGCGCTTGTTTGGATTGTCGGTTGGCAGAATAGGGATTTAGATTAAACTCATGGCCGCATAAGCCAGAGCTGCACCACTGGAAAGAATGACAGCGCTGTTAAACAGGATGCGCGATGAACGGCGTGTATCACGGACGGTCATTGCCTGATTACCGCGACTTGTCAGCAGTAATGTCACAAGGATGCCGACAATCATTAGATATTCGGTCAGACGATTTCCAGCGATCGTTTTATCCCAGGATTGAGTCATGGTTGTCTGTAAATCGGCTATATCGATCACGGTGAGCAGGCGGTATTGGGTGATATCGGATGGTGTACCGCCGATGACGGGCGTATATTGTGCAAGGTATACGTTTGCCTGACTCAAGGGTTGATGGTAATCGAGAGTGATTCCTTGTTCGGCAAGGAGAGTTGTACCATCTGCCCGGCCGGTGACGTCATAAACCATTCCGGTAATCACCCCGGATGTTATTGATTCGAGTTCTTTAATTGCAGCAGGGATATCGACATTAGCGTTTGTTTCAATGCGAACCGCATAGGGGTTTTTAACGGGCAAAATCAATTCGGGTTGCTCGACAGCTTTGCCGGGGCTGGCCGACTCCAGATCAAATTCGAAGTAGGAGGATCCGGCCGGGATGGCCGTCGGTGATATGGGGGGCTTTTGATTCAGGTTTTCATCCCGAATCTGTTTTGCCATGATTGGGGTTCCCAGCCCGCAACTGCCGAGGCAGGCTGCGAGAATCAATGCGTAGCGAGTGTATGAGGCGATTACGCCATCGTGTTTTATAGGTTTCATCAGGTTATCCTAATCTCGCGATACGTTTGAATTCATTTCTTTGCTGTAGATTGAGATGGGGTGCGCTGAACTGAATGGTCAGTACAGTAAACCCGGCGATGATGGGCATCCACGGCTGAGGTGCGACAGGCAATAACCAGGCAACCAGCGAGAACATGAGTGCAGAGACTAAATCCATTTTAAAATGACGTGTGGGAAGAGCCAACTTCCACCATCGGCAGACCGTGAATAAAGCACCGGTGAAGAAGATGTAGTGTTGATAAACCGGGGCGGGGGCAGCACCAATTTTCCAATCTTTACCCGCTTGCCAGCTTTCGATGACCCAGGGGAACCAGCTGTTTTCTGCCTGAAGTGTCATTAAATCAAGTTTTAGGAACTGGGCAATTCCCAGAGTCGCGATACCTAACAGGGCTCCGACCGGAAACATGAGAAATCGTTTGGTCAGATGGTTTTCCAGATCGGTTTCCCAGACTTTACTGATGCCTAACACCGTCCAGCTACTCAGGGTAATCACGGATACGAACCAGGTATACCATTGGGTGTGTTCGGCAAGTGAGAGTTCAGCGGAACCGGTGGAAAGAGAGACCAGAATAAATCCGAAAAGCAATGCGGCCATCAGGGATTTAATCATGGAGGTGGTTAATTCAGTCAAAATTTGACTACGGTTACGGAGTTTCATTTGCTGAATTGCTACATCCGTCCAGCGTTGAATATAAGGTCGTCGAATGGGCGGCTGATAGTTGGGTGATACGTGCGTTAGCACCACTGGCGGTTGGTGGACAGGGTGGACGGCGTTGACGGATTCATGGCCAGTCAGATCCATCGCGACTGGCAATGGAACAACATCCTGATTTAGGTTCTCGGGAAGAATGGGTCGTTGAACCTCTGTGACAAGGTCATAGTTGGGTTGGGGCACCTCCCTCATCATTTCCACAACGCTTTGATAACGATCAGCAGCATCTTTTTGTAATGCTTTTTCAATGGCTTTGCGAAATGTGATGGGTACGCCGGACAGATCCGGTTTCGCCGTTAGTTGTTTAAGCATGATTTCCTGATCCGTTTCACCGGTAAAAGGAACATCACCGGTGAGCAATTCAAAGAGAATGATTCCCAGAGCATAGACATCAATTTCACGACCGTAGATCCCGTTTCCAATTTCGGGAGCCATATAGTGCAAAGTGCCTACGCTGCGCGTATGTCCTCCACGTTGACTGCAGGAAATGAACTTGGATAGTCCGTAATCCCCCACTTTGACATTACCGTCGGTAATAAAAATATTGCCTGGTTTTAAATCCCGGTGAACAATACCGGAAGCATGGAGACATTCCACGCCACTGGCGATGGCAAAGAACCATGCCGAGGCATCGTCCAGAGACAGGCCCTCAGGAGATTGAGCGACCACTTGCTGCAGGCTATTACCGGTCATGTATTCCATGATGATCCAGGAATCATCCTCATCACCCGCTTTGATATCAAACAGCGTCACCAGATTAGCATGGCTGATATTCAGGACCAGATTATCGCCTCGTTGTTTATCGAACACTTGTTCGATTTGTTTCAAAGCAACTTCTCGTCCTCCATCACTCACGGCGAAATAGACTTCACCAAAGCCACCCTGACCTAATCCCCGCTTGATCGTGTAACCATCAAGTGGTCGATCGCCGCTGGAATACGTAAATTTCATTTTGGGAATCCTGTTAATGAATTACTGAATTCTAAGGTAATAGCAGGTAGGGTGGTTTGTCTAGTTTACGATTGAATGAAATTAGAGTTCCTCGAGGCCTAGCGAAATCAATTCGCTCTTAATTCGGGATCCTAAATAAATCGCCCCTTCGTTCGTTTCTTCTTGTTCATCGATTTGCAACGGTTGGTTGGATCGGCAACTCAGGCCCTCCGGACAACGGTAAAGGACAATCTGGTGGTCATCGTAGGGATATACAACGTGATCATGCTGATGATTGCCAACAATCAGTGAGTCACCCATCAGCAGGATACCGTCCGTGCGAGGGTTCGTCCCGTGTCGGTTTGTAAAATCTAAACGAGCGGTTACGCTGAGCGGATGGGGTTTGGAATACAGCAACTGGACACTTCCCAGCTGGATATGGTCACCATGACTCAGAGGTGTTGCCTTCGTAATCTCAACACCTTGAATCCACACAGGAGAAATAGGCTCTAAAATATACTGATCGTTGATTCGGCGAATGGTGGCGTGTTTGCGTGAGACATCGGCCACCAGAGGAATATCTACGGAAGTTCCCTGAATGGCTTGTCCAAGAGTAATGACATCATTCAGGCAAACCAAATAGCCACCGACAGCGTCTACCCACAGGATAAATCGATTTGTATCGGTAACCGGTTTCATGGTGGATTCCTGAATAACCTGATGAGTGCCCCATCGGGAATCAACAGCGATTCTTGAGTGGATGTTACTCATTAGCTAAGTTACCTTGTTTTGGGCTCAGGAAAGTTAAAATGTGATTTGTTTTATTGGAATTTCGCGCAAGAACGGAGCTCACACAAAATTTGTGTGAGCTCCGATTCCGGAGCGAACAACACTAGTTATTAACAACCAGAGGTGCCTCTTCTTCACGGTCTCCAAAGTAGTTGGTGATTTCATCCATCAGATCTACCTGAGATTCACCATTGTCCAGTGGAATACGATCGAAGGATCGATTTTCCGAGTTGGCCATACGTTCTTCGGCACTTAGCCGGGAATCGATATCATCGATTAACTCGGTCGTCTTGGCTAACTGGCTGTCGTCGAACACAAACTGGCTACTCGATTTACTGACTTCGATCATGCGATTGCGGGAAGCCAGATTTTCAACCTGGACTCGCAATTTACGTTGGACCGCCTGCATCTCTGCAAGTCTCGTCCGTGCATTACGAAGATTAGCTAAGCGAGTGGTATGCAGCTTTTTGAGGTTCTTCAATGTTGACTCGTCGGTTTTGTATTCTTCAAACCGATTCGACAGATCTTGTTTTACCTCTTGTGCTGAGTACTGATTCCCCGTGTATACAAAGGTTTCACTACCCGACGCTAAATCTGCATTCAGACGCATGATCGCTTTCTGATCCGTATTCAACTTTGCTTCAAAATCCTGGATGTTGGATTCCAGTTTTTCGATTTCAACTTCTTCACCCGTAATCAACTCCATGTTCTGACGAACTTCCGGAGTGATTTCGGTGATTTGTTGACGTGCTCGATCCAGTTCAAAATTGACCGGAACGGAGCTCTTTACGGAATCACGTACACTGGCAACCGATGTGGTCAGATAGCTGGTTGCATCGCTACCAAAGAGCAGTGCCAAAAGCAATAATACTGCAGTTGCACCGCCTCCTACATAGAGAACTTTCTTTTTCATCGTTCGTTTTCCTTTCACGAGACATTTAGTTTTGGGGTTAAAAATGAACCCCGGTGCTTTCCTAAGCAGTAATCTGAGCCAACATCAACAGCGATATTGACTGTGGCTGAAATTCATTTTCAGCCTACATTTAATTACCTATTCGTTTTCCACAGAAAATAATTGGGGGGTTGGAAATAGATATTTCCAAATAATTAGTTTGGTTGAATCGATTTACTATAAAAATAGGGGTAAATCATCGATCAGACACAACGAATTCCTTTTGCCGTGGCCTATAATATCAGAGGTTAGACGGCCTGAAATGAAGACGGTCTCGACGGATACAGCGATCTGGATACCCTTACATGATTTATTGCTTGAAATCACTCAATCTGGACCGCCTACTGATGGTAATCATGTTGACATGCTTGTCGACTTCTTCCGCAGTAGGTCAGCCCCCGAAGAATTCGGTCGAACCAGACCGCGTTAGCCGGCTGATTCAACAGTTGGGAGCAGATTCATTTCAAGTTCGGGAGCAGGCTCAGGATCAACTATTAACGATTGGTTTGTCGGCGCAGGTGGAACTGGCGAAAGCGATCAAGAGCCCGGACCTCGAAATTCGCTTTCGGGCCCGTCGGATATATGTACAGTTATTACAAATGGATTTTCAACGTCGGTTAACTTTATTTGTAAATGACGTGGAGGGTAAGCTGGAGCATGATCTGCCGGGTTGGAAGTTATTTCGGGAACAGGTGGGTACCAGTGCGGAGCATCGCAAGTTGTTTGC
>JAYZPA010000196.1:0-5282 GCA_036150515.1 Planctomycetota bacterium
GTGTTGTTTTTCAAGTGCCTCTTGTGAAAACCCGGGATAATCACCGGACCATTTGGTAAAAGATAAGACCGTCGAATGACAGGCATATCCATAGACCACCACTCTCAGTTTCAAGTCGCTATTACGAATCGCCAGTACAGGAACATCGTGATCAAAAGGCCCCTCCAGCTTACCCTCAAGTCGCAAACGGGGCACTTCCGACTCACTATTATTACGGCGATTCACCGCCACCGTGCAGTTTCCATTTCCCCATGTCACATAAACCGGTTGCATCGTTTTATAGGCTTCGCTCACCACGTCGACCAACATCACACGCAGGCGTTCTGTATATCTCTGGATGCGCGCGGCTTCCTCTTCGGAAGCTCGTAAATAGTGCAGGGGAACCAGATTATCGCTTAATGCCGGGCCCGTATGGGTATGAGACGTCGCAATGGCAATTTGACTGCGTTCCAGCCCATGCCGCTTCCGCAACTCAGCAGTAATCTGCTTTGTCGATGCAGCTCCAATGCCAATCAAATCCGCTGTAATTAATACCGCTTCCTGTCCCGTTTGGTCACGCAGCACCAGTGCCTTTGCCCAAATATCCGTCAGTTTGCCGTCTGCCGGCACCGTCCGACCTCCATAGCCGGACATCCACATGAAATGATCCGGCGTGAGTTTTACTCGGGCCACTCCGGCTTCCCATGCGGGCTCTGCTGCGACGAGACCAGCCCATCCGAATATTAGACAACTCAATAAACTTAAAATACCATTGTGCATAAGGTTCTCGCTTAAATTCGATTGCTTTTCAATTGTTCACGGGTATACAACGTATCACGCCATTTTATCCCACCTCGAACATAAAACAAAACGGTCGCCCGGATGATCGTAAAAACAAACACGACAACAATCCACGGCAGCAACAGCGCACATACGGGATTGATTTTGAGGCGGATGGCCATCCATGCCGACGAACCTATTAATTCAATACAAATCATTCCCAACATCCATTGTGCTGTTGAGGTGGTTAGGAATACTCCGACAAACGGCCATAAAAACGTTACCGTGATGGCAAAAACGCACAGGAGCATCAGCCATGGATTGTATCCCACTCCGGCAAACGTATTTTTATCCAACCCGACTACCAGCTCTCGCAGAGATTGATACCAGGGCACACTCAGATCATCTCTGGCCTGTAATACGTGCTGCTTGTAACCCGCTCCTTTGATCAGCTGACCGATCAACAAATCATCCACCACCTCCATACTGATTCGACGATGTCCATCGATACTCTTGTAGACTTCCCGTCGTATTAAATTAAAGGCCCCCAGACCCAAAGATGCGGTACGACGAGGGTTGTTGACCTGCCAGGCCCGGAAAAAAACAAAAAAAATACGGACAAAGAAAACCACAAATGCATTAAGCCAGAGGCTGGGCATCGGCATCGCGGGGAACATCGTCAAATGATCCAGTTGCTGTTGTTGAGCATAGGTGATGGCACGGTACAAACAGAGCGGATCAAACGTAACATCCGCATCGGTAAATAACAAATATTCTGACTTGGATGATTCGGAACCCAGTTGCAGCGCGTAATTTTTTCCCAGCCAGCCCTCCGGCAATTCCTCGATATGCACTACTTGTAATCGTGGATTTTCGCTGGCAATCCGATCCAAAATCTCACCCGTTTGATCGGTTGACCGATCATTCACTACGGTGAGGTGCAAGTTAGGATAATCCAACTGTAACATCGATCGCACTGCAGGCTCAATATCCCGCTGCTCATTGCGAGCCGCAACCACGATGGTAACGTCGGGCCATATCTCAAACTCACCAATCTCCTGAGAACGTAATTTGACAAGCCTCACCATCGTCCAATGCGCCAGGATCTCAAAAATCGTGACCGCCGCTACATGAAATGCGATGACCCACAATATCCAATCCTGATTCATCGTGGAGTCCTAATGAACAAGCTGGGATTCAATTTGTTTTAAATACCGTATGCTTTCGCCAGCCAGTTGTTCAACACCAGGATCGTAATCAAACACTTCAACAGAAACCCATCCATCATAGCCCGTATCCCGAAGCGCCTGCATGATGGGTAAAAAGTCCACTTCCCCCATACCCGGACCGCGCAGGTTTTCATCATTCGCATGAAAATGAGCCGTTCGAGGTGCGTGTTTTCGTATGATCTGATCTACAGGCTCACCCATTGAACACATCGCCTTCACGTCCAAATGCAACTGAACGTTGGTCGAATCAACGCGAGCACAAAGATCCGCGCCCTGATCTGCAGTCAACAAAAAATCGCCTTCCAGTGGTGATAGCGGTTCCACCGCCAAAATAATATCGCGCTCTTTAAAGACAGGATCCGCCCGGACCAGGACATCCGCCGCTAAGTCCAGTGCTGTCTCATGGTCAATTCCCGGCAACAGATTTCGCTGCTGAGGCGAGCCTAATACCATTACATGGCCACCCAGATCACTACATAGTCGTGCTAACTCCGCCAGATAGTCCGCCGTACGAATACGGACTTCCTCATCCGGACTCGTCAAATACAACCCCTCCGTTTTGGCTAACAGCCAATGTAATCCGATGATTTCCAATTCATGCTCTGCTGCCAGTTGTCGGACTTCCGATCGGCGGGACGGGCTGATTTGACGTACATCTTCATGAATCGTAAAGGGTGCAAATTCCAATGCGTCGTAGCCCAGTTGTTTCGCATAGGCAAATGCCTTTTCAAAAGGCCAGTCCTGAAAAGTTTCATTACAAATGGCATACTTCATCCGTCAATTCCCGGTAACGACTGCTGCGTTGATTGCGAAGTTGAGTTTTTCTTCTTTTTTTGCTGTTTCAAACGCCGACCGGCGGCGGTAGTTGGCGCACTCACCTGAGGCTCCGCTGCGCCACTCAGCTCCGCACCACCCTCGATGCTCGCCAAACGATTGTTGATCACAGCAACATACTTGTCTGACAATTCAAACCCTAGATAGTCCCGCCATAATTTTTTCGCAACGGCCAGTGTTGTCCCGCTACCGGCAAACGGATCCATAACCACCTCACCCTGATTACTGGAAGCACGAATGATCCGCCCCAGTAGTTGCTCCGGCATTTGGCAGCCATGCATGCCCTGCCTCTCTTTAAACGTGCCGGCCACCCGCGGAAAATACCAGGTATCGGAATCGACTTCAAAACCCTCCGGTAAATCCTGCGGCCGCAAAACCCAGGTGTCATCTGGCAGACGCCCCTGGGGATTGGCTCGTTTATCACCATATACAAGTTGTCGAGCCGAGGGGACGCGGATCTCGTTGGTGTTGAATGTGTATTGGCCCGGATCTTTTACCATCTGAAAAAGATGCACGTGGGAGCGGTTAAATTTATGTGTGCAGTTAACCCCAAACGTGTAATACCAAATAACCCAACTGCGACACGTTAGTCCAAAATCACGTTGCATCAGAACTTTCATTTCCGCAGCATATTCGTCACCAATCGCCAGCCAAAATGTGCCGTCGGGCTTAAGCACCCGTACAACTTCTTCCATCCATTGGCTCGTCCATTTCAAATACTCGTCGCTCTCAAGATTGTCCTGATATACGTCATAATCAAATCCAATATTGAACGGTGGATCAGCAAACACCAAATCAATGCATTCGGTTGCCAGTTCCTGCATGCCTGCGATGCAATCGGTGTTGTAAACGGTGTTGTAATCCAGTGACACGGGAGATTCCTGATTGAAATCAAAGACAGAGCTTCACGTTGTAACCACAGCGGGAATGCTGCATTGTACAACATTCCCCCGTCGGTCTAATTATATTAGGGTCAGGTTCTTGCTACCAGACGATGATCATCCGGTAAAGAAAAGAACTTCGCGGTCGTTTTAACTGCCCGCGCGTAGTTCCGCCAGATGCTGAGCTGTACCCACCAGCCGATCCCAATGTTCGTAGATATATTCCGGCGGTCCGCCAATTTGCGCTACAACCGCGGCAACCTCTTCGGTGGGAACCATTTCAATCGCATCCCATGGGCATACTTTGAGCTCGTAAGGGCTGGATTTTCCCAGGGGAATATGTACACAGACTTCACACCCGACACAACGTTCCAGGTCAATCTCGCACCAGCTCTGATTTCCTTTTGTGCTTAAACCAATCTGATTGAAGTCAATGCAATCAACGGGACATACTTCCACGCAGGATTCGCAACCTGTGCAATTGTCGGCATTAATTACCGCCAGTGTCTTGGGCACTTTTTTTCGCGGTGTTTGTTTATCGGCCACCCACGGATTCCTTTATCTAATCGCAGAATACACAACACGCTCTGCGTGATTTGATTATAGATACTAATCGGCACACGGCAAACAGTACACGCAAAGGAAAGTCCGCGTCGAGCCATACTTTAGGCCTTTTTTATTCAGGCATGATCTGCTCGTGTTCCATCAAATCATCGTAGCTCTGGCGCAATCGGATTGGATAGGACTGACCATCACGAACCATTACTTCCGCTGCCAGTGGTTTGGAATTGTAATTTGATCCCATCACACTGCCATAGGCTCCGGCGCATTCCAATATCAAATACTCCCCAACCCGAGCCTCGGGAAGACTCCGCGTACAAACAAACCCACCCTCCTGCTGAGTGAAAATATCACCCGACTCACAGAGTGGTCCACCCACAATCACATCTCGCTGAGTACGATCGGTACCGTCCGTAACCGTCAATGAAATGGGATGGTAGGAACCATACATGATCGGGCGAGCCAGATTGTTAAAACCCGCGTCGACCAGATAAAATAAGTTCTTGCCCATCGTTTTTACGGCTCGAATCTGAGTCACAAGGAATCCGCTTTCAGCAACAAGATATCGTCCGGGCTCGATCTCCAGACGAATGGCCTGCCCGCTTGTCTGTTGAATCCGTTTACGCGACATGTCCCATAACTGATGAAACTGCTCCAGATCAATGGGCGATTCTTCCTCGCTGTAGGGAATCGGCAATCCACCTCCTGTGCTAATGGTCGTCACGGTCGATCCCACCTCAGCAACCGCCTTTTCCATGGCACCACAAACCTGAGCTAAATGTTCCATATCACAGCCCGACCCAATATGCATGTGCAGTCCGCTAATCGTGATATTCATTCTCGCTGCTAACTCCCTACATTCGTTCAACTGCTCGTGCCAGATTCCATGCTTGGACTGAGCTCCGCCCGTATTCGTCTTCTGACTATGACCATGCCCGAATCCGGGATTAACACGCAGAGTAATCCGAGCACCAGGTGCGACCTCTCCTAGTTGTTCAATCATATCGGGGGACCCACA
>JAYZPA010000197.1:0-16092 GCA_036150515.1 Planctomycetota bacterium
ATTGGAAGGTGGTGCTCTGGATCTAGCGGGAGGTAGCGGCAGTTCGCTTGAATTACCCGGTGCTGACGAAGAGTTCATGTTAGGTGGTTCGCCGGAAGATGAAATGTCCGACAGTGGTTCACAGGTAATTGCCTTGTCGGACTCGGTTGCATTTGGTGAAGATAGTGCCACGATGGTCCAGCCAGATGCAGGATTCCCTGCAGCCGATCCTCTGCAGAGCCCGACAGATCCCTTTGCATTACCTCAGGATGGCGGGGCTGTCGACCCGTTTGCCCAACCCATGGGTGCGGCAATGGATCCGTTCGCGATGCCAGCAGACGCGATGGCCGGTGCTGCACCGGCGGCCGATCCGATGCAGCCTCAACCCGAACCTGAAATGGTCGGTGCTGATGTGTTGGCATTACCCGCTGTACAGGAAGCCAATTACGGGTTCTTCAACGTATTCAGTTTGTTCATGATATTCCTGATGCAGATATTCATCCTGGGAATGTTGATTGATCTGATTAAAAATCTATGGGGACATCATGCCGAAACCCCAAGCAACCTGTCGAAGACCACCATGGAAGCTGCAATCGGATTGAAGGATGGCGAACATGCCTGGTTAATCTTAAGTATTGCTGCCGGTATTTTCTTTATTGCAATTATTGTGGGCTGGATAGTGGACAGAGCCCGCAGTAAATAGTTTGTAGCGTTTTTCAGGTCTTTCGGCAGCAGGGTGCCCCTAGAAACGACTCTCAAAATATAGTAATGCTGCTATCGGTATACCTACACTCCGGTATAATTAAGCGTCTGGAAACGGTGTTGTTTTAAATGACGACCACTTTCATGCTCAACACCATCTGACATAACTTATCATCCCAAAGTTGATTGTCAGAGAATCCCACCCCACGTCATCCCCCCTTTTAAAACAAACGCAGATCCTCTCCTATGGCTCAGCCGCAGCTCGCACACTCGGACCACCCCATACTTTTCAGGGGCGTTCTGCGGATATATGAATTTTGTTCTTCTTTAAAGCTGGCCGTTGTTCTAATTTTCAGTACGGCTTTTACGCTGGGGTTTGCAACATTCGTGGAAGCCGCCTATGGAACGCCCGTCGTTCAGTTTTTTGTTTACCAAACATGGTGGTTCAGCGGACTTAACTTTGCACTGGGCATCAATATTTTCTGTGCCGCTGCAATTCGCTATCCCTGGAAACGCTATCAAACCGGTTTTGTCATTACCCACATCGGTTTGCTGACTTTGCTGATCGGTGCGGCCATTGGCCGGAAGTACGGAGTCGATGCCCAGATTCCCGTTTTTGAACACAAGATGGAACACTTTGCATTCGACCGTGCCAAGATGTTTTTCGATCTTGAAATCATCGACGATCATCCCGAGTCCGCGCAACATGACCATCAGGATTTTGTGCACTCGCAGGGCCGCATTCCATTTCTCCCGGGCCCCTTCAACTGGGACCACTATGAAGATCAATTCAACTATACACTCGCCGGCGGCAAACCGTTTACTGGTTCTATGGGACTCATTAAGAATGGCTTGCGCTGGACGAGTGGCCACGTCTTTAAACTGGCACGTCGCCACACTGCCGGTGATGTCCTGATGGACCGGCAGTTAGAAAACGAGAACCAACAACCCGGACCCCGGGTCAAAATCGAAGTTCTCGATTTTCAGGCGGATTCAAAGAAGACAGCGGAACCTCGAATTGAAATCGTGTTAAGCAACCCACCCGAGCCCTACCTTGATGAAAGCACCGGGAAACAAGAAGAACGCGAAGGCGCCTTTGACCCGGACAATCCGAATACGGTTTCCATCAGCATTGTGCCGCTGCCAAAAGAAATGGAAGATATTTACGGCGAAATTTATCCATACGGATTCAGCCAGCCTCAGCAAGCCGGAGGCGGTAAAGTCATGTTGTGGATAGCGCCGGATCCCGAGTATCGCGCTGCTTTTCTGGAAGCGGCACCCGTCGGAGAACTGGGGCCTCGGGGGCAGGTGGTGCTAAGAGTCGATGGCACCACCCATTACATCGACATGAACGGACGGCAACCCTCGGAAGTCATCCCTCTGGAAAATAGCGACCTCCGTGTCGAGGTGCGGGGACTGTGGAATGACGCGGTGGAAGGAAATCCAGACAATCCGGATTCCGTATACGGTTACACCAATCTCCTACAACAGACATCTCCGGAATCACCTGCCGCCCATCTTCAGGTGATCGATTCCAAAGGAGAACCGTGGGGGCGAGAAATTTTGTTGTTTGCCAGTAAACCTCACCACAACGTTTACGACTACAGTAAGAAAATTTACGGCACCTATTGGTTTGATTTTTCCAAAAAGGAAATTCAGCCCTTCAGTCGTGATCCGGCCGCTCAGGAACAGGTTTATTCAAGAATAGAGTTTCTGCAGGGTGATGACCAAAAACTATATTATCGATATTGGAATCGTCGTACGAACCAACTTGTTCACGCCCAAGCACTGGAAACCGAGGGAGTCCCGTCAACAGCCGCCAGCGGCTTTCAGATGCCACAATTCCAGTTACCTCTGCGATTCTACGTAAACGACTTTGTCCCTAGCGATAAACCTCGCCCTTCCAGTCAGGCGTTACCCTTTAACCGTGACCTGCAAATCGTTCAGCGCCGTGTTATGGCTTTGATTCGCGTTACGTTTGGTGAGACCACCGAAGAACATTGGATTCGGGCCTTCGTCGGTGCTCCGGGCGAACGGCGGGATCCCGACCAGGAAGTCCGGATTCATGATGAGCTTTCCCGTCAAACACTGGTTCTCTCCATGCCAACGCAGGCACTGGATATCGGATTCCGTATTCGCCTGAAGGATTTCGAACGAAAACTGGATCCCGGAACCAGTCAGGCCTCGCATTATTCCAGTTGGGTTGACTTTATTGATCTGAAATCAACCCGCGCTATTTGGTCGGTACCGCTGTCCGGCGGACCTGCGACCTCCATCGGTATTCCAGCCAATGCAGTCGCCGAGAACCTTCTCGAACCAGCATCAACCCAATCGGTCAGCGGTTTTGCAATCTCGAAATCGGAAACGATCTATTGGATCGATCCCGATCAACGGCAATTGCAGAAGACCGATTTGTCGTCGGGAAACACCGAAGTGCTGTTAAGTGAATCGCTATTGCAATCACTCCCTTCCGGTCAGCGCGGTGGCGTACTGCTGAACCGTCCCCGCAACTTAGTGCTGGATGAAGTCCACAACCAACTCATTTGGGTAGATGAAATTGGTGGCAATCACATGATTCAACAGATCAGCACTCAAGGTAATTCAGCAAAACGCATTACAATCTCCAGTGGTGTTATTTCAGATATTGCACTGGATCCCGGTCGCGGGCACATTTATTGGGTCGATGCACTCGCCGGTGAAATCAATCGTGCCCCGCTCGATGGCAGCGGCGTCCCTGAAGTCGTCGCTGAAGATCTCCGCAAACCAACCCATCTGGCAATCGATACCCAACAGAAAACACTGTTCTGGAATCAGGCAGATCCGTCCGCCAATTCAGCCTCGACGATCGGTAGTATTTATTCGCAATCTCTGGATTCCGAAACCTCCCCACGGTTACTGGTAAAACTCGAAATTGAGTGTCACTGTGTTAGTATGACGTTTGATCAACAAACCGACACTTTGTATTTCATCGAAGCGGAACAACCTGCCCGAGGATATATCGGACATCATTCCAGCACACCACATCACACCCATCGCCTGAAGTCCATCAAACCGACGGGACAACAGGAAGTGGATTTGCAGGTTACCGGAATTGATTTAGCACAACACCTGCAGGTAGTGAACGGGACACTTTACTGGGATCAGTCCGCATTGTTTCGGCACGACGTATATATCACCATGAACGCTCCGGTACAGTTTGACAGTCCAACAAACGGACACAGTTACCGTCTCTTTCAGGAAAGTTTTAGTGGCCCCTGGCAACCCGGAGAAGCAGAATACGAACGCGTCATCCCCGCCGATTCGATGCAAACCGATCTGTACCTGTCGGTGCTCACCGTGAACCGGGATCCGGGACGGGCCATTCGCAACTTCGGCTGCCTGATTGTCTGTCTGGGAATCGCTATCATGTTTTATATGAAAGCCTACTTTTTCAAATCAAGTCCATCCCGTCGAAAAGCCAAAACCAGTCCGGTACCTGATAAAAATAACGACTCCCAAACCGAACCACCCAGCTATGCCCATGAGGCGCAGCATTAAAGAAAGAACGGAAATTTCAGCTATGGCTATTTTGAAAAAAATACTCCAATTGCTCGTTGTTATCAGCTTACTGCAGTGCATGCAACCGAGCCTCCGCGCACAGGGAGTGAAATTAACCGATGTCCGCTTGATTCCCGTCTTCCATAAGGGCCGTATCAAACCGTTCGACTCCTACGCAAATGAAGTACTGGAAGTGATCTGCAACACAACACGCGGTTCGGTTGAGCTGAATATGGATGATTATTTCACGACCGACCAACAGGCCTCGGATCAGTACCGTGATATCACATTCCTGTTTCCCGACTCGAAACAGGAATGGGAAGCAGATGAAATCGTACTCAGTTGGTTAACCGAAGCTGACAAATGGGAACACGTTCCGTTTATTTATGCCGCTCATGAAGATGTTCGCCGGATACTCGGAGTCAAAATCGAGAACATGAAACGCAAGTATGTTTCGCCGGCCGAAATCAAGAACTCCACCGCTTTGCAAAAATGGCTGGAATCATCTGCTCAACAACAAAGTGCGGGAAAACCGGTGGATGAAGACCAATTCAAGAAAATAGAAACGGTGCTGGGTCGCCTGGATCTCTTCCGCAGTGTCTCGTTGAATGCCTCCGATCCACTCACCGGAAATATTCGAATTGCGGACATCGGTGACCGCAAACCGTTTTGTTCCACCGTACAACGAATTGTCAGATTGCTCGACACGCCCGGTCAACAAGGGGCGCTATCTGCACGACTTAGTAATCTGGCGGATGTGTTTCGTAAAGCAGCAGCCGATAACAACGGTGCCCTCTCATCCGGCCAGCGGTTATCCAATGCCATCGACAATTGCCTTGCCTATGCCTACCGGATGCAGCTAAAAACGGCCGTTATTCTGGGTTTTGAGATTCCAACCGATGCCGCAAGTCAGGCAGTCGTCGCTCCGGCTGAAATGACCGTTGCAAATATCGGGCGGGAAGTCTATTTGTTTCAAGCCAACATTCAGGCGATGCAACAGAACTTTGGAATCGTTCGCAACGAATTCCTGCGATCTCCAAAAGGACTCACGCAACAACAATTAGAAGAATTTCAATCCATGTTTCGTGAAATGCAGTCGCAATCGCTGAAGCTCAATGTGCTCTGCCTTGAATTACAGTCGACGCTGTATGCCAATCGTGAGGGAGTGCTGATAACCCCGTCAGCCAATCCATATGCCGTAGCTAAGAATCGGGATGAAGGCATGATTATTCAGCCCTGGATTAGTCTACAAGCAGTCTTACATGGGCAGGGTGTGGGGGCGGCTGATGAGCAAGGACAAGTCCCTGGTGGGATACTCTCCGGTCTGTTAGCCCAGCAGGAAGTACTGCAGGTACGTCGACACTGGTCTGATCTCACACGGGTTTATACAAACCGCAATAATCCGGATCGCCTGTCAGCCGTTAGGGCGGCTGAATCTGCATTGCTAAACTCCCTCAAGAAACTCGGCGCGCGTGCCACCAGTGCTCGTAATGCCGCTGTGAGATCGACGCTGCAGCCTACCAACCGCGATGACGATATGCTCACCTATACTGCTTTTCCAGTAAACTCAGCCGAAAATAAAATCGCTGCGGAAATCACCTACAACGACAGCAAGCCATTCCAATATACGTTCGTTTTCAATTTGCTTGCACTGTTAGGATTTGCGCTTTCATTTGGAAACTCACTAACCAAAAAACTCGGCCTGTATTTTGGACTGCTGCTACTGGTTATCGGACTTGGCTGGACTGCCTATGGATTCTACCTAAGAATTATCATCAGTGGTTGGGCGCCCGTTACCAACATGTATGAGACGGTCGTCTTTGTACCATTTATTGTCTCGCTGCTGGCACTATGGTTTTTAATGCAGCCAGTGATTCATAAAGGTCTTTTGGATGCCTGGCGCGTAACCGCGGCACCTTTTCTCAGAAATATCCGGTTTCTCAATGAAGCCCGAAACCTTTCACCTGAACAATTGAGCCGGCTGAAAAAATCCACCTGGACGGTATTAGGATATGTCAACACGCTGTTTCGACTCGTAATTATGACCGCCCTGTTCTATTTTCTCACCCAGACCACCTATGGTGACGGGGGCACCAGCTATTTCGCTTTGGTTCCTGATGACTGGACTTCGCTCAACAAGATTGGAGTCTGGATGGTGGGGATGATCTGCCTGATTGGTTGTCTTTGGATTCTGCCACGATTTCTATTGGCCATTTGCTTTAGCACATGGTTTAGCAGTATGGATTTCATCCATCGACGTAGCAATACCGCGGCAGCACAAACCGTTTTTAATGAAATGCACAAACGACGCTTTTTTGGAATGGGCGGTACGCTCATGGCCGGCATTGGTGGTTTAGTCCTGCTGTTAGGAAATGACATGGCGGCTGATGCCCAGATCATCAACGACAATTTCTCACCCTTGCAGCCTGTGCTGCGTTCCAATTTCTGGCTGACCATTCATGTCCTGACAATTGTAGCAAGCTACGGAGCAGGCGCCCTCGCATTGGGATTGGGGAACATTGCCCTGGGCTATTACATTTTTGGAAAATACCGGACGGATGCCGCTAACGTACCGGACGCGATCCGCGCCAGCGAATCTTCCGATTCTACGGCGGGCAAACCCCGACCTCCGCAGCAGTGCGCTGCACTGGCTAATTATTGCTACAGATCCATTCAAATCGCCGTCCTTTTACTGGCCATCGGTACGATTCTTGGAGGACTATGGGCAGACGTGTCATGGGGCCGATTTTGGGGCTGGGATCCTAAAGAAGTGTGGGCCCTCATTTCATTACTTATCTATTTAGCATTCTTGCACGCTCGCTATGCAGGCTGGCTGAATAACTTTGGCATGATTGCCGGTACTGTATTTGGGTTTACGATGATTATGATGAGTTGGACAGGAGTGAATTTTGGACTCCCTCTGCTTTCCGACACCGGCAGTGTCGGGTTGCACTCTTATGGGGCAGGAGAAAATGCCGCCCGAGCGATCGGCGGGGTTGTGCTGGTTGTTGTACTGAACTGGTGCTTCATGTTTGTCGCCTGGGTACGCTATAAAGCAGGCATACAGGGTGCCGTCGCACCTGGATCCGATGACGGGCCAACCGAACCTGAAGATCGGCCCTCGGACGATTCGTGATCGTTTCCACCTGTCAACAGGGTGTCCACTACCGCAACAGCACATCCTGTATCGCCGTCGTCTGGATCACCTGTTCCGGATCATCCGCCAGAATGATCCCCTGAGCATGACGCAAAATACTTCCCCTGTTAGGGCCGTCCTTTTCACCACGAATGGAAATGCCTTCGGGACTCCAAATGAACTCACAGCATAGTGATTCGTAGGGAATACTCGATTGGTCCAAATCTCCCAACCACCGCAACTTCAGAGACCGTGCCACCGTGGGCAACCAGGCTCGTTGAACGTGCCCCGGTTCTCCCTGAAGTCGTCCTTCTAATCGAATCCACTGACCATCGTCATACTCAGCGTGCATCACCGCAACCTGAACCATTCCAACCATAGGCGGTGGCTGTGCATTCTGTAACAACTGCGTTAGATCCACCTGATTCAATTCTCCTTTCAACGTGAGCTTACGAACTCTGTCTGCAGGTTGCGAGGAAATCTGAACCACAGCCTCTCCGGAAAAGGTAGCGACTTTGCCAAATTGGAAATCAAATTCCAGTAAGTCACCGAGCACATTGATGGGCAACCGCTGAGCATTGGTTTTTAACACGATTTCTGTCTGCACCGGATAGATGTGACGACGGCGGACTCTCAGGGCAATCGGTTCTTTTACATCGCCGCCGAAATTAACCAGCAGTTCCGTGACATCCGATCCGGGCATGACCTGAGCATTGAAATTCTGCAACTGCCGTTTTTGAGGGTCACCCAGACTGAGTTTATCGATGCGTATGTGTGTCTCTAACCCCTCCTTTTGAGATAGGACATGACCGTTCCACCACTGCATCCACCCGTACAAATCCGGGTAAGGTGTATCCGCCGTGTGGATCACCAACTCCCATTGGGCATTTATCCGGTTTAGTGCAACATGGTCACACTGAATGATATGTCGCCCTGTCTCCCGATCACTCAGCCTTACATTTTCAAACACGTAACGATCCGGTCCCACGAAATGCACTCGACCAATCTCAACCTGACTTGCCGTAGCCTGTGCAAAGGCATCCGTCCACCACATTAACATCCAGCGTTGACCGGTATCCGTGTGCCGCAGTATCAGTGTCCCTGCGATCACCAGTGAAGGCAGCAGCACACACCCACAAAACAGGAATCGATTAAGCCAGCGTTGAGTTCGATGCTTCATCCGTGAAGTTTTTCGATAGGACCAGAGAAACGTCTTTAAACGGCGGGTACAGGATAGCAGATTTCAAGATGTTTTCTCAATCGCAACGTGGGTCGAAATCGTTATTTGTCTGCAGACAACTCAGGATCCCGCTGCCCACGCTGACGGAAATAATCGGCAAAGAGCGTATCGACAAATAACTGCGCCACATGATAAAGAACCATCGGGATTAACAGAACGCCCAGCTCCACACAGATCACCAGTCCCACCATTAATGTCTTTTGACTTCCGGCAAAACCAACCGCCAGATAGTCTTCCCGCGGGAGTTGAAGCAACCGACCTGTACTGATACCCAACCAAAACACCGTGGTATGAATAACCAATACCGCACCGATCGCAATACCCATCAGTTTAAATCCGTCACTGCCCGGTGTTTCCAACAACTTGGGTGCGACCTGAACCGCTCCCAGAAAGACAATCGACAGGATTCCACACTGGGCAATGATTCCTAATTCGGTTTTATGAGCCGTGGCCCATTTGGCCCAGGGACGGTAAAGCCGCGACGCCTGAGCCACAACCATCGGCAAAACCACCAGCAAGCCGAGCTTGCTTACCATGTCACTAAGCGTCAGATTAAATTCCGTACCGCTTCCGAAAAAAAGCAACAGCCATAACGGAGCAATCACAAAACAAAGTAGATTGGTAATCAGCGTTACCAGAATCGCAATGCTATCATTCCCCCCGGCACGACGTGTCCAGACCGCTGCAGAAACCAGCGTGCAGGGAGTCACCGCGACCACCAATAGACCACCTCGCAATCCAGCCAACCCCGTGTCCGGAATCAAACACGCAACTCCCCACGTCACCACCGGCAGAATGCCATAATTCAACGCAACCGCCAGTAAGGTACCGGTGGGTCGACGCACACCAGAGCTTAAGGCATGTAAACTTAACGAAACGGTCATTAAGAACAGGACCGCAAAGACGATACTGTCACGAGCTGCTTCTTGCGTTACAACCCACTGCAGATCCTGGTGATACATTAATCCAATGATAAACACCAGGATCAGGCACAGCAGAAACCAGCGTTTGCTCAAGAATTGTTTCAATTCACATGCTCCCTGTTCCCGTTGTCCAAGGGAAACCACCGTTTTTGTCATTTTACGTCGCACAACGACACGAATTCCGCTCGCCCGTAGAGCCGTTCGCATACTTTAACCGACCTATCCGGTTTTTGCTACGGTAGTTAAACTGAACGTTGACATCGACGGAAGGGCTCAAACCAGTCCCATTCGTTTTTCATCCTCTGTGTCTTTGTTTTTATTAGAACGGTTAAGCATGTTGCGTTACTGGACAGCAGGAGAATCCCATGGCAAGACCTTGATGGCCATTGTTGATGGTTTTCCTGCCGGAATCGAAATTCAAACTGCAGCGATCAACGATGATCTGCGTATGCGCCAGGGTGGATACGGTCGCGGGGGCCGCCAAAAGATCGAAACGGACACGGTTGAAGTGTTAACCGGGATCTGGAACGACATTTCGATGGGAAGTCCGGTTACGCTACAGGTAATCAACCGTGACTATAAGCTGGAAAAACTCAAGGAGCTTGAGCGACCTCGTCCCGGACATGGCGACCTTACCGGCGCTGTCAAATATCTGGGATCGATACGCAATGTTCTGGAGCGGGCCAGTGCCAGGGAAACGGCAGTACGGGTTGCGGCCGGGTCGCTGGCAAAACAGATTTTACTACCTTTCGGAATCGAGTGCCTGGGTTATGTCGATGAGTTAGGGGGCGTTTCCATCGAAAAGCAGCCCGGCGATATCCGGACGTGGAGAACCCTGCGACAGCAAAGCGAAGTCTACTCGCTCAATCCCGAACGGGATGACGATATCAAAAAACTCATTGATCAGGCCGAAGTGGACGGGGATACTCTCGGTGGTATTCTGGAAGTCCGTGTCGAGGGATTGCCATTTGGTCTGGGAACGCATGCCCAATGGGATCGAAAACTGGATGGTCGTATCGCTCAGGCAGTAATGGCTGTACAGGCAATTAAGGGCGTTGAAATTGGGTTGGGCTTTGAAGCAGCGCGGCGACCCGGTTCCAGGGTTCATGATCCGATTACCTTTCAGGAAGACAAAAAAGAAACACCCAGCCTTGGGTACGAACGTCCCACGAACAACGCCGGAGGGCTCGAAGCCGGAATGACCAATGGGCAACCACTGATTGTCCGCGCTGCAAAGAAACCCATCAGCACGCTAAGACAGCCTCTGGAGAGCATTAATCTGGATACGAAACAACCCGAACCGGCAAGCTATGAACGATCGGATGTTTGTGCGGTTTCAGCCGCAGCCATCATCATTGAAAATGTTGTCGCCTTTGAAGTTGCCGTCGCGTTTTGTGAAAAATTCGGCAATGACAGCCTTGCGGAGATGCAGGCTCGATATGATCTGTTTCAAGAAATGGCACAACAGAGATAAATTCGGTGACCTCTCTGTTTATCGGACCGGCTGAACCGGAGGTGACTAGCTCCGCAGAAGATTTCCTGAGCTTGTTTGTTTAGGTTCTTGTCGATCTCAGAGTGGGGGATTATATTTAGTTGTTTGCATGGCCATTACCGCTGAAAAATGGCCACCTTGAATATCAAAGACAAGTGAAAGTTTCGAACATCATGAAAGAAGGCATTCATCCCGATTACGTGGAAACAACCGTAACGTGCGGGTGTGGTACGAGTTTCACAACACGAAGCACGCGTAGCGAGATTAAAATCGACATTTGTTCCAGCTGCCACCCTTTCTATACAGGCAAGTTGAAGTTCGTCGACACGGCGGGTCGTATTGAAAAATTCCAGAGCAAATTTGCCGCTGGTACCTATGCCAGTGTTCAAACGCCCACCAAAGGTAAAAAGAAAAAGAAGTAACCTATTCATTCCGGTGTAGGGACGAGCCCTCGGTTTCTGTCACTGGACTGCCGCATATCGCAGTGATCGGCCTTGCCGATGACTGCGTTTGTCATTTAGGCTTTGAACGTTTACTGATTCCTGCTTACCGCGGGAATATGGCTGTTGGATATTGACTTCCGTTACAAGGAATTCGCCCTTTGCGTGAAATGCTCGAAGAGAAGCTCGCTCGATTTGAAGAGTTGGAGCAAATGATGACCGATCAGGAAGTCCTTTCAAATTCTCACAAGTTGGCTGCGGTCGCTCGAGAACATGGCAGGCTTACGAAATTGGCCATGTTATACCGATCCTTTAAATCGATGCTGGAGGAAATTGCTGAGCTTCAGGAAATGGCCGACAGTAAAGACCCGGATGCCAAAGAACTTGCCGAGATAGAGCTACCGGAGATCAAACAACGTCGCGAAGTTGCCTGGAATGAGTTACTGGAGATGACGATCGGGGGTGACGATGCGACACGAAACCGCTGCGTAATGGAAATCCGGGCAGGAACCGGGGGAGATGAGGCAGCATTGTTTGCACGTGATCTGTTTGAAATGTACAAGCGGCACAGTGAAAACAAAGGGTGGAAAATTGAATTGCTCGAAGCCAGTCCGTCTGAACTGGGAGGGTTCAAGGAAGTCATGCTTTCATTCGACGGGGATGGTGTTTTTCGAGAACTTGCTTATGAAAGCGGCGGCCATCGTGTTCAACGTGTTCCAGACACGGAAACCAAAGGCCGGATTCATACATCCGCAGCCACCGTCGCCGTACTGCCTGAACCGGAAGAACTGGAAATTGACATTAAACCGGATGATTATCGTAAGGATATCTTTCATGCCAGTGGTCCTGGTGGCCAACACGTCAATAAGACAGCATCTGCGGTACGGTTGACTCACTTAGAAACCGGCATTGTCGTGTCCATGCAGGATGAGACGAGTCAACATAAGAACCTCGCGAAAGCACTGCGTATTCTGCAAGCGAGAGTCTATGAGCTCTTTCGACAGCAGGAACATGAAAAACGCGCTAGTGAACGACAAACACTGATCGGTTCAGGTGATCGCAGCCAAAGAATTCGCACTTATAATTTTTCTGAAAACCGGGTTACGGATCATCGTATTAATGCCACCCTGTACAAACTTGACCAGATCCTTGGCGGCAATCTGCAAATATTAACCGACCTGCTCATCGACCATGACCGCAATCAATTGCGTGAATCGATGGGAACGCTTGACCATTGAGTACGCGACCATTGCTCAGGGCGTGTTTAACCGTCCAATCCACAGGATGATTCGTCATGTCTCAGGACGACAAACAACCCGAAACTCTGCCTGAAAACACCACCGCATCCCCATCATGGACCGTCAAAGATCTGTTGCAGTGGACGGCATCCTATCTGGAGAAAAACCATTCAGAGAGTTCCCGACTCGATGCGGAGATTCTGCTCGCACACTGCATGGACTGTCCGCGAATCATGTTGTACACCCGCTATGATGAAGTGGTTGGTGAGCAGGGTCGTCAATCGTTTAGGGAATTAGTACGTCAACGTGCAACAGGGGTACCGGTGGCCTATCTTGTCGGACACCGCGAATTCTACTCGTTACGATTTGACGTTTCCAATCAGGTACTGATCCCACGTCCAGCAACCGAGTTCGCTGTGATTGCCGTACTGGATATCATAAAAAAACACTTTCCGGACAACCCACAATCCATTGCCGATGTGGGTACTGGAAGCGGCGTCATCGCCGTTACGCTCGCAAGAGAACTTCCCGGAGTCAGTTTCACGGCTATTGATATTTCGCAATCTGCTTTGGACATTGCAGTAACCAACGCAACACGGCATCACGTATCTGATCAAATCCAGTTCCTCCGGCAGGATTTGTTATCGGAACCGTCACAGGACCTGTTTGATATCATTGTGAGTAATCCACCGTACGTCCGATCCGATGAATATGCCCAACTCAACCGAGATGTCCACGATTACGAACCGCAAATTGCGTTAGAGGCGGGGCCGACCGGTATGGAAATCTATGACCGTCTCATTCCACAGGCAGCCAGTCAACTCCATGATCAAGGTTGGCTCGTATTGGAAACAAGTCCCATGTTAATCGACACGCTACAGCAATCTGTAGCCCAGGCCGGTTTTGACTCAGTAGAAACAGTAAGCGATTTGGAGGGTCATGGGCGGATTGTTCTCGCGCGGCGGCATCATGACTGAGCAATCGCGTTTACGGTACAAAAGGTTCGGATTCCAATGCATGCTCGGATAAACTCGCCAGCATACGACTGCGAACCTGTTCCATTAATGGATCGGTAACCCCACCCCGCGGTCCTTTTTCTGCAGGTACTTCGATGGGATCCAGTATATCTAAAATAAGTTTAAAGCGGCGTGGCATAGTCACTTGATCCGTCAGATCCTCTTCCAGCCGCTCCAACATTTCGAGAATCCGCTCACGTGTCAACCGACCGTCGCTGGGTGATAAATAGTCCGGCGGATAATAGCTGAGTTGCTGGACGAAATTCAGATCAAACAAATCCTGACGTCGTATATTGCTTTCCTGCTCATCCAACAATCCGTTCGCAAGATCGGGAACAATGAGCGGGCGCAGCGCTTTGACCCGGGGAATCCAGGGCCCGCTTTGAACGGCTCCCTTCCATTTTATTTCCTGGATCTCCAAGATATGTTCCGCCAGATGCTCTATACGGTCATAATAAGATCCGTTCTGAACTTGACCCAAATAGACGGATTCGCGTTCACCCAGAAGGCCTGCACTAACGTGCCGGATCCGATCCAGCAGCGGCAGATCCGGGTCGGTCGTGGTTTTTAGGTGCTTTTCCAGAAGGCCCAGCGTATGTTCCGTACAGGCCTGAAAGTCACCGATAAAGTGATACCGAAAAATAACCGGATGGATCACGACTTTGGAATGAGGATCGGTTTTACGGCGACGACGGGCCGCCGTGCGAGCAATAAAACCGGTTCCATCCAAAAACGGATGTAAGTAGTCGTTACTGCGGGAAACAGAACCTTCGGGAAAAATCACCAACGGTCGTTTTGCCTGAACCAGAACATTAATGGCGTAGTCAAGTGCGGTGCGGTCAAGTCCTTCACGATTAATACTGAAGGCACCCAGGTTTTTAAGAGCCCAGGCCATAAACCTTCCCTGATTAAACAGATGCCAGCTGGCCATACTGTACATATAACAATTCGCCGCCTTCGCTACCTCACCGACCGCCAGAGGATCGGCGTTACGACAGTGGTTTCCGGAAACCACGATTCCATGACCCGCAGCGATGGAATCTTTTAGTTTCTGGCTATTGCGAACTTCGAATTCATAAACACCTTCGACCTTGCGCAACCAGTGATGAAACAGGTTAAAGGTACAAGTCATCCAGAGAACCAGACTGTTTCGCGCGGGACGGACAAACCGATACGGTTTTTCGATAATCAGATCCTGCATTGTTTTTTCCGTCCCATTAACTCAAGTTGCATATCCCGATGGGTGCGATTGATGCCAGTTCCAGGCTGTGGACATAATGGCATTCAGACTGGAATGTTGGGGTGTCCAACCCAGTTTATCGTATGCCCGTTGATTATCCGCGATCAACAAAGCAGGATCACCCGCGCGACGGTCACCAATCCTCGCGGGGATCTCGCATCCTGAAACTTCGCGGGCAGATTCAATAATCTGCATAACGGAATGCCCGGTACCTGTCCCTAAGTTTACCTGAATCTGCCCGGCAGGCTGAAGTACCTGCAGCGCCAATTGATGCGCATGTGCCAGATCCAAAACATGTATATAATCCCGCACACAGGTTCCATCGGGGGTTGGATAGTCGTTGCCAAACACCTGAATTTCATCCCGCTGTCCTAATGCAACCTGAAATACAATCGGAATCAGATGGGTCTCAGGATCATGATCTTCGCCAAGGTCACCGTTTGGATGAGCGCCGGCAGCATTGAAATAACGTAATGCGGCGAAACCCAATCCGTGTTCTTTGCGGGCTTCCAGAAGTAACTTTTCCACCTCAAGTTTGGTTTGCCCATAGGGACTGATTGGGTTTGTCGGACAGGACTCCGTAATCGGCATATCGTCAGGTTCACCATAGATGGCCGTCGTACTGGAAAAAACAAATCGTTTGATTCCCTGCCGGACCGTTGCTGAAATCAGGCTTCGCGACCCCTCCACATTGTTGTCATGATAGAGTTCCGGTTGTTCGACCGATTCACCCACTAAACCAAAGGCTGCGAAATGGACCACCGCTTCGATCGAATGGTCATTCAAAGTGGCCCGCAATAAATCCTGATCATGCAGATCCCCCAGTACAAACTCTCCCTGAGGCAGAGCTATCTCCACAGCCCGTCGGTGGCCACGACTGAGATTATCAAAAGCCACAATGGTGTGACCCTGTTCTGTCAGCCAGCGACAGGTATGACTACCGATATATCCGGCTGCACCGGTTACCAATATATTCATTTAAAAATCACCACAGCGAGGACGTTTCAGCACACATCTATATCTTCGACCGCTTCGTTACTCAAATGACTCTTTGCACCCAATTCATGTTTCAGACAGGTAAAAAACTATTTTCTGACCGTTACAACCGGTATAACCAAAAGGGGTGACCTTGGTTGTTTCCAATCGTAA
>JAYZPA010000198.1:0-8239 GCA_036150515.1 Planctomycetota bacterium
GGATCGACATGTCGAAGACCATGTTTACTGTATGCTTGAATTTCCGGCTCCAGGGTATGAAGATGCATTTGATGTCGGTTACGCTGACTTCGGTACAGGGGTTGGTAAAACGGCCGTACCGGCATACGAAAATGATGATAACAAGAAAATCGTGGTTACGTATTCGTCCATCAATGGAAATGGATTCGGTGGTTACGGTGAAGTTGTTATGGGTACCAAGGGAACCCTGATTCTTGAAAAAGAAAAAGAAATGATGCTGTATAAGGGATCCGATACAACCACTCGTGTGGGCGTTAAGAAGGATGAATCCGGACCAACGCTGGATACGCAGGCTAGCGGCGAAGCCGCTCCGGTTGCCCAGGCAGCTCAGACCGGTCCTGTCAGCCGCGGTTATACCGAGGAAATAGAACATTGGGCCTATTGCATTGGTCACCCGTCACCGGAAAATCAGCCGCGCTGTAACCCGCAAGTAGCATTAAGCGATGCGGTCATCGCCCTGACGACCAACGTTGCGATCCGACAAGGTGCTGCTGGCAAGGGTGGTCACATTCAATTTAAAGAAGAATGGTACGATGTAAATCATGATGCCACGTCCGATGGTAGCGATATGGCGGAAACGAAACGTGATTTGCTTAGTTAATATTGGGCGGGTGTTTTATGGGCAGCGGTTCGCTTCCCGATACGGTGTCCTAACGGTTTGACGGTGAATTGCCCGTGAATTGCCGTCTGATAAAACCGAGAACGCCTATGACGGCAATGCTGCCGATCAGAACGGGAAGAATTGCTTTTGCTGATGGTTTATACAGGACAGCCAACAGCAGTCCACATCCGATGAGGATGCCCACCGGGCCTTTCAGACGCTGCAGTAGGCTTTTTACGTCATCGAATGCCAGTAGCAGGATGGCGAAGAACAGAGTTACCCGAAACGTCACGGGTAGAACCTCAATTTGCCAATCGCGGGATCCAAATAGCCACACCCCCGTCGTGATGATGAACAACACGATGGTGATGACGACCAGCCGTTTTTTGGGATCATCCATGCGTCCGTGCCCCGACCCAGAAACGTGGGTTCTTATCCGATTTTTTCTTTGAGTTCCGTTAGAAGATTAACGGCATTGCCGATTTCGGTTTTCTGTCGTTCCGGGTCCTGTGGGATTTCCCGTTCAATGGTCAACGGACCGGTATATCCTAATTCATCAAGTGTCCGTAAATAGTTTTCCATTCCAACGTCCCCTTGATTGAGAGGCACTTCCGCTCCCCAATCCACTCCGGGATTCTCGGCCCACGTTCCGTCTTTGCAATGGACACTGCGCACGAATGCTCCGACCTGTCGCAGTGCCTGGATAGGTTCGCCCGTGCCGTAGAGAATCATATTGGCCGGATCAAAATTAACAAACAGGTTGTCCCTTTCCACATCGCTTATGAATTGTAACAGGCCCTCCGCTGTTTCCTGCCCGGTTTCAAGATGCAGGTTTTGCCCGTTCTCCTTGCAATGGTCCAAAATGTCACGGGTCACCTCCAACACTTCACCGTAAAGAGGATCTGACGTGTCGTGAGGAATAAAACCCAGATGGAGAGCGACTACATCGCATTGCAACATCTTTGCGAAGTCAGCAATGTCCTTCATTTCCTGCACGCGAGCCGAACGGGTCGCTGCCGGAACAATACCAACCGTTTCAACGACGGTAGGGATATCGGCATAACTTTCACCGTCAAATCCGCCGAAGACGGCCGTCAGCGTGATACCTAATTCATCCAAATGACTGAGAAAACGTGCGGCATTGTCTGCTGTCCGAGTTTCCTTGGCGGGTGCGTGTAGTTGGATGGTCGGAACTCCCAGTTCATGGGCGACTTCGATTTTTACTCCCAGACCAGCGTCAATACTGGTAAATACGCCAATGGGCCATTTTTCCACGATGTTACTCCTTGAAGGGGGGCTTGTTGTTTAGGGACACGATGAAGTACTTAGTATACCGTTTGCTTGCGGTATTTTAAGTAAGCAACCGGGTAAGCTGTCCGATTAGAGACGGTCGAGCGAGTCGATCCATTGCACAAAGTGTGATCGTTGTGCATTGGTTATTCCCTGCATGCCGTCAATTTGGATTGCGGAAACCGGGTATTTTGCCTTTTTAAGACGGTCCAGACCCGTCTGACTGGCAGCTTCCAGACGCGATCCTTTAACGTGGAATGCATAAAATGCGAGACGAAGAGCGGGGTCGTTGGCTTCGACAGCCGCCCTTGCCGGCAAAGCCGCATCCACCGGGGCAACGCCGCGGATCAGATCTCGATGTGAGAATCCCAGCATGTAGGACATCGACCCGCCGGCCTGACGGCCATGAACAACAATCCGGGTACGGTCAATATTGTAGGTCGTGATTAGATTATCAATCGTCTTACGGATAAAATCGAGTTGAGTTGGATTCCAGCGTGCCTGATCCGCTGATCGGGGAGCCAACACGATCAGTTGATATTGTTCTCCCAATGCAGACCATTGAGTCTTCAATGCCTCATCATCCTGATCACCGGGGGCGTGCAGCCAGACGACCAGTGCGTGGGGAACGTCATGTCGGTAATTATCGGGAACCAACGCAATGCACTCATTTTTCTCTTCCGGTAGCTTTACGTTGACGAATCCAGTTGCCAAAGGGTTCGCTGGTGCTGGCTTTGTCGGAGATTCATGGGGCGGTATATCCGGGTTGAATGTGGGTAGAGAACCCAGCATCAATGTGTTCGTAACCGGTTGATTATTGCGAACAAATGTAATGGAGATTTCATTTTTGGGTTCATAGTTTGAAAGCAATAACCTCAGTGTGGCCGCGTCAGCGACTTCTTCGGAATTAACCGCCGTAATGATATCTCCTGTCTGAAGAGTGATTTTGGCGGCGGCACTTTCCGGATAAACATAGCGCACTTTTACGCCGGCCTCTTCGTGGTTGCGGTCAGGGAGGATTCCCAGCAACGGATGTTCATAAGGCTGTAGCTTTTCCACGAGTGTCACGTCTGTACTGAGTACGTTCTCCCCTCGTCGGTAGCTGACGGTAATCAAATCGCCGGCATATTTACCGCCCAGTGCATGCCGCAATTGCGCCTGGCGCGAGATTACCATGTCATTGATCTTGATGATGGTGTCTCCTTTTTGCATCCCGGCGGTACGTGCAGGTGATTTGGGCTGGACGGAGACTACCTCCGCGGGCAAATCATAGATGTCCCCTGTTTTTAGTGAGATTCCAAGACGGCCAGGGTATAGATCTTTACCTGCCTTCAATTTGTCCAGTTGGGGAAGAATATCGACCAGTGGAATTGCAAAACCTATTCCGGAATCGTACCACTCCGTACCCTCGGTTGGTCCTCCTCCACCGTGGGGTGACAGGGGGGTAAGAATGCCATAAACCCGGCCATAAATATCAATCAGGGGTCCGCCATAGTTTGCCGGTGATATTTTAGCATCTGTCTGGACGGCTTTACCCCAAATCCGATTCGTGGCACTGATGATACCAACGCTTTGATTTGCCGTTTCGCGTGAATAGGTTTTTCCAATCGCGACAGCCCATTGACCGACCACCATTTCCTTATGTGGAACAGCAACGGTTAGCGGATAGACTTCCGGTGTATTGACTTTTAATAACACCAGCTTCCGATTGTAATCGTGTGCCACGATCGTGGCCGAAGCGCGTTTGCCACTGGGTGTGGATACGAGAATGGCAGTCATGGTACCCTGAAAATTTGTGGCGCTGGATAGAATGAACCCATCCGCTGAGACCGCCAGACCGGTCACCGGACCGTCGCTTATTGTTTCCAATCCTCCTAACACTTCGATTTGTACAACGCTGGGGCTGACCTTTTCGACCGCCTGTTGAAGGGCCCGTTCTTCCGCTTGTAGAAGATCGTCCTGAGCATGAAGTTCGCCCCACGAGACAACGATCGCCAGGTAACTACTCAGAGCTCCGGTGACAAGAAAGCGGATTACAGAACGAGGTCGGTTCGGGTGATTCATCATAGGGCAATCGAATTCAGTTTACTGTCCTGGAAGCGTAATATCGATCAGTTCATTGTTGCGCTGAATGATCAGGGTAACGGCATCGATGTGATCCACCAGTGCCATCTCATCGAGTAAAGTGGTCAGCGAGTCAATACGGCGATTGTTCAGATACAGAATTAAGTCATCCGGGCGGAGACCTTGTTTGTCAGCGATGGAATCTCGGGTTATCGAGTCGACATAGGGAGGTGTTTTGGAAAGGACATCGGGAACCATACGGATTCCAAGTCCCTTAAGTGTATGAGGCTGGTCCGGCGGTTTGACCGTATTATCCAAACTGCGAGGTCGCGTCTTGCCGGCTAAGATATCTTCCACTGCAGAAGTCAGTTGCTGGATAGGCAACGCATAATTGAGCCAGATTCCGTTCTGTGAATTGCGTAATTCTTTACCCAGTACACCCGCCAGATTTCCCTGAGCATCGGTCAGTGCACCTCCCGCAGCGCCTGGATTGTTCGAGATGGCGTCCAGAACATAAATTGGGCCGTTGTAGGGTGTGTTAAATGCACCACGACGAGCATTGAGCTGAGTTGTGGCAGATACAATTCCATGTAATACGCTGTTGGGTTCGTTGCCGGTTGCGACGCCGAAAAGATTGCTGAATGTGAGAATCCGGGATCCTGGTTTCAATTTGACAGCCGTGGCTAAATCAAAATGGTCCAATTCCGCAGAATCAATCTTCAGCACGGCTAACTCCAGACGAGGGTCGGCACCGACCAGTTCCCCCTGAAATTTCCGCCCGTCATTTAATGTAACCGTAATGTAATCCGTATCGAGTACATAACTCCAAACCGTTAAGACATGCCCTTCTCCACTGATTAAAAACCCGCTTTGGTATGCCTCCAGACCCTGCAGGCCGCCCGCACCGTAGATCTTGACCATGCGGCTTTGAACGGCGTTGGATGCTAATGCAAAATCGTCTGCTGATGTGGATTTCGTCAGACCTGAAATCATCAACAGACAAAAAATCATGGCGTATTTGTATATCGTCGTGTTACGGGGCATGCTTAGTTTGTTCCCTTCTCCGTGACGGGGAACTCATATGTGGAAATCAGGATTTCACCATAAATGGTGTTCCCATGAACCACTTCAATACGATGGGGCATGGTGTGTCCGTGGGTGTCACGGTAATCACTGAAATGCAGTTCACAGGGATCCAGTCCTAAGTCCGGGTACATTTCCAACGATGTAAGCTGACCTGAATCCGGATCAAAGTAGTAGCGGCATTCAATGACATTGTGGGTGCCGACCAGAACGTCCTGTTTCTTGGTTTGTGTGGGTGTTGGCATCGACCCCAGATAGTAGACTTCCCCAAATTTAGCGGGACCAGCCTGCATGATGTGTTTCCACATATGCAGCGCCATTAATAATCCACCACTTCCCCGTGGTGCGTCCTGAGTATTAAGGTCCGCGGTCAAATCAGCAACGGCATCCCCCTGAGGAAGCGTTGCATTAACTTGATTCTGTTTGAGAGTGACCGTGGCGGCCCCCAGGTTGCCGAGTTCCCCTCGCAGGATCCAATCTCCTGGTAGTCGATCGCCGCCGGTTAGATCGATGTACTTATTCCAGATTCGTTCCTGATTCAACTTATTGAAATAGAAGTTGGAATAGCCGTGTCGCGTTTCGATAAATGGCGCAACTTCCGCTGGCAAGGCAGGCTTGGCCTGGTTTTGCGGAGGTGCCGGAGCACCAGGTGCCGGCGGTTTTTGTTGGGGCTGAACCTTGGCAATGAGCTCTTCCGGTGTGTGCACTCCCGAAAGCCGAACGTGGGTATCAATTCTCTCTCCTTCATGAAGAAAACTGATGGGTACTCGCCAACCCCGGGGATAAATTCCCAGTACATTTTTAAATCCGTTGACGGTTGTTATTTCGCGTCCACCAAAAGACAGAACCCGATCGCCATATCGGATTCCCCGCCGATACGCATCCGAGGATTCGATGATATTGGAAACGATCACATTCCCATTTTCGTCGGTAACCAGTGTCGCGCCTAAGGTCGCATGATCGAGAAAACGGCCGCTGTGCAGGTAACCCAGGAAGTGTTTGATTTGGTTTATGGAAATTGCATAACCGACCCCTACATTGACCCGGCCACGTTTCTCGAATGAACCGCGACCGTTAATTCCCATGAGATCGCCGTTCGCGTTAAATAGAGGACCACCGGAATTCCCAGGGTTGATCGAGGCGTCGGTTTGAATGCAATCGGCATATTCCAACAAGGTGCCCGCCGGATACTGATAACGATGGACACCGGATACGATTCCGTAGGTGACCGTAGGATGGAAGTCAGTTGCTAACAGGAAGGGGTTTCCTACGGCAAAACACCAGTCACCTAAACGGACCGTGTCACTGTCAATCATCTTTGCATAGGGGAAATCGTCACGACCCAAAAGCTTAATCAAAGCCACGTCCCCCACAGGATCGACGCCAACAACAACGGCGTCGTAGAGGTTGCCGTCGTTCATCGCACACTTCATGGCCACGCCCGCCGGTTTCACGACATGAAAGTTGCTTAATGCATAGCCGTCAGGGCTGATCACTACGCCCGAACCGCCACCTTTACCGCCGTTGGCAAAAACCATTACGGTCGTTGCCGATGCTTTGCGAATCGCAGCAATACGCTGCGTCTGAGCACTGACCACCGATTCAGGTACATCCGCCGAGGTCGTCGGGATTCCCCAAAAGGAAATCAAAATGATTACCAAAACTGATTTGCTGAAAAAAGAAACCACCGATGCCTCCTGTCCAAATGCCGTGGTCATACGCACACTGAAATCTTACCCTGTTGAATACTATTTTAACACTCGGGCATTACCAAGATTTAATTGATCACCTATATCCAGATTCTTACCGTAATCTACGGTAATTGTAATCCGCCGTATTCCCGTTATGTTTATGTCCAACGATCGAGGCGCATCGGTGCCACTAACAAAGTCGTGGAACAACTGCTTGTTGTCCCCCAGAATGATCAATTCCACATGTCCACGTCCATTCATTGCCGGGTCCATACCTATGTCCATTTGTAATTTGGAATATGCCTCTGGCAAACGAAGTGCCATGACCGTACGGCTATGTAATGAAAAACCTTTCCGATAGCTTTCACTGCCGATGGTAATGGGTGACCCGTCCAGTGAAGTGTCAAGACGGGGGCGATATACTCTGGCCAGTCGTTCCCGAATTAAATTGCCTGTCAGAAACGGTTTCCACTGAACCGACTCGGGTGTTAAATCACTCAGGTAAAGAACATTGTTGCTGGAAAAATCCATACGATGTACCATGCCTAATTCCAGATTAACGGAATCACCTGTCCCCAGTTTGATGTTCATCATCCGATCCGAGGGATTGAAGCTGAGGTCGCTTGCCAAAAAGACATTGTTTTGCGTGTCGGTAATCTTGCACATCGTTGCCGACAGTTTTTTATCCGCGGGTTTTAGTAATCGTAAACCAGCTAACTTTTTGATCTCAACTGGAATTTTATCACCACCAAAATTGAAATTTACAAACTCATCATCAAGTGATTCAACAATCCCTTCCAATTGATCAAGTGCTCCTGAAGTTCGTTGTATAATCAGGATGTCTTCAGCAGCGTCATTGCCGATGATTGCCTCATACTGCTGTAACGCCTCGCCCGATAACGTTTTGAACCGAATGTCCCGTATGCTGTCCGCCTGAACGTCTAGTGTATGGTCGTCTCCAAGCATGATCTGGATTTGCGAATCGGTTAGTGTCACCTTGGTCGCGTTTAACTTCGTCCCGTCGTAAAACGTGATTGAAGTGGTTCCGGCTTTGGGGGGCGTCCGGAGATTACCAGGGAATACCATCGCCTGTATCTTATCAATGGAGTGGTCCGCATCCTCCTGACCGGAGTGCAATGTAATGGATTTCGTGCTAATCGCTGTAACCATGCCCGTGGTCTGCTCACCAGACAGGAAAGTTACTTGAGCCTCAGCAGATGTAAACAGAAGAGCTGAAAAAAGAACCGTCGTCCACATATGTCTATTGTTGCCCCCCCAAGAGCTTCTTTTGTTAACCCGCTTGATTTCCTGATCTCAATTGTGAAAACCACACGTGATGGGCGCTAGCCCTCGTCCCGTGCTAATTTGCGGAAATATTCTTCGATCACCTCGCGGTAATGTGCTGGCAACTCTTTGCTGATCTGCTGAAGTGCCTTTTGACGCTCTCGAGGTGGTAAATCTCCCCAGTTTT
>JAYZPA010000199.1:0-10135 GCA_036150515.1 Planctomycetota bacterium
CGGGTTTCGGCTCTTAGATGTTCCACTTTTTGTGGCATTTGTTCAGCGAGGTTGTTGGTTTCTGACAGATCGTTTTTCAGGTTATAGAGTTCGATACCGTACGGGATGCCGCGTTCGGCGTTAAACCCCCGGCGGCCCTTCGTATCAATCAGTTTCCAGTCGCCGGCACGGATCACTTTCCCGTCATGGAGAACCGGGGGCCTGGCGGGTTGTCGCCGATCCGGGTGGAGCAGCGTGGGTAGAAAGCTGACACTGTCCACTGCTGTAGTGGCAGGGTTCTCTTCCGGCCCTGCGACCTGAGCCAAAGTAGCAAAGATATCGGCAAATGCAATGATGCGTTCGGATTTGATCCCCGCCTGAATATGTCCAGGCCAGCGGGCGATAAACGGTACGCGATGGCCGCCCTCCCATACACTTGCCTTGATACCGCGCAACGGGCCCACCGAGCGGTGGCCAAATCGTTCCGTATCCTTGTCGTACCATACCGGACCGTTATCACTGGAAAACATGACCAGCGTATTGTCACTCATGCCTGCTTTATTCAGACTCTTTAGAATCTGGCCTACAACACTGTCCACGGTCATCACGAAATCGCCGTACATTCCTGCCTTACTTTTTCCAGCAAACTTCTCGGCGGGCAGCCATGGGGTGTGAGGCGATGGAAGAGCGAGGTAGAGAAAGAGCGGTTTTTCGCCGTTGTGGGTTTCAATCACCTTGCTCGCTTCATTGGCGAACCGTGGGGTGACTTCATCATGTTTAAAATCTGGCGAGATATCACCGGCGCGCCAGAAGGCGCCCTGAATGTTATTCCAATTCTCTTTACCACCAACGCTGCTGCGGGCGTCCACTCGCTCGGTTGGTGGCAGGACGGGGGCGCGATCCCGAATATAAAAATAGGGTTGAATGTCGAGCGAAGCGTGCATGCCGAAAAACGAATCAAATCCACGATCGACCGGACCGCCGGCCAGAGGATGGTCGTAGTCGAAATCGAGTCGCGGTTTGCCGTTTTCATCCCGGATTGATTTACGTTGGAAACCAAGATGCCATTTGCCAACCATGGCGGTTTGATAGCCGTGATGGCGGAGCATGCCGGCAACGGTTTGATGATCTTCGGCAATCACGGGCTGATTGGCATTGAAGCCGGCCTTTCGTGCCGAAAACCTACCGGTGAGCAGCGAATAACGCGACGGGATGCAGGTGGAGCCGCCGGAATGCGCGTCGGTGAAACAGATTCCGGATTTTGCAAGGGAATCCAAATGAGGCGTTCGTATCCGGCTTTCCGGGTTGAAGGCCTTGAGGTCACCATAGCCCATGTCATCGGCAAGAATGAAAACGATATTTGGCTTTTCTGCCGCCTCGGTGAGCGTTCCGGGACTAAAAACGGATAACGTCAGGACAAAAAGGGTGATGGCCAGCGTGCGTGGAAGAGGTGAGTGCTTCATGGTAGTTTCAATCGGAATTCAGATTAGAGCGTGGAAATAGAATGGTTGGCTAACGAATTCACCATCCTACCGCACCCGACGCGCCCCGGGCAAGGCAGTGGGAGCGCTTCCCCAGGGGATGACGGTCAGTCAAAATATTGCGGCAAAAAATGCGTCCACGGAGCACATCTATATTTCTAAGCTGCCCGTGCTGGTTGCGAACGACTCGGTTTCCACACCCATATGGTTAAGCATCGTGACGAATAAGTTGCACAATGGAATGTTGTTCTTCTTGTCGTAGGCCCGATATCGACCGTGGCGGTAGCCACCTCCGGCAAGGATGATGGGTAGATTGCTTGGATCGTGGGCATTGGCGTTACCCAGGTTACTTCCGAAAAGAACGGCCGTGTGATCCAGCAGTCGGGTCCCTTGCGCCGATCGCTGTCCAAGCTGCGTCAGAAAGTCCGAGAATGTTGAGAGGATTCCAGACTCGATGATCTTCAGTTGGGCAATCTTTGCGGGGTCCTGGCCATGATGGGACAGGGGGTGATGCCCCGCCTGGACCCCGGCGATATTGGGGACCGTGTGGTGATCCTGAATCATCAGGCTGACCACCCGCGTTGAATCGGTCTGCAGCATCAGCGGAATCAGATTCAACAGTGCGCGAATGCGGCCGAGCAATTCTGTTGGTTCTGCAAGGTCCTTCGGTACTTCGACGTCCACCCGGGGCTTGGGACGATCCAGCCACGCATCGGATGCGGCCAGTTCCTTTTCCGCTGCGCGTATCGCAGCGTAGTATTCACCCAGTTGCTTTCGGTCACCTCCACTAACACGTAGGTTGAGCGCTTCTGTCTGATCGCCAACGGCATCAAGAATGCTGCGTCCGTTCGCAAGTTGCTGTCTTTGTCGCCGTTGTTCTTCCGGGCTTCCGGCCATGAATAATTTCGCAAACAGACGGGATGGCCGATAATCGGCCGGTAGCATGACACCATTGCTGTTGTATGACTGACTCTCCTGAGTGTTGCTCCCCAGCGTGATCGACGGAAACCTCGTGGCGTGACCGAGGTGCATCGCCGCCACCTGATCCACTGAAATTGAATTCTTGAAGCCACCGAGCCCCGGATTGATCGCCGCTGTCAGAAAGGTCATCTCCGTATCGTGAGGGTCCTTGCCGTTTTGGTCCGGATGGGACAGTCCTGAAAAAATCGTAAAATCATTCCGGTGTGCCTGCAGTAGGTCGAGGTACTCGGTGTTTGCGTAATCGGCCCCGGGCGTCTTCGGAAACAGCGACGGTGAATGCAGTCCCAAAGCATTGCAAATGAACACCATGCGTTTAGGCGGTGCCGTATATTCATGGCCGATGGCTGGCTTCATTGATTCGAGCAGTGGCAACGCAATGGCGAGTCCAGAGGCCTTGAGGGCAGCGCGACGTGAGATGGGATTATGCATTAGCGATTCCTAAAGAGTCGATTGGTAACGACAAGATGGATAAGACTCCGCGTCGGATACGCGTTGTCCTTCGCGGCAAGAAGGATACTTTCGACCTCGTCACGGTCAGCAAACTCGATCTCTCCACCGGTGGCGAACGTTATCAGCAGAGAAACGAGGTTGCGTGCGACCTGTTCTTTAGATGTCAAGAGATGATTCTTGTAGTCGCGGATGCCATGGAACTCGAGGCCATCGGGGGTCACACCCGTTGTATCGACCGGCGCGCCTAACTCATAGTCTTTGTGCAGAAAACGTAGTCCGACCTGGGCTGTTCGTTTGACGCCTTTGCTGTTACGGTAGCGAGTGCGAAAGTTGCCGATGGGATCAAAACATTCCAATGCGAATCCCGGTGGATCAATCCGGCGGTGACAAACGGCACACGCATCGAGCGTTTGGTGTTTTAGCAGTGTCTCGCGAATGGTTGTTGCTCCACGTGTGTCGGGTTCGATCGCGCCAACGGTCGGCGGTGGCGGATTCGGCGGCAGACCCAGCAGGTTCGTCAGTACAAAACTGCCCCGTTTGACGGGTGTGGTGACGGTACCGTTGGCCGTCACTTTGGCAATACTGGCGTGCGTCAAAATTCCGCCTCGAACGCTGCGGGATGGCAGCATGACTTTGCGCATGTCTTCGCCTTCGACGTTTGGAATGCCGTAGTGTTCGGCGAGCTTCCGGTTGAGGAAAGTGAAGTCAGAATCGATGAGGTTTGCTACGCTCAGATTCTCGTCAATCAGATGTCCGAAGAACTCGCGAGTTTCTGCCAACATGGCTCTCCGCAACACGTCGTCGTATTCCGGATACAGATTGGCATCAGGAGTCGTCGCATCGATTCGGTCGAGCTCCAACCATTGGCCCAAAAATTCATGCACGAAGTGGTCACGCTTTGGATCAGACAGCATGCGGTCAACTTGAGCGTCCAGCGTGTTTGTGTCGGAGAGCATTCCTTTCCTGGCAAGTTGAAGCAGTTCTTCATCGGGAGGGCTCCGCCAGAGGAAATACGCTAACCGACTGGCGAGTGCGAGATCGGTCAGTGTCGAATCCAGGGGCCGCGTTTCGTTTGTCAGGAACAACATCTTAGGCGAAATTAAGATCGCTCGTAACGGAACCCGGGCGCTGGCGAGGAAGCCGTGCCGAGCACTGAGATTCGGGACGGCGAGACGGGTGAGATCCTCAATTTCTTTGTCGCTCACCGGACGTCGGAAGGCTTTTGGTGCGAGCGCAGCGACCGCATCGCGAATATGTTCGTAGTGAGATTTCGTGGTGACCGGACGGTAATAACGACCGTTGGACACAGGCTCCCATTCGACGCCGGGGAACAGGGTGCGGGTGCGTTGCGGAGGCCACGTGGACTCCAGCGGGCCTTCGACGAGTACCTTGCGAACCCGCACGCCTTCACCTTTGAACGCGCTCGCGGGTTGAGAGTTGTATATCACTTGCCCGTTGGGCGCCGGCTCGAGTTCGTCGGCGCTAACGTAAAAGTAGTCGTCGGGTCGAAAGTATTTGATCGTTGAAACCGTACGGAGTTTCTCCCCGACATCCCATGCAGCAAAGAGTTCGCTATCGCCCTGGATATCGTTTTGACGCTTGAGACTCATTGTTACCGAGGACCTGGGCTGATACGCCGACCCGGTGACCGTGATACGGTATCGGCCGGCCACGGGAAATCGCAGGCCGTTGTTGTCAGACCGCAGATTGTGGTTTTCGCCACGGAACATGATCAGATCGTCTTCGGCCCGGAAGACCGTGCCACCGCCATTGCGTACGGGGCGTTGAAACCACATTTGCATGTAACGCGAGTTCACGTAGTCAAGTTCGCGCGCCATTGCTGGTTTGGCACCGAATTGAATCGCCTCGTCAAGGGCAGCGTCGGCGGCAGTGAGAAGTCCCTTGACGTGGACACTGGACATCTCCTGTTTGCCAGCGACAACGTCAAACGTGGCGGCTCCGTTTTCCGGCGGAAGATATTTTGCCAGATCACCGCCGATGTCGAGCAAGTCGTGGAGCGTGTGTTCGTATTCCAAGCGAGTCAATCGACGAGATGGCACTCGCCCGGATTTGTGCTGTCGATCTAAATTGGCCTTCGTCAATAGGTTGCTCAACCGGTCTAAGGCAGCCTCTTTGACTTCATCGCTGGGCTGAGCAGCATCCTTGGGCGGCATCTCACCACGATGGACTCGGTCAAATACTTTGACCCAGGCACGGAACTGAACCCCATCGTCCAGCTCTAAATGAAGATCTGTGATATCAAACCCAGTGTCGGATTGCTCGTCGTGGCAATCGATACAGGATCCCGTCAACAAACGATTAATAGCATCACTGGCACCGACCGTAACCACGCTAAAAGATACCGCCAGAAAAAGCGGAACTGTCAGTGATAACTTCCAGCAATGCATTACTCGGAGCCTTCGGGTTCGGTTTGAGGGGGCACGGATTGGATATAGGCGATTAAGTCCAGGATTTCATTAACTGTGTATGTATCGAGAAGTCCTATCGGCATGCTCGATACGGTCGATGCCTGTCGCTCGTCGATCGACGACTTATCAAAAACATAGGTCTTTTCCGGTTTGAGCATATTTGGAAGTAAAGTAATCTGCTCCGGTGACTCTTTGATGATAACGCCTGTCAGGACCTGGCCAGTATCGACAACGATCAATTGCGGTTGGAATTCTTTGTGAATTTGAGTTGACGGTCGAACAACCTGTTCTAACAATTTCGAGCCCTGATACTTTTTCGAAATGCCTGTAAGGTCTGGGCCAAGTTTTGCTCCTTTGCCCTCGATGCTATGGCACCGACTGCATGTTGCCTGCTCGAAAATTACCTTGCCGTGTTCGAGGGATCGACCGGCCAGATTATTTGGTTGCGCACCAAAATTATGATGCTGCCATTTTTTGATAAATCGGCGTTGGGAACCCGTTGCGTCTAAGCTTGCGACATGCTCCATGATGCGAACAAACATCTGGCCATCCCGATTTCGTTCGGGATATAGCCGGGTGAATTCCTTCCAAAGTTGCCCTACCTTAGGACTATTTTGCTTTGAAATTTGGGCCATCCGGGCATCCACATATTCCTGATGTGGTTGTTCGAAGTAAGCTTTCGGCATCTCCGACTTATCAATTTTGGCGAATAGCGCTTTATTGTCAGGACGTGGGACTACCGGCTTTGGTGCCGTTGCTAAGTTCCCTACATCATGGGTGCCGTCATAGTATTGTGGAACGAGTTTAATACCGCCTTCGGTTGGCAACTCTTTGGGAAGCGTGATTTTGATCACCGCACCAACGCCGCGTTCCATATGGCGGGCAGGCCCGGAAGTGCTCGTCCACACATTCCCCTCGTCATCAAATTCAATTTCACGAGTATATGAGACGCGCATGGGCAGGCGGTACTCGACCAACGTTTCGGACACGGGGTCAAAACGGTTCATGGTGTCGTTCCCTGTTCCACAAATCCAAACGATCCCGTCTTTGTCGACATTCAGGGCGTAGGGGATTTGGTTTTCAGCATCGGGTAGTTTGTAAACCGTCCACTTCTCCTGATGGGGATCGAATTTTCCAAATACCCCCGAACCGAATCCTGGAACCCAGACCATCCCGTCCGGCGCCAGATGCAGCCTGCGTGGGCCGCGAAACGGAGGATTCCACTCGGTCACATCGCCGTCGGGGGCGGACGGGTCAATGCGGCCGATCCGGTTTCCATTCAACTTGGAATACCAAATCATACCGTCGACAGGCGAGAAATCGATACCATAGGGTGTGATCCCCCGCGACTCGCCTCGCCCGGCCGCCACAGCCTGCCCTGCACTGAGCAATTTATATTCTTTGACTTCATGGGTGATCGGGTGCAGTGAGAAACATGAGTTGGACCCGGCGTCGGTGTACCAGATCAACCCCTCCTTATCCTTGGGGTTGATTCTCAACGTGTGAGGATAACCCCCACGTGGCTTTGGATACTCGGCACTACTGAAGGTCTTGAACTGCTTGGTTTGTATATCGAAGCGTACCATCTGACCGGTGGCGCACATGGTTGTCCACAGACTGCCGTCATTGGCTGTCTCGATTGAATGCGGACCATAGGTTCGGGCTGGATAATTAATGCTCTCGGTCTCACCGGTATTCGGGTCTAGAATAATCAGCCGATGCTTACTGATGTTAACGGCATACACCTTTCCATCCGGGCCGATCTCCAGGTCATGGAAGGATCCCTGATGTAATTCATCGAGTTCCCACATCGTGATTTCCGCGGCGGTCGCCGCGCCCGTTGGTGCGGCTGGGGGCACGAACTTTGGCCACTTCGCAACCCCTCCTTCAGAATACGTTTCACGCAATCTTTCGACAATCGTCTGTTTCGTATGGGGGTACAATCCACCGAATCCGTCCATGCGGCGAATCATGGTCTGCCAATCAACAGGTTTTTCCGGAGTGCGGAAACCCTGGGTGCCCACCTGATGGCAATAGGTGCAAAACATCTTAAAGTTCATTTTGTCCCGCGGGTTATCGAACTTAAGCATCGAAAATGCACTGCTTGCGGGACGCTGCAGTTCTAATTCCTCTCCAATCGCGTCGTTGGTTTCGATGATGAGATCCTGGGTTCCGGCCTTAACGACGCTTCGCCATTCATCGGACAATCCCATGAGTCGAGTGCGAACTTTGTGATCAACCGCACGCAGGCCTGAAATGGTGAATGATCCATCTTTCTGGCTAAAAACCGAAATCCATTTTCGATTCTCGTCGTCTACGGCTGAAACCATGACGCCTTCCAGACCAACTCCACGCGCATCGACTACCCTACCACTAATCGACGCATCCGCCGCATTTAAGGATGATGCAAGCAGTAAAATAAGCAACAGCCAGCAAACATTTTGAATACGTCTCATTTTTCGGTATCTCCGGAGGTATCGAGTATAGTGGCTTCCAAAATGACCTTCCGAAATTCACTATCGGAAAGGTCTTTTAGGGAATAAATAAATGCAAGCAGTTGTATTCTCTGGTGTTTGTTCAATTCTATTTTACGATGAGTTTCATTTTGTAGTAACTTATCCAGCTTAGAAAGTGAATAGGTTTTGTTCCGCAACGTCGGCACGAGCGCGTCACCATCGCCCTTACGCCCAAATTCTGGCATGCGATGACATCGGATGCAGCGACCGGCGGTTGTCGCGTTGGCGCTTTCAACCGCGATTTTGAATCCATAGTACGTGTAATGATTCATTTCCGAAGGCAGCTTCACTAAAATTCGACCTTCCTGATTCGCCAGTCGACTTAGGATGCGTTGAGCCAAATCATCCTGTGACTCATCTTTTTCGGGTATGACCGGGATCCTGTTTACGTACGCAAATGCGTCAAAAGTCGAACGGCTATTTGAGTCCAGACGGTGGATTCGTGTTTGGGTATCGTTTTCACCCCAAATCGGCGCTTCTTCCAAAACCGTGTTGTGAAGTTCTTCTAAGCTTTCTTGTAAACGCGTGGCGACTTCCGGAAGTTCGTTGATGAGATTGTTCTGCTGCCTGGGATCTTTCGAGAGATCAAATAACGATACACGCGCAATCCCACCGATACCGGATTTAATCATCGGCGTCCAACGTTCCTGAAATGTATTAAGCGTGACAAATTCGGATCTTAGCTTATTGTATTCAGGATTTTTAAGAGGACTGTTCCAGCACGCATGCATCAGTTGCTGGGGATTAAGTTCCTTACCCAGATGTTTTTCAAGGTGGACTCGCATTTTTGCTATCACGGCGGTGATGGCTTCTTTGTCTTTGGGATATTCCTCGCTACGATAACCGACAAGCGAATAGTTACCTTCACGGATTGCTGCGACAGGCTGGCTTAATGGCGAATGCCAGGTGAGTGGCTGGTGTCTTACGAATTCGTCACCAGTGTTGCTCAACAAAGGCCGTAAGTCTGTGCCGTCAATGTGCAAGCCTTTGGGAATCCTGACATCCGCGATCCCGCAGATTGTTGGCAGGATATCCATCGCAGCCCCCGGTGTATCCTGAACTTGCCCACCTTTAATCGCAGCAGGCCAGTAGAAGATACCGGGAGTGCGTATTCCCCCTTCTAACAAAGATCCTTTGCCAGCGGCGAGGTTTCCATTACGTTCGTGTCGGTAGCTGCCGTGATCGGACGTATAAATAATCACGGTGTTTTCCAAGGCACCGATTGTTTCGAGATGTTTTACAAATCGACCAATGGCCCGGTCGGTATTATCGATCGTGGCTGAATAGATCGCAGCCTGGTCGTTCAATTCTCCATACTCTTTAATGATCTCTGGCGGTGCAGCTAAAGGCGCGTGCGGCTCATGAAACCAAATATTAAGGAAGAAGGGTTTATTTGGGTCTCGCTTCTTGTCGAGCCAGGAGATCGCTTCATCGACCACGATTTGACAGGCATACCCTTTGATTTCACCAACTTTTTCCCGATTGCGCCAGAAGTTAGCCGGATTGTGGTGCGACGGTGCTGCGTTGAGGTCCGTCGCAAACCAGTAGTCGAAGCCATGCTCGTCAATCCACGGTTTCTTCATTCCCCGAAACGGTGTTCCTAAGTGCCATTTGCCCAGATGAACGGTGTCGTATCCGTTCTCCTTGAGAAGTTCAGCGATGGTCACCTCTTCTTGTTGAAGATGCATGTCGTGTATGTGGTCCTGAATCACAGTATAGACACCGGTCCGCAGGTGATGGCGACCCGTCAATAGAGTGGCACGGGCTGGCGAGCAGACCGGAGCCGCGGAGTAAAAGTTCGTGAATTTAACTCCTTTTGCGGCGAGGTTATCCAGAGCCGGAGTTTTTACCGGGCCCCCGTAGCAGCCGATGTCCTTTGAACCCAGATCATCTGCCAGCAGGATTACAACGTTGGGACGTTTGTCTTTGGCAAAACCGGGGCAAACCAGCAGCAGGGAGCATAAAAATGTGAGGATGGGTTTCATGTTATTTCTTTTTCGGAGCACCAAAGTGCGGCGCGTTGTTCTTAGGGAGCCATTTTTTCAATTCCCCCTTGGTCGGGGCAAGGGTTGGGTCATTGGCGAGGTTCTTCCTCTGAAGGGGATCGGTTTTCACGTCGTAAAGTTCTTCCCCCCCGTCACTGTAGTGTATGTAATGAAAACGCTCGGAGCGAACCGCATGATTGACACCGAGCCAGTGGGGCGAGTTTGTAATGACCGCTGGATAGGGCCAATCGGCGTTCGGGTTATTGATCAGCGGTGCGAAGCTGCGTCCCTCGAGCTGTTGATTCTCTGGTAAG
>JAYZPA010000200.1:0-19937 GCA_036150515.1 Planctomycetota bacterium
CCGGGATCATTTTTTCCTGTAGCCGTTGTTGTCGGTCGATTTCCATTTGCTGTCGGGCGATATAACCCGAGTATTTCACATCACAAACAACCTGATCTACAACATCCGCTGGCACATCGATTAATTCCGGTTGATGATGAACCATTTCTTCCCATTCGGTCTCCGGTCGTTTTAGGAGTTTGGTCAAGCTTGCCTGTTCAACTCGATGCTGATCAAGCAAAGCCAGAGTTTGTTCAATTTTTCGCTCTTTCTCGATCAGTTGATCGAACCGATTCCGGGACACCAGCCCTTTTTCGAAGCCGAGTCGGGTCAATCGGCGGTCGGCATTATCCTGTCTCAGCAACAAACGGTATTCTGCACGGGAGGTAAACATACGATAGGGTTCATCGACTCCGCGGGTCACCAGATCATCGACCAGCACTCCGATATACGCCTGATCCCGTCCAATCACCAGTGGAGCTTGATCTAAACCGGCGAGAGCGGCATTTGCACCGGCAACCAGTCCCTGGGCACCGGCTTCTTCATATCCGGTGGTACCATTGATTTGTCCCGCAAAGTAAAGGCCTTCGATAAACTTGGTTTCCAGGGTGGGTCGCAGTTGGTCCGGGGGTGCATAATCGTATTCAACGGCATAGCCATATCGCATGATTTCCGCATTTTCCAATCCGGGAATCAGCCTAAATATTGAATCCTGTACATCCCGCGGCAAGCTGGTCGAAATTCCATTCACATAGATTTCTTCCGTCTCGTAGCCTTCCGGTTCCAGAAAGAGCTGGTGACTGTTTTTATCTGCGAATCGGACTATTTTATCTTCGATCGACGGGCAATAGCGCGGTCCATTGGTATCAATCTGCCCGTTATACATGGGTGCCCTATCCAGATTCTTCCGGATCAGGTCATGCACGGCTTCATTCGTATGTGTAATCCAGCAGGGCAGTTGTTCCTGAGTCAGTTGTTTAGTGAGGAACGAAAACGGGATCGGCTGATCATCACCAGGCTGAATTTCGGTCTGCGAAAAATCCACCGTTCGCGCGTTGACGCGGGGTGGAGTTCCGGTTTTGAATCGTTGAAGACGAAAGCCGGCTTCCTCTAGCGCTGTACTAATTCCACTGCTGGTTCCTTCACCAGCGCGCCCTCCCGCTGTTTTAGATTCACCCGTATGCATCAGGGCGGACAAAAAGGTGCCGGTCGTGAGAATCAATCGTGGTGCATGATAGACCGCCTCACCCTGAACCCGTACGCCTCGAATCACCACCTGACCGGCCACCTGTTCTGTCAGAATATCGGTGACCATTTCCTGTCGCAGCGTGAGCCCTTCCTGTTGTTCGATACGTCGTTTTATTTCCTGTTGATATCGTCTTTTGTCCGCTTGAGCCCGGGGGCTGTGCATCGCCGGTCCTTTACGGCGATTAAGCATCCGGAATTGGAGAGCCGTTTTATCAATCGCCTGTCCCATCAGCCCGCCCAGGGCGTCGATTTCACGCACAATCTGTCCCTTACCCACTCCGCCAATGGCGGGATTACAGCTCATCTGGCCGACGGTATCGAGATTGGTGGTCAGCAATGCAACGCGCGCGCCCACGCGTGCTGCTGCTGCCGCAGCTTCCGTACCCGCATGTCCTGCACCGACGACAATGACATCGTATTGGTAATTTGACAGATTCATGACTTCCATTATGAATCGAGAAACATGTTTTGAATATCCCGAAACCGAAAACGGCAACGAGGGTTTATCAAAAACCATGCGGGCTGTCCGCACTCAGCTCGGATTAAATTAATCGTCCGTAGCGCCGCCGAGTGTCACCGAAATTTTATATTTGTTCTGCAGGTGGGCATGTGCGGTACTGGCATAGGATGCCTTGGGATATTTCTTGCAGCATGCCTGAAACGCTTTGATCGCCGATTCCCGCGAATCCATTTCCTCATAGGTATAGCCAATCTGCAACTGAGCCCAGGGTGCCGAACCTTCATCCCCACTTCGAATTTGTCCATACAGAATCAGCGCTTCTTTTTGCTGCTTCAACGCTCGGTGACAGGCAGCCATATGCTTATAATTCTCCGGAAAATTATCGCACTGCCGATACGTACCGATTGCCTCTTTCAATAAATTCGCTTCCCTTTGGGTCGTCGCCAGCGCCCACAACCAGGTTTGGACATTCAGTGCATCGGTTTTAACCAATTCCCGATAACCCTGAATGGCTTCCGGATACTGTTTAAACTGTCGATAAGTTCCCGCCTCTTCCCCACGCCACTTGGAAACCTGTTCCGCATCAATCCCGGCTAGTTGTCGATAAACTTTCACTGCATCCGCCGGCTTACTCTCGGTACGATAACTGGCAGCCACTTTGGATAACCCCACAACCTTTTCTTTGAACTGACGGTAGATGGTTCTCGCTTGTTCATACCGGTTCTGGGAAACATGGTAATCCGCAAGATTTCCCAGAATCGAATCCGTATTTCCAAAGACTCCCAACATCGCCCGATAGGCCTCCAGCACCTTGCTATCACGTCGTGTGTATTTTTCAACGTCGATCAACTGATTCCACTGATCCATGGCTTTTGCCTTCAGCGCATCGGTCGAAACGTCGGTTTCCATATTCTGCTTAAGGTAATTCAGGACCTGATCGGCAAGCTTATACCCCAGACTTTGAGTTTCCGGTGTCCCTACCAGATTGCCAATGGGAGAACGGCTATAGTAATACACATAGTATCGAAGTTGGTCATCTTTATAATTGGTTTCCAGACTACCCACGGCATCCGAAAACGCACCCTTGATAAAATAATACGATGCCAGTGAATTAGCAGCATTGGCACACGTACCACTGGTTAGCTTGGCCCGGGGGATATCAAAGGCCAGTTGTTTCCAGATCTTCACCAGGGCCACCTGGTCTTTTTCCTGACTGGCAATCGTCGCCAGTCCTGCCAGCGAGTAAACGGCCACAGGATCTTTGGGGTAATCCGCGATCGTCTGCCGGAAAGACTGCTTTCCCAGTGACAAACGGCCAATATCAAAATACGTTTTCCCGATGAGATAGGATGCTTTGGGCGCATCCACGGACTCTGGCCAGTAATCAATAACCGACTGAAATCCTTCTTTAATCGCGGTATTTTGTTTACGCAGCTGATTCAGACAGAGACTCCACTTGAGCTGAACAAACGACGCGGCATCACTTCTCTCATAAAGAGACAGGTACTTTTCGTACTCGCTCATGGCCACATCAAATTTCTTTTCCTTATAGTATTTTTCAGCGATGTTCAGTTGATACCGCTCGACTTCACGCAGTTTCGCCCACCGATCGAGTGACATCTCATCAAGTTTCGTCTGGGCCGTAACTCGTACAGGTTGCCAGAGAGCAACCATCATCATCGCCATGATTAGGATTCTGATGAACATCATTCTTCTCCACGGGGTTTCTGCTGAGCAAGACGCCATTTGGCATGCTCGACATGTGCATAATTAATGATATTAGCTCCCAGTCGGTAACTGCTATTCCATATTTCCGCCGAGACTCCGGCATGGCCGTTTGCCCATGCATCTCCAATATCACCGGGATGATAATAAGCAATCCAGCGACCGTCCTTGAACCATCCCAGTGCCGCGACCCCGCCGTGGGGTGCAACAATCGGGACACGGGGAATCTGAAACGGCTTCATGTGAATGTCGTCATCCGTAGGAATACGTACCGGTTTCACATCCCCCGAAATTTTCTGCATCATCGCCAAAAACTGATTGTGAAAATGACGACTGCCGCCATTGTCACCAAAAATCATCCCATGTTTCTCAAAAATATACTTTTGTAGGATTTTGATGTCATTATTCCCCAGAGAAATGCTCCCCTGCCCCGTCACATATAACAGAGGCGGACATCGTATTTTGTCAAAGGTGTTCAGCTGACCGGGGGTGACGGCTGAAGTCTGTTTTGCAATCTTCTGGCCGGTCAACTCCGTATACTTGATCAACATATTCATATCGCCACCAATACCAAAATCCTGATTCCAATCTCCACCAGGATACTCCAGACGAAAGAACCCTACCGTTCCTTTATTCGTACCACCGGCAAACCCTGCCCCCTCCCCCTCACCAAAACCAATCTGATACTGGTGAGCAGTGACTTCGTTGAGATTAACTTTAACCTCGTCAATTTCGGGCGTATTGTAATTGATCGCGCTAAACGGATTCAGAATGTACTTCTTACGAATAATCTTTTGAACCTTAACAACCTGCTGTACCGTCTCGGTTTCACCACCACCGGCAGGTAGGTCATAGTATTGGGTACACCCGCGAAACTGGCTCAAAATCATGCAGATCAAAAAGAACAGAACCGTATAGGAAACAAAACTGCTAAGCGATTGATTTAACCTCGGATATTTTTTCCCGTAGTACCAGGCAAGAGGATCCAGGGGATGCCACGATCGAACCTCTTGCGTTGATCTGGTCTGCTGCAGAACCGCATTGAGATCAAACGCCTGACGACGCTCATCGTCAAGTCGTTGAGAATGTTTTTCAACTCCCCAAACAACCCACATCAATCCGGTAAAAAAGAACGTCACTAAACCCACATGAGCCGCATAGGATCGTAATAACTCCCACCCCAACCACTGAAAGTAGCAAACGGCAGACTGCCAAAAAACAGGAACCGTAATGGAAAATATCATCCAAAAACGAACGGGGTTTTCGGCTCGAATGGTATAGGCTCTGAACAACCAAACTGCGGCAGCCAGCGTCATGGTCTCAAACAGAATCACCAGTGCCACGTCCGGCAGTAAGTTCACCCAGACCCAATCCACGACGGCAGCAAACCACAGGACAACTAGCGAGACAGCCGTTAGCCGTTTTTTGAAATCAATTTGGCGGAATGAATCTAACAAGACAAATTACCTACTTGATATCCTTTAATAGATCATTGAACTGACCATCCAGCGGATTTTCATCCGGATCGGCTTCTTTGGTTTCTCCAATTTCAAGCTTATCCAAAACATTTTCCCCGTCAGCAGTCGTCGCTGATGACGGTGAATCAGGTTCATTCACCTCAGTTGGTTCCGGTCGGTTCGCCGCAGGCGTTATCGAAGGCTGAGCCGAAGGTGGGTCATCCGCCATAAAAAACGGGATCGCTGTAAAAATCAGCAACACCACCATGAAACCGATGACCGAAGTCACCAACGCTCGTACGAGTCCGTTGTTAGCCGCAATCCCTACCACTTCCTGCGGTTTGCGGCCTTTTAGGCTGCCAATGAATTCATGTAATTCGGCGAGGGACGCAGCACCATTATGCCGTGCACTGCGAATATCCCCGATTATGCCCCGGGAGTTTGATTTCTGTTGATCACTATTCAATTTTCTATTCCTTTTTCTGCTCGAGCACATGGACAATATCTCCACCCACTTCACTGATCGCCGCAATCGCCGGCTCAAAATACATTGCTTGTGCATCCTTATGGACTTTAAAGAACACGGTTCTCTCTCCGGCCGGAGCGTTACTCAATAATGCTTCCACTTGTGAGGCAATCTGAATATCTCCAACCTCCTGACCATTGATATAGTACTTATTATCCTTATCAATCAGCACGGAAACTTTCGATGTTCCGGAAGCAAATATCTCTTCCGCTGAAGCAGGCTGCCAGTTCAGATGGCTGTCGTCCTGAGCCCGCGCCAGGATTACGAAGAAAATCAGCAGGTTAAAGGCAATATCCCCCATGGCCATACTGGGAACATCTGCTTTGGGTGAGCGACGATTTATTTTCATTTGCACATCCTCCCGCTACCCTCCTGGTACAACTACCTGTTGCACCTCTTCGGTTTGGATGGTCACAATCCCTCCAGCCCGTTCGATCATTTCCGTGACCAGAATCCAGTGTGCGTAGGGCGTGTCGGGCTTACTCTTGACCACCACCACGCGATCGTCCGGGCGGGCTTTTCCTGACAATGCACGCTCTAGCCCCTCTTTGAAATCGGCTTGACTCAATACACTGCCATTCAGCATCACACGATCACGTGTCAGCTGCACTTCAATATTCTCCGACTGCTCTTCTGATTCCTGTTCACTTCGAGGCAGGGACTGCTCACGACCACTATCAGGCTGTACCGAAGCACATACCAGAAAAAAAACAATCAGGTTAAAAGCAATATCTCCGGTTGCGCTGGCCGGAGGTTCCACCATCAGCCGTTGCCGATTTCGTCGTTTCACGCATCGTCCCCTTCTGCTGGACTAGTTTCCGGGAGGCCTGCGGCTGCAAGTTGAATCGTCACACTTTCAATCAGCTCGGTAGCTGATTGTTCCACCTGCAGTACAAATCGATTAATGACGCTCGTAAAATAGTTAAAGGCAATAAATGCCGGAATGCCTACGATCAACCCAAAACAGGTTGTCAGCAACGATACTTGAATACCACTTGCAGCGGCTTCCACAATATTGGTTTCCCCCATCTGTTCCACAATCTGCTGGAAGGCGACGATCATTCCCTGGACGGTACCGAGAAACCCCAGCATCGGTGCGACGCTGGAAACCGTCGCCAGCACGGGCAGATGTTTTTCCAGCCCGGCAACAATATGGACACTATAATCATCCATTGCCTTGACCACCTGCTCTTCGGTACGCGCCACATCATAATCGAGTTTTCGCAGTACATAGTATTTTCTCAAACCTGTTGAAAGGACGGCGGGAACCGGTCCCTGTTGGGCGTCGCACAACGCCAGTGCATCTTCGATTTGATCGTCAAATAACAATTGCTGAACCTGACTGCGAACTTCAAAATCATTGGTCGTCAGCATCTTCAAACTACGATACCGTTCGATGATCACACCCACGGCCAAAATTCCAAGAATTAAAATAGGCCACATAAAAATACCGCCATTGAGTAACAATCCCAATGCACCGGCATTCATAAACGCCTCCAGCGCACCCGGTTCATCGACCGAACCCTGATCCACAGTCTCCTGTTCCGCATCGGTCGTCTCGGCTCCCGTAGCCGATTCATCCGAGTCGTCGGATGATGTATCCGTACCCGATGCGGAAGCATCCGCGGGAGCAACGGTGGTAGCCGCGTCCGCAGTGGCTGCTTCTTCCGCTGCGGTGGTCTGATTCTGAGGGGTTTCATCCTTCAGATCACCCAGAATATCATCCTGAGCCGAGAGCGATCCGGCCAGTCCCATACAAATCACGCATAGAATAAGTCGCCCGCGTCGGGATAGACTCCAATTTATTTTCCCAGGTCGATCAATCATGTTGTAAACAATCCCGTGATTTTGCAGAGACACCGCCGTCGTTAATTATCGTTATCAATACTATTGGCTTCGGCTTCAAACTGATTAAGCATTTCCGGCAATGCCAACCGGCCACGGGCAAATTTCGCGGCTTCGCTGGCCGGGAAATCCCAGCGACAGCGATTGTAGCGGCGGAATGCAAGTTGGTTATTGCGTGCCATGCGATAGCTTTCACCACTCCAAAACAACCCGTCCGCACCTAAACTGTCCTCGGGAAAGAGCTTGGTAAACCGGTCAAATGACTCGGCCGCCCGTACGTACTCTTCATTCTTGTAATACGCCTGCCCTACCCGGAAAGCCATCCGCTGAGCATGTTCATGTCCTGAAAACTTCTCCAGAAACTTCTCTCCAACCTGAGCGGCAATGACATAGTCCTCGGCTTTGTAGAAATGATCTGAAATCCGAATCATCACGCTCGCGATCAACGGGCTTTTGGGATAGGTTGCTGCCAGCACGACATAGGCTTCCAGAGCCTCATCGAAATCTCCGGCTGCTTCATAGCATTGAGCCAGTTTATATTGGGCATCGGGTGCCAGTGTATGATCGCTGTACTGTTGAAGAATCACCTCATAGGAATCAATGGCCCTATCCCAGTGACCCAGTTCCTGTGAAAACTGTCCCAGCAGATAGGAAATCCTTGGCACGTATTTGGGATCGGGAAAATCTTCCATGACCTCCTGTAAAACACGTCGACCTGATTCCAGATCCACCGTCTGTTCGGCATCCCGCCCCAGCTCTTTATGGCTTTTAAACAACTCAAAATAGCTTTCCGCAATTCTGAATTTCGTTTCCACGGCCAACTGTTCATTGTTAAACGCTTTGGAGAATGCGGCCACCAGACCATCGGTTCCAACCACAACGGGAAGCTGCTGAGTCATTTCTGTAGCGGAGGTCGCATCGGCAGATTGTGCATCGGCATACGTCACCGTCAACAGATCACCAAAGTACGTCTCCAGTACCGGGTTAGCCGCATCGATATTTTCCTTGGTCGGTACTTCTTCTGCGACAAGATCAAAGGCACCCGTGAATTCCCCACTATGGACCGTTGTCTCAAACAACTTCACGATTTCCTGTTCGCCCAGTTCCGTTGTAACCGTTACGTCAATGGAATCCCGTTCATCGGTCAAATCCCGGTCCGGGTCCGTAACACTCAAAAACAGCTTTTCACCAACGTGCAACAACTCCACGGCCTCTTCATATTCACGGTCGGTAATCTCCAACTGTCCCGTGGTGACGAGCCGTCCGGTATGCGACCGCACTGCTTCCGTACCGTCAGGTGTCCGCGCGTCTTTGTAACGAAGGTTGATCACATCCTGACCTGTCAGGTTGAGCACCATCGCCACTAATCCCGGTAACAGCTCCGTTTCGTCTTTTCCGTCATGCACACGTCCAATCAGTCCGCGGGGCATATCTGCCGTAAGAGGAATGATGGGCGGACTCTCCTTACCCCCCAGTTGCATGTTCACCTGACCTATAAACCGGCCTGCCAGCAGGGCTTCGTTCTCCGTCGCACTTTGAGGCAAATCCGAGTGGGCATTGCTAATTACACATTCCACCACGACGGCTGAACCGTCGCTCGTCACCAGCACAACATCCACGACACTCCCTGAATCCTTGGCCTGATCCGGATCAATTACTTCCACCAAAAGTGGAGCAGCAAAGGCAACGGCTGCGGCTTCCGCCGGATCCGAATCCAACAGATACTGGACCAGCGGTCTCGGATTGCCGTCCTGCCGTTGAGCCAGTGAGGGAATAATGCGAATCTTCGCATCGGTCGGTTCATTCACGTACACCCGACGCTCGCGGGGAACCGTATGCCCGGGAAATGTGTTTTGCCGATCGAGATACCGCAGGTGTACCACATCTCCTGACTTGACGGTCAGGGCACCTTCAGTCACTTCAGCACTGGTATCAATTTCACGTGTAAATATTCCAGAGTTGACATCGGTTTCCGTGGCTTCCAGTTGTTGAATTTCGCCTTCATTCACAGCAACGGAAACCATGATTTTATCAATTTCGTTTGACTGATCTTCGTCATAATCGACAACTTCAATCACAATGCGCTCGCCCGGGTCGACCCGCATTAGTTCTTTACGTTGCGTACTGACTCCGCCACCACCGGCACGCGACAGGTTGTAACTAATGGCGTTGATCTGGCCGTTGTTATAGGTGGCCGTCAGTTCACGTGTCAGCAACTGGCTGGAATTGAGTTCATTCATTGTGTTTTCATCTGTATAGGTTGCAACGACCCGGTCGCCGGCAGCAATTTCCAGCACCTCGTTGCTGGCCAATGATAGAATGTCTGCATCGGTGGGAATCTGGACATCACCGGTTTTTGCATCTCCAATTTCAATTTGGCTCAGGGCAACCGAATCTCCGACATATTCGTTTATTACCACCTGGGTATAGCGAATCTGACGCTCGGGAAACCTGAATTCCCAGGATTCGCCATTTTTCACAACCGCGTCCCGCTGAATCGGTCGCAACTCCAGTGACTTCAGTTCCATCAAATTCGACGCATCCGCCAGCGGTGTCAACGTTAAGTTCTTTTTACCTGCGGGAACCAGCAACACATATCCGGCAAACACCTGCTGATAATTATCCCAGGATCCCGTATTGACCAGAGAGTGTGTCAGGGTCTGTTCGTCAAGCTGAATCTGAACCTGACTCCCCGTGCCGTTACGTGAATATTCAAGCCACAACTCATACATTCCCGGTTCGGTTCCTTCCAGTCCAAAGGAAACCAGATCTCCCGTCGTATTCCAGTTTTGAGTTACCGATGCATCCCCTTTCTCGACCACGGCGAAGGTTTCCGTCACTTTGGTCAATTGGGCTGCTGCCACTTCGATGCGTTGTACGACGGACGCCGGCTGCAGCAATTCCACATCAGCGACATCCACCTCTGCAAACTGAGTTGCACGCAGCGGCTGCAAAATCACTTGTTGCGTATCGACACTGGCAAATGCATACTCCAGAGCGGCACCCTGTTGCTGATTAACAAATGCGCTAAATGCCATCAGTTCGTGGGTACCCTGATCAAGCCATACGTCCACGGTCTGCATCCCGGGAGCAACCGCCATTTCCAGAATCCCGTCCACGGCCAGACCGGTCGTATTTCCACGGACACGGAACCGCACCGCACCACTTTTTTCCATGTTCAACAATCCGGCCCAAATAATCGAGCGGGCAGCGGCGGATTCACCTTCAGGAATTTCCTCCTGAAAAACCAGTTCATTTTCAACCGGCGTCGTCGTGGCGGATGCATTGGATGCCAGAGCCACTACCTGATTCCAATCGCGATAGGATCGGTGATCGCCTGCAACAACAATCTGCTGAATCCCGGAAATCGACTCCACCGTGTTACGCGCCTGAATGCGTCTCGGGAAACTCGACAGCCGGAACCAGAATTCCCCGTCATAACTACCCTGAAGATCCATCCGTACCGGCATATTGGACTGGTCATCCCTGGTCGATACATTCACTCTGGAAATCGGATACAGGTCCTTCATATCGACCGTTAATTGTTTGGGAGCCGCTCCGTCGGGCTGGCTGAGCCAGAACGTGTCCTGGTCATTGTCGATCGCCATCAGGGGACTATGATCGATCGCTGAATCCGTTGCCCGGGCGCCTGCAGGTAATTCAGCCGTCGTGACGGTGCCTTCAAAAATACCGGTATGGGGCCCGGTCTCGGTAACCTTCACCTGCACTTCATCACCACTGTCGGTAACCAGTTTCACAACCAAACCATCGATATCCGCAGACAAATTTCGGTCTGAATCATCAACCTGAATATACAGGGGATTCCCCGGCTTCACCTGATTGGCAGGCCGGGTCTGACTTAAGCGAGCATCTTCCTGTCCCGTTTGCTGATTAATTAACTGGTCACTGAAGGTGACTGTTTCACTCTCGGTGTCGATGCTGCTGGCAATTTCAAATGACGCATTGGCCGCAATTCGTATATCGACGTCCGATAGCGGTACGCTTTTGAACTCCTGTCGGAATTCCTCCGGATAATCACACTGGATGACGTCGGTACCGGTAAGCTGCAGGGAACCATCCTCGACAATCACATCCCCCAGTAACGTTTCCAGGTCGCCGCGAAACAAGCCCTTTCCCGCACCTGTGGAAATCAGGTAGACCATTTCCCGATCGCCTCCGGTGGTCGTCACCACGACCGGAATCCGATTATGACCCCGGCTGATTCCCAGATCGCTGTCATGGACCACAATCGACAACGGTCTGCCGGGATGATGACGACTTTTGCTGTTCTGACCCAGTCTACCAATGGTTCTCAACAGATTCAGCTGATCAATATAGCGTTCTTCGACCCGATAGATTTCTGCCAGATTAAACAGCGTCTGATTGGCCAATTCGACATCCGGTACCCGCTCCAGCACACTGCGGAAAATATCACGTGCCTCCTCCCGATCTCCACGTCGAAACGACAATACACCTCGGAGGAATTCGGCACGTACAACGATCAGGGTTTCCGTACGATTGGCTAGTTTGTCGAATACGATTTCCGCCTGATCAAAGACCTTTTGCTCCATGAACGACTCACCAATTCCAAATTGAGCCTCCACGGATTGCGCGGTATCCGGGTAGCGGTTAACCACCGTCATATATTCACTACGGGCAATATCAAATCGCCGTGCTTTGAAATAGTTACGAGCCAACAACAACTGCATGGTCGCTTTGACCTCTTCACCCACTTCCGTCGATTCACTATTCTTCACGATCCACGTACGAACCAGATCTTCAACATAGTTGAAATTATCATCGCCGCCGGCAGCAATCAGCTGCAGGACAACAAATTCCACCAGATCAACCGGCATCTGCTCACGGTGTTCGTCAAACAACACGGTATGGTCTGAATACAGGTCAAATGCAAGTTGTTGATCACCCAACCGCAGGTACAAAGCGGCCTGTAAAAGCGGAGCGATCGGACTGTCTTCATCAATCGTCAAACCCAATTCGCCAATCTGCGTGTAACTTTTGCTTACCAAATCCCGCACAGCTTTCCGGCGATTTTCATCGACCGAGGCAAAGTTAGCCAGGATACCTGTTCCAATGGTCGTGGCCACGACATGTTGCTGGCTGGCGGCTGCCGCGCGGGCAAACTGCGTCAACTGATCAAATCCACGGTAATCATCACCCGATTGATAGGTTGCCTTTTGATAGAGCAGCAGGTTTTGCATGACGGGCGCCGGTGGCAAATCAGGTTCGTTTAACAGCAGCAGTTGCGCGACTGCAGAACCAACCATCAAATCAAGTTTGACAAATCGCTGCATGAATTGCTGGCGTTGGGCAGGCGTGAGTGTCTCGTCGGCTCGCAAGGCAGAAAGGTATCCAACCACAGCGTGGGGATCAAAACCAATTCCCTGCAGCGGATATTCCAGACTGCGTTTCTGGTTCTGTTCGAGGATCGTGATGACAGCGTTCCAGTCAATCGTTTTGTCCTCAGCAGGTGTCAGATGCAAATCCACGATCGCCTGAGTGAAGTAGCCAAACTGGTCCGACGTCTTTGCCACTGCTTTTTGGAGCAACTGAAGTTTGCCCGTTCGATCTTCTTCCAGGGCGACTAACCGCTTCACACATTCACGACTGTCGGTGGTAAACACCGGGATATTGCTGCCGGTTTGATAGCGTTCTTTTGCGAGATCGTCCAATTTCAATTCTGTCAGGATGTCGCCCATACTCGCCAAATGAACCGCCGTGACACCATGTTGTTGTTCTTCTCGTTTAATCCAGTTGTAGGCTTGTCGCGCCAAATTCACGTCTTCGTTTCGAGCGGCACAAATCAGCATTCGCCGATTCAGATCGGGGTTCAGTTGAAGAGGATCAAACCGGAGCATGTGCTGCAAAGCCAAACGACATCCCTCCGGAGTGCCGTAATCGGTTGCCATCGTGATATAGGCCACGGCAACTGCCTGGTCCTTCGCAAACCGCCGGACCCATAATGCATAAACCGGCATGCCATCCCCACGAGATGCCGTGGGGGCGTAACTACGATAATAGGTTGTCTGTTGAACCAGCAACTCATGCGCCATCTCCTGATTCATGGCGTTGAAAAAACCGGGTTGCAGCAACTGACTGCGAATCTCAGCAGCTTTCTTTTGGTTACCAGACCGCTGAACCCATAATTGGATCAGAGGATCCTGATTCGCCCGATCTAACTCCTGCTTCAGAATTTGAGCGCGGGTTTTGAAATCCTTATTCGATCGATTGGCTTTGATCCATGCATCCGGATAACTAACAAGATTCGTATACTGCAGAAACTTCTTTCGTGATGCCAGTACCATCTTTGCGTCATTACGAAACGAATTGTCATCCGGAGAATTCTTAAACAGGAAGTCAATCATCGCATGCGTATCACTACCATTGTCCGGATACCGGGACAGGAATTCACGACAAAGCTGTAATGCACGGTTGGGGTTGAATGCTTCCCCCGTATAAATATTAAAAGCCAGATAACGGTACAACCGGGCACGGGTCGGGGGACTGGTGGTTTTACTGATGGCGTCACGAAAAACGCGCTCCGTCTCCTGAAGCTTATTCGGTTCTTTACCGTTGAGTGAAATAAAGTTGGCCGCTGCGTTATGTGTGACCGCATCTCCCTGGAGCGCTTCACGCATGAGCTGTTGGGCTTTGGCCGTATTCATGGCGTTGAAATACTGGTTGGCTACATTCTGCTGAAGTAACCATTTACGGGGATCCGTTGGAAATTTCTGCTTGAACTGATTGAGCAGTGATTCGGTCTGCGCCGGGTTGGTATTGCTGCGGTACACATTAAGGATCTGCAAATATAACAATTCCACATCATCCTCGAGTTGTCGAGCACGTTGTTGAGCTGCAGCGGCGTTGGTATATTGCTGCAACTGCTCGTAATTTTGAGCCGTTAGAATGTGCCAGCTCTTTTGCCGTAATCGGTCGCCCGCCAATTTCCGCTGCAACAGCTTAGCAATCACCCGGTTCGACTCCACACGCAATGACAATCGCGAGTACAGATTGGCAGCATTTTCTCCCATGTACTGAGCAAAAGTCCCATTGGGCAGTTTATCCAGCACCTCTTCTGACAGCTGCGCTGCGCTGCGCAACAGCTCATTGCCGCCTTGTAACTGAAATAAGTAAATTGCACGCTGCACATATTTCTTACCTGTGACCGAATTCCCGTGCCGGTTCCAGACCACTTGTGCAGCCTGCGCGGCCGATTCACGATCGGGCGTCTGATCAAGCGTATCGGCAAGTCGAATTTCGATTTCAGATGCGCGAGGGGCACTTCGATAGCGTTCCAGATACTGGCGTGCAGTAACAATCAGATCGCTATTGCGCGACAAGACCTGCTGACCATCGATGAGCTTCAGCATCATCTCCTGATGTTGAGGATGCTTAATATGCAGTTGAGTAAATCGCTGTGCAATACGTACTAACCCCAGTGTACGACCGTGCTGGTAGTATTGATCTGCCAACTTCAACATCAGTACCGCAGCTTCCGGTGCCGAGTCTTTGTACTTACCTAGCTCGGATTCCAGCTGACTCAACTGCTGGTTGATGTCATCGTCGTTGCTCTGCTGTTGAGCTTGCGTCAGTGAACCCGCCCCCAGGACGAGCAGCACGATTGTGCAACGGTAAAGAATGGATTTTTTGAGCATGTTCATAGTTTTCATCCGTTGGAGATTCAACGATTTTAGGTTGCGATCCGGGATAGGCCACATCGCACGTACGTTACATTCCGGCGTTCTTCAAAGCTTCTGCAATTTTCTTGGCATCCGGTGCTAATTGACTTTCAGGAAAGTCTGCAATGAGTTGTTCAAAACGTTGCATGGCGGGACCCCGACGGTCCATGCGAAACAAACAGCGGCCATAATTAAACAGGATCACATCGAGAAAACGTGCATCGGGGTGGCTTTCCAATACGGTTTCAAAGGTATCAATGGCCCGTGCATAGTCCTTTTGCTGGTAGTAATGGTCCGCCATTTTCGCTACCGCTTCGCCGACACGTCCACTCTCTGGAAACTGGTCATACACTTTCTTGTATTCCTGAAATGCCCGATCTTTCAACTGAGCCGCAGCGGCATCGCTGGTTTGTGCTTCTCCCATCGCTTCGAAACATTCTGCGATCCCAAACTGAGCTTCTCCCCGCAACTGACTGGTTTTCATGTTCGCCAGACGCGTATAGATTCCGATGGCCCGATTCAGTTCACCGGCAACGCGTGCCACATCGGCCAGTTGTAACAGAGCATCATCGACAAACCCACTTGTTGGAAATTCACGCTGCAACCGCTCACACATAGCCGCTGCCAGATTAAGTCGGTCCATCTCAAAATAAACGTGCCACAGTTGCACATAGGTTTCTTCCAAAAGCCGACCCCGCAGTTTTTGGACGTCCGGCATAATTTCTTCACATACCAGCAGCGCCTGACCATATTTATCCGTGGCTTGTTTTTTGAGTCCAAATTCTTTGTAACGATTTCCGATTTTGGTCAAAGCATCCGCCGTCTTCAGCTGAGTTTGTACGCGTAATTCCTGATCTGAAATCAAAGCCTTCGTAACCCGAACCCCGCCGATATTCCCTTCCAGACAACGCCCTCGGGAAGTCAGCACCGTCACGCCGTCACCTGTATTTAAGGTATCTTCATAGTTCACGCGAATTTCATCACCGGGTAGTGCCTGCAGGATTGCATCCGCACCGGGCGTTTCACTGCGGATCACCGAAACCGTTGTCTGAAAAATACCACTGTGAATCGCTGTCGGCTCAGCCGGCACCGGCTCGTCCGAAACTTGAGCTGCCGCTTCGGATTCCACTTCTTCCGGACTCGTAACCAACTCCGAAGGAGAATCCAATAACTTGGGGATCTCCCGTTGAATTTCCACTTCGGTTAACGTCACTTTGAAGGATTCAATCAGCTTAAACGGTGCAATTTTATTTTCATCATCCAATAACAACTGGTTTACATCATCGGGCGTCGCCTGAGGGGCCCCCGCTTCGGGAACCGGCTGCTCTGCAATCAGCTGAGCCGCCTCGGATTCCATTTCTTCATCTGTCTTGCGGCGGTAAACCGACACGGTCGCTTGTAGCTGATCCGCACCCGCGGTGATATCACGATCCGCATCAACGACTTCAACATTGACTGTCTTGCCTAACACGACCCCTTTGATCGTTTCGTGAAACGCACCATCTTTGATATGTACGACACCATCACCCACAACCGTCACGGTGGACAATACAGGGACATCCGTCATTTTTTCCGCCGTATGGGCGTCCGTATAATTAATCTCAACCGTGTCACCCCCTTTAACTTCCAACGTACCGTTGTCAGCTACCGGGGTTCCCAGCCGAGTTGGAATCGAACCCAATACAATACGAACATTTCGGCCAATCGGAAAACACTTCACCGTTTCCTGATCTCCTCCGGATGATTTACAGATCACATCCACGCTGTCATCTGCATTGAGGACGGCCAGATCGGCATCTTCCACTTTGACAAAAAACCGCTTCCCTGCTTCAAGTTTTTCATGATTACTGTCATCGGAGGAAAGCGTAGTACCCACTTTTTCCAACGCAGCGATAGCACGGCTGTAATGCCCCTGCTGAAAGTGACCCAGCCCTATATAGTAGTACGCCTGATTTACATGCCCGCTTACCGGATACTGTTCAATAACGTCCCGCATTACGTGAAAGCACTTTCCGTAGAGCCTTGACCAGTAATGACAGATCCCGACATGCAGTAGCGCTTCGCCCCGCTGGTCGTCATCACGGTTTTCTTCGGCAGCCACCGCTTCAAAATGGGATCGAGCACGGTCATAGGCCCGCTCGCGGTCAAGATAGTATTTTCCCAGTTTCATGTGAGCAGAAAATCGGACGCGACTGCGAGGATACCGTTCAATGACGGATTTCCAGATTTCCAGTGCTTTGTCCTGTTCGTTCGCCTCCAGACGAGCCTCTCCCGCTTCGATCAATTTCCGCGCAGCCCGATCCTCCACTAAGGATCCCTGCATCGCAGGAGCAGATGCAGCTTCTTCCTGTGCCTGGGTTAGGGGTGAATCAGTAAAGAATAAAACATGTATCGCTAGAAACACTAGCACACCGGCAGAACTACGATGCATAGGATGCAAAAGCCTCGATCATCTAAAGGAAGGAAGTCACGGCAAAAAACCTGACAAACCTCTAGGCAGAGATCTTGCCAGATTTATTTAAACCAATTTCGTTGCTAACACTGACCGGCCGGCAGCCTAACTATAAAGCTCCATCACAGGGCTACCGTTATCAACCAGTTTCATCGGACGTAGCAAGGGTGTCATGACTTCCTTTTCATGATCGATACCCAATGCATGACACAAGGTCGCATGGATGTCGGCTACTTCTACAGGGCGATCCTTCGGCATGGCACCATCCTCATCAGATGAACCAATGACCTGACCTCCGCTGATTCCACCACCCGCCATAAAACCACTGAAGACCGGAGCCCAGTGGTCACGACCGGCGTTGTCATTAATGCGAGGCGTACGCCCAAACTCACTCAGCATAATGACCATCGTCTTTTCCAGCATTCCCGTTTCATGAAGATCTTCAATCAGGGAAGCTAATGCACCATCCATCACCTCTCCATGATTTGTCATCGCTGGAAAGTTGTTGCTATGGGTATCAAATCCACCTCGATTGATTTGTACAAATCGAACGCCCTTTTCCACGAGACGTCTGGCCATGAGTGCCCCGCGACCAAAGTTCGTATCCCCATAACGCTCGCGTGTTACAGAATCAACCTTGTCCAACTCAAAAGCCTCCAATGCGGGCGAACGCATCAGGCGTACCGCGTCGTCAATCGAAGTCTGTGTGGATGCTAATCGACTGTCATCCTTTCTTTCGGAAAAGCGTTTGTTCAGTTTGGTAAGTTCCTGGAGACGACGGTCGCCACGGGCCTGACTGATACCACTGGGAAAGGCCAGATAAGGATCCTTGTCGCCAGGCGCCGCTACAAAATAAGCTTCACATTTCTGACCCAGATAACTAGCCCGCGGTGCCTGTCCACTGATCGTGATGTACGGAGGTAAATCACTGTGATTTTCCAGTTCATGAACCACAACCGATCCGATTCCTGGATGGCGCAAGTTGGAACCCGGTAAATAGCTGGTCTGTAAATTGTAAGTCGCTCGTCCATGGGCCCCCTGCGTTCCGGCGATCGACCGAATCAATGCCACATGCTGCATTTGCTTGGCAACCTGAGGGAAAATCTCCGAAATCTGGATTCCGGGGACTGAGGTCGATATGGGACTGAATTCGCCCTGAGTCGGACGACCGGGTTTTGGATCCCAGGTATCAATATGAGACATCCCGCCCCCATTCCAGAACAAAATCACATGCTCTGCCTTGGCCTGATGATCTGCACCGGAAAAGGCAAGCAGATTACGGACGCTTAAGCCCAGTAACGAAGCACTGGACATGCCCATCATTGCGCGACGACTCAATCGATAGTCTTTACATGACATGAGTTTCACTCTCCTGTTGAATGAGGATCCCGGTTTCCCCGGGGTCTTAAATTATTTAGGTATTTAGGGTAGGAATCGGAATTCATTACTGTTGAGTAACAACCATCGTAAATCAGCCATTCCTTCAAGTACATTTTCAGCCGCCGTGATAATTTCCTTGGCCACCTCCAGCTCCTGAGCCGTCGGATCGCGAGTAAGTATCTCGTGATAGGCCAGCGTGGTCGCCTTGGTCAATTGAGGCTTATCACCGACAAGTAATTTTTGCATGGGCTCTAAATCGCCTACTCGCGATGCCTGATGCGTTAAACGTCCGTTTAACATCATCAGGGACTGTCGCATCGATGGTGTATCGTCGCGCGTGTCACCCAGATCCGTCCGTGCCGTCTGTCCGAATACACGGACAAAATGTCCAACCGGTGCGGGGGTTACCATTCTTAAGGACGAACTAAATCGAGGATTGTCATCGACCGTGCGGGATACGATTTTTGTTTCATATTTCATTCCGGGACGCGCCGTTTGCTGCCGCTGCATTGCCATACGCTCCGCCTCTAGTTCCTCGGCCGATTTGACCACCATCCGATCAATCGCCACCGTGTCATCGTCCTCCAGAAGAGCATCAAAATCCAATTCAATCGCCTCTTCCAGCTTGTATCCTGAACCCGTATCCATCTGAGTTGCCGGCATTGCCGCTGCGGCACCCGATAAATCCTGAACCTGTGCCGTTGCAATATCCGGCTGACCTTCACCGCCGATTAATACCCGCACCTCCTGCTCGATGATCTTTTCATTTTGACCGGGGCTATATTTCAATTCAAACAAATGTCCCGCCGTCACCATGCTGTCATAAAGTGACTCACTCAACATACGGCGCATCGAATTAGCAAGAAATGCCGTTTCCAGTTCCCGCTGCTCAACCTCGGTCACTTCAACAGGTACATGCTGCTGCTGATAGACGTCCGAAAGCATGATCATCTTAACCAAATGCTTAAAACGGTAACCGTTGGCTACAAATTCGTCCGCGATGAAACCTAATGTCTGAGGATGGCTAGGGGGATTGTCAGCCCGAAAATCATCAACCGGTTCAACAAATCCACGACCAATCAATGAATGCCACATCCGGTTTACAAAGGACTCGGCAAACAAACGATTCCGCGGACTGGTAACCTGCTCCGCTAATCGCTCTCGATAT
>JAYZPA010000201.1:0-5460 GCA_036150515.1 Planctomycetota bacterium
CAGGTGGTTTCCCGGGTGAAACGGGAGTTGTAGTTTCGTATTGCGTATTTTCAACTCCGTGAATTCAAAGCGTTTTGTTGGCTCTGATGCTTTTGCCATGGCCTGATATAACCGATCGATGAGTTGCTGTCGGTGATCTTCCGAACCATTGTTGAATTTTCCAGCGGTGATATCACCTGCACAGCCGGGAACGAAGATTTGACGGATGGATTGATTGTCACGCTGTAGTCGAGCGCGAGCCAGACCAACAAAATCCGCTGAAACGACTCCCTGCCCATAGTAGCTCATCGGATGGGTTGCATAATGGTGCATTTGTACCAGTGGCTTATCGTTGTTGTAGAAGGTGATGGTCTTGAGCAGCGGGTCAATCGCGCCTTCCGGGGCCTTGGCGAAATATGCATTGCTACCGCTGCGACTTCCGCGACTATAGGTTACCGCCCCGTTGTCCAGAACCACTCGACGATTGGATGCAATTCGTTCGACCGGTGTTTCCGAGGTGCTGTAATGAGTGACGGGCGTTGCGAGTTCCAGACTGTCCCGGACTGCCTGAGCAACCCGTGCCAGAGTCTCATCATGCCAGCGGACGTGGTAAAGTTCATCCGTCAGGCCGACCGTGGCAAGAATTTCAGCAGCATCTCGATCAATCACGGGCGCATCATGTTGGTGCAGGGCAGTGACGATTACGTGTTCTCGTTTCGTATCCGCTGCCGCGGCGAGTGCATCGCGCCATTGATCATAGGCTCCGTTGCGAACTTCGCACCAGTCCAGAGCGCATAAAACGATGGTTTGCCGGCCATCAGATAAGACAAAACCGTGGGCATAAAGAGGATCTGCAATTCGTTTACTTTTGGTAGGCAGAACCCCCATGCATCGATGATTCAGTGGAATGGTAACATCGGCTGAGAAGGGGGCGAGGGTTAATTCACCTGCAGATAAAATGGAGGCGATCAAAGTAATCAGTAAAGTCAGTATCAATCTCATGACGATTTATCTTATACTGAAAGTTCGGTGGTGGGCAGTATCGCATCTTGGTAGTTGACGCCGGGTCATGTCATTTTATCATGATACTTAATCGCCGCCAAAAAACATGGATAGGTTGGACTTAATGATAGCATTGCTTAGGTGATGTGAGCGTTGGTTTTCTGTGGAAGTCAGTCATGCAACAAATTGAAGTAAGTCAGAACGGTGAAGTTACCGTCGTTCAGTTTAAGAGTAACAAATATCTGGCAACGGATGACATCCAGCAATTAGGGGATGAGCTGTTTCAGGTGGTTGATGATGGATCGACTCAGGTTGTGCTGGATATGTCTGCGATCGACTTTCTGTCCAGTGCTGCACTGAATCGATTGATCATGCTGAACAAAAAGTTCAAGGATGTTGGCGGTGCTTTGCGATTGTCCGGATTAACAGCGGAAATTGATAAAATTTTTACGATTACGCGTCTTAATACACTGTTTAAAATCCACGCAGATGTTCCTTCGGCGCTGGCTTCTTTTTAGCTGGCCTTCGTCTCCCCGGTTTTGCTTCGTACGCGAATCATCCGCAATGTGTGTGCTCATATGACTTATCGCTGCCTGTACTTTCTTGGTTGTTTTCTGTTGGCGTCTTTGGCTTGTGCCGATACCTACGACGACTGGCAACGCATGCGGGATATTCCGCGTCGCGGATATGTCGCTTATCAGGCGAAGACCCGCTTGAAAATTGACGGCAAGCTGGATGATGCCTCATGGCAGGCGGTACCCTGGTCGGAACCGTTTCTGGATATTGAAGGTTCGGTAAAACCGAGGCCGCGTTTTGAAACTCGCATGAAAATGTTGTGGGACCGAAAGTACTTTTATTTTGCTGCATTTTTACCCGATCCTCATATCTGGGGAACGTTAACCAAGCATGACTCGGTTATTTTCCACGACAATGACTTTGAAGTATTCATTGATCCCGATGGAGATACACATGCCTATTACGAGTTTGAGATGAATGCATTGAACACGGGCTGGGATCTCTTTTTAGACAAGCCTTACAAGGATGGGGGCAAAGCGGATAATGGCTGGGAAATTCCGGGTTTGAAAACGGCTGTGCATATCGAAGGTACATTGAACGATCCGTCGGACATGGATCAATACTGGTCGGTGGAAATAGCGATTCCCTGGAATGCGCTCCGAAAACATGCACGCCGGTCGGTTCCACCAAAACACGGAGATCAGTGGCGGGTTAATTTTTCGCGTGTGGAGTGGAAGCATCAGATCGTTGAGGGCCGATATCAAAAGATTCCGAATATTCGTGAAGACAATTGGGTTTGGTCGGCTCAGGGAATTATTGATATGCATCGCCCTGAGAAATGGGGTCTGGTTCAGTTTTCCAAAGGATGTCCCGGAACGACGGAACTCATGGCGGACCTATCCATACCTGCACGTGATTTGCTGATGACGATTTATCATAAACAGAAAGCTCACTTTCAGAAATCAAAACAATGGTGGACGTCCCTAGATGAACTGGATTTGCCCGCAGCGACGGCAGCGGGGGTAGTGATCGAATCAAGACCGGGAGGATTTCACGCAAAATTGAAATTGAAGGATGGACGTACGGTACACGTCACGGAGGATTCACGATTGTGGATTGAGTAAGATATTCGGTTACGGGACGACCGTTGCTTGTTTGCGGCTACCCCTTGTGTTTTGATGGGATTCGTCTTGCTGCAGCGCTGCGGGACTATATTTGAATTCGAAAGCGAAACGTGCGACACTGAGGGCGTATTTGTTCGTCAATGAATTTGGAGAATCGGATGTATAAGCTACTTTGTGGTTGCGTACTTTTATGGATTACGGTTAGTTCGCAAGCGAAACAACCGAACCAGGGGCAGTTGCCCGCCGGTTGGAATCCCAAAACGCCTCGATCGGAGATTGCCCCGGACTTTGCTTATGCCCCCAAAGGCGGACCGGATGGTCAGGGGAGTTTTATCATCTCCTCAAATCATCAAAACGGTTCCTTTGGATGGTTTGAAAAGAGCTTTGCTATTCAGGGAGGCCAGTACTATCACTTTACGGCGTTACAGAAAACGCGGGGAGCCAAACTACCACGCAGAACGGCTGTGATAAGAATCTTGTGGCGTGATGCTAAGGGCAACAAAGTGCGTCATCAGGATCCTTCAACAGCATCCTATTCAACGGGAACCCTGCCACCGGCAGAACCTGAGTATCCATCCATTGTCCGAGTGCTCGGCAATGGATGGAGCCAAGTCGAGGGCATTTATCAAGTTCCTCCGGATGCCACGCAGGGAATTGTTGAGTTATCCTATCGCTGGGAGGCACGCGCCAAGGTCGAATGGGCTGATGTGAAACTCATTCCCACGACTCCCCCGCCGCCGCGAAAGGTTAAACTGGCAACCGTCCATTTCAAGCCCGACGGAGGCAATTCCAATCTGGAAAAATGTAAATTGTTTGAGCCCCTGATTGCTGAAGCGGCTGAAAAGGGTGCGGATATCATTGTTCTGCCAGAGACGCTTACGTTCTATGGTCGTAAACTAACCTATGCGGATTGTGCTGAGTCGATTCCGGGTGAGTCCACCGAGTATTTTGGCAGCCTGGCGAAAAAATATAATCTTTATATTGTGGCCGGATTACTGGAACGTGAAGGACGGCTGATCTATAACGTGGCTGCTCTCATTGATCCCGCAGGTAAAGTGACAGGTACGTATCGCAAAGTGACATTACCTCGGGGTGAGATTGAGGGGGGGATCACGCCGGGCGATGCGTATCCCGTTTTTGAAACGCGATTTGGCAAAGTGGGCATGATGATCTGCTACGATGGATTTTTTCCTGAAGTGGCTCGCGAATTGAGTAACAATGGTGCCGAAGTGATTTGCTGGCCCGTTTGGGGTTGTAACCCGCTGCTGGGGGCGGCACGCGCGTGTGAAAATCACGTCTTTGTGATCAGTAGTACGTATACGGATGTTGAGCGAAACTGGATGATTACTGCCGTTTATGGTCGGGATGGTCAGGTCCTGACGCAGGCGGAGGAGTTTGGTGAGGTGATCATTACGGAAGTTGATCTGAATCGACCCCTTCACTGGACAAGTTTGGGTGATTTTAAAGCGCAGCTGAACAGCCATCGTCCCGTGGTTAACGGACGATAATTTAATCATACCCATCGACTTACAATTAAAGGTACGGGATGTCGGATCCTTCAATACTGCCAGATCATTGGGAAGTCCCCGTGGATTTTCATGCGCGAATGGGTGCGCAAGCCGGTCGGCAGCGTGCCATGACCTCCGATGGTCATTTGCTCCTGATCTTACACGCGGTCCCTGACCCGAACGACGTTCGTCGAGAGGCAAGATTTTTTTGGCGTGATCCGGCAGCAAACTGGGATTCCAGCGATTTGGGACAGGGTCGGGACGCACTGGTAAAACACTTAGATCAATACGAGCAGGCGTTGGCGGAATTAGATCAGTCGGAACAATCCGCCAAGTCCGCCGATATGTATTTTGTGGTCATGGAAAAACTGACACCCCTGCGTCATGCCGTTGGTAATCTGCACGATGCTTTACAGGAAGCCAGAAAAAGCTGTCCGGATGGCCGCGAGTTAATTGACATGCGGGATCGCGCCTATATGCTCAAACGAACCGCCGAATTACTATTCAGTACAGCAAAAAACGCTTTGGACTTGATTGTTGCCAAGCAAGCAGAGCAGCAGTCAAGAGCAAGCCATCGGATGTCAGTTGCAGCTCATCGGTTGAATATTCTGGCCGCATTCTTCTTTCCAATCATCACCTTGACTGCTTTGTTAGGATTGGATGTTACCCGACTGGCAAGAGCCCTGGGATTTGAATTGGAATTGGGAGAGTCTTCCGGCATGGAGACAGTCCTGTTGGTAGCCATTCTCGTATGTGGATTGGGAACGGGCTGGATATTGATGAAGGTCATCAACCGCCCGACTCCGAAGTAAGACAGCGATGGCTTATCTGGATAGGCTTTCATCCAGATTTAGAATCAGACTGCAGGTGGCAGCATAGGCGGCCAGTTCCGCTGGATCGAAATCCGCCGGTGGTTTTTGTTCTCCTCCGCCAGCCAGGTATTTTTCGGCAGCGTCGACTTGTTTCTGAAATTCGGTCAGGCGGTCGATGAATTCAGATTGAATAATTTCCAGTTCCGGTGCGAGTATGTGTCGCGAGGTTGCCAGCCGGAAGGCATATGCGATTCGCTCCGCCGGTGTTTCACCACCCTGTCGTATAGCACGTTCGGCCAGAACTCGTGCCGCTTCAACAAACTGAGGGTCGTTGAGCGTCACGAGCGCCTGCAGGGGCGTGTTGGTCATTTCACGTCTCGTTCGACAGGCAATTCGGCCGTCGGCTCCCAGAATCCGCAGATTTGCCGCCGGAATCTGCCGTTTCCAGTAGGTGTACAGGCTCCGTCGATATAAATCGCTGCCGGTACTGACGGTGAATTTGGCGCTGGCATGCCCGAT
>JAYZPA010000202.1:0-5674 GCA_036150515.1 Planctomycetota bacterium
GAAGGGCCGCCGGGGGTTTAACGCCGAACGCGGCATCCCGTACGGTATCGAACTCTATAACCTGAAAAACGATCTGTCAGAAACCAACAACCTCGCTGAACAAATGCCACAAAAAGTGGAACATCTAAGAGCCGAAACCCGCAAAATCCTCGAAGGATCCGTCGACGAAAAGTGACGCGACTGACTGAATCCGTGCGTACTTGCAAATAGCCGACAGCCGAAGGTTTTCTACGGCGTATAGGCACGCCAAATATAGTCCGAAACCCCTTGGGGCGTTGCGTTGAACCAGGAATAGCGGGAATCCATCACGCTTTGGGCATCCAGGGAAAAGCTGAGGTTGTCACCATCATAGCCATACGTGTTGATGCCAATCCAGAAGTACTCACCGTTTACCACTTTGAATAGCGGTCCGCCACTGTTACCGGGGTTGATCGCTGCATCCGTTTGAAAGACCTTGCCATTTGCACTGGTCTGTCGAACCGCACTGATTTTTCCAAATGTGTGGGTACCCTCCAGTCCACTTGGGGAGCCTACGGCGACGACGTCGTCACCCGGTGAAATCAAACTTGTATCCAATCTTGGTAACAACACATAGTCGCGACCCTTTGCGAGTCCCGTCGCATCAACTTTAAGCAGCGCCAGATCCTTGCTGCCGACAACATCCCCACATTCCTGTACGATCCGTCTCTCCCCTGATGCAAAAGTAACGACGAGCTGAAACTCGATGACTTCCGGCAGATCGTCTACCCATCTATCCCCATCGATGTCGTCAGCAAAGGCAAGGGAACCGACATCTAATACGTGGCGATTGGTTACCAGAGTAAGCGTGGTGGCATCTGCATGAATCACGCCCGACGTGCCAACCCAACCCGATTCATCATCAAAAAACGGGTCTTCTTCCTTCCAGTATCCGGCTACCGTTTGCGAGGACAGGCTCAATTGCTGCAGTGTAAGTCCCGACGAGTCACCGATATTGATACCGTTGCCATTACCCTCAATATCCACCGTACCGTCGGCGTACATAAAGGGAATGAGAAACCACATGACTACGCTGAGCACCGCTGATCCTCCACTCATGTAGACCGTTCGCATAGCCAGATCTTTGTCGACAACATCCTCTTCTGTTTGCGGTTGAAAACGGTTATAGGCAATCGTGGCTAAAACGATGGATCCGATTCCCCCACCTACACACAGAATCCACATGGCACAAAGTACAATGAGGCGGAAAAAATAGATCACCGCCCCCACAGCAATAATGCCGCCAATAATGGGCCACCATGACTCATCTGTTGAGTTAGCATCGGACATTGCACCTAAACCCTGTTATTTGAGCCTATAAAAACTACCAATCCCTTGGGGACACTTTACCTCATCATCCTACCGTACCTCATGCCCACCGCACAATAAATTCGGCGGGGCATCAGAAAACTGAAGCAGGGTAGCCACAAGCATGGATTCGTCTTCGTCCCATTCTCAACGGGCGCTCAGGATGGCCACCAGCCATAATTAAACATGCCCTGATAGATTAGCATGACTGTGACCAGAGCCGAAACAAAAATAGCTCCCTGAATGAACAGCCATCCCGCATGGGTTCGTGGGTTGGCTTTACACCCCCTGATAAAAATGGTGGCACTGACTGGAATTACCAGCACATGGGCAAGGTGACCCACATACAGAATACGACCATCGAGGGGCCAAAGGGATTTGTCAAATCCCATAAAGGCACCCACCACCGTTGCAACCACGGCGACGATGGCCAAAATCACACTCAACAAATTCAACAAAACATGGTTACTCATAGACACCCGGCGTTCAATGTTTTCGCATTTACCATCGAATCTCGGACTCACCCCGTGGTAAGTCAAAACAGACAACCATCCCGTCCTGATCCGGACACCACGTACCGCTTTGCAGCAACCGAGGCGATTTCACCGATTGCAGTGGCAGAGGAACCTGATTAATCATCAGTCTCGGAGCTGCCGTCATCGGCAGGGGAACGCGCACGGTAAACCGGGGAGTCCCAAACGGTGCCTGAAATGAGATCCTGTGATTTTCAGCCTTAATCTTCGTTAGCTCCCGGGCAGTCCAATAGCGACCAATTTCGCTGATTTTCATCCAGATCGTCTCATCCCTGTAATTTGTGTTCAGTGCCTTTACGACTTTTTTAAAAGCAGAATAACCCTGCTTCGTACCCTGCGTATACATACCCGGCCAGTGACAGAGCATCACGGCAGGTTCACCGCGTTTGATCAATTCCACCATCCGCCCACTCGTCGCATCCTGATTGGCATATCGATCACCTTCACTTTCCCGATCCCCGTCCCAGCCACCGAACCAGTCTCCGGTACACGCGGGTACATTCACGGTAACTTTCGGATCTGAACTATCCAAACCCCTTACATGTTCCAGTTGGGGTTGAGCACTTTCATCACCGCTAACCACATATTTGAAATAATGAGGCAACTCGCTGCCATACACGTCACGAACAGCTTCATGGACGGCCAATGATAATTCGCTCTTGACCAGATTGCCAAAGCCCCCCGGAGTGGTCACCCCCTCACAGGGGAGGTCACAGTTTTTCAGAATGCGCAGAGCATAGGCCAAATAGGCCGTTAACTCATCGACACTCTTTTTGGTACGCGGATACGAGTTTTCCATCGTCGCCGGGCTGATTTCCTGAATCGGTCGGCCCGTTTTCAGGTCAATCACGCGTGTATGGGTGATCATTTCCGGATGAATATCCCAGTTGGGAACCATCAGGTCACGAACCAGACTCAGGCTATCCTGTAGCTGTTTTCGTGACCAGCCCGGCAACTCCCGATCCACCCAGCCCACACAGGCGGGATACGGAACGATGCTGTATTTTCCTTTCACCCCCTGACCGGCAGACCACTCACCAAATTCCCGCACAAACGAATCGGGGATTTCCCGCGGCCAGGTTTGCCACGGCTTCTTGTATTCACGACGATCGGGCCAGGCAGCGGCAAACTGCGGCATGCAGTAGTGCCCCATGTTCACCAGACACGTTGAGTCATCAATGATAAATGAGAGCGGAACACGCATTTGGGGATTGAGCACTTCAACGTCCGCTGCCTGCCCGACTCCTGCAACTGAGAGAGACTGCCCGGCCTGCAATCCTGCCAGCGCAGCCGTTCCCATACGAAGAAAATCACGACGGGTGTTGCCAGGGGCGCTCATGGTTGTTCCGTTCCGTATTTGTGCTTGCCGCGAATCTCCTGCCGACGACATCATCGCTAATCCAGGCGCTGCAGCACGATGCGTTTACATACGCACTTATACCATTCCCCGCGTGCAAGTCCAGCATCCCGTTTCATGGGTGGCGAATGACATTCGTTGATTGGTTATCCGTTCCCCGTTGTTCTATAATAACTTAGTCCTGACAAATTATTTTGACAAACAAACACTCATCAACATTTTACCATTCAAAGACACCCGGAGGTCACGATGAGCAATGAACCGCAAGCCGAATTAAGGCCTCACCGGGGTATTTTTGTCATCACTTTTGGAGTGCTCAGTTTCGTCGGTGGATTTTTTGGCATTGTGTTTGGTCCCATTGCATGGATAACCGGACGCCGGGATCTAAAAGCGATGGATGCAGGTGTCATGGACAATCAGGGTCGGGCCCTGACACAAACGGGACATCTTCTGGGATTCATCATGACGCTCTTCTGGGCATTCGTTCTGTTTGCTGCACTGGTGTTTTTGGCGATTGGCCTGTTCTTTGCCACGAGCCAATCCTCTTACAACGACTATGATCACGGCCATGGCGATACATCTACCAGCACCAAACACGAATGGTACGATGACGAAATGGATTATGCCCCGGAAATGGAAATGGCGCCTCCCGCGGACCATTAAACGCAACTCACCTAAACTCATCCATCCAACAATTCATCAGCAGGACTCAACGGAGGGCCCCATGTTTCAGGACAATCGCCGTCGATTTATCACAACAACATCACTGGGGATCGCAGGTGTCGTTGCGAACAACACGCTTGCCGTGAAAGCCGCCAATTCCGCGACTGCACAAATACGACTTGCCTTGATCGGTTGCGGCGGACGGGGGACCTCGGTTATACGTGATTTCGCTAAATTCGAAGGTGTCCAAATCGCTTATGTATGTGACCCGGATCAGGGTCGTGCCGCGAACGCCGTACGATCCCTTTCTAATGCCCCAAAGCCGGTCTCGGATTTCAGGATCGCACTGGACGACGCGTCGGTGGACGCCGTCGTCGTTGCTACACCGGATCACTGGCACGCCCCGGCTGCCATCCTTGCTGCCAATGCAGGCAAACACGTTTACGTTGAAAAACCATGTTCGCACAACGTACGTGAAGGGCGGATATTGGTACAAGCCGCGCGCCGCAACAAATGCATGATCCAACACGGCACCCAAAGCCGTTCTCATGATTTGATTGTGCAGGCCATCCATTTACTGCGAGATGGAGCCATTGGTGACGTACTGACAGCCAAGGCATGGAACGTGCAGCGACGGGGTGAAATAGGAAAGGCGGCACCTTCCGAACCACCAGCAGGTTTTGATTACGATATGTGGGTCGGCCCCGCACCCATGGTTCCCTATCAGGCGAACCGACACCACTACACCTGGCATTGGTGGCATGCCTTTGGCACCGGGGACATGGGCAATGATGGTGTACATGAACTGGATATCGCACGATGGGGGCTGGGTGTAACCACCCATCCAACCTCGGTTGCAGCCGTGGGTGGAAAATTTGCCTTTGACGACGATCAGCAATTTCCGGACACGCAGTACGTCTGTTTCGATTATCCGGGTGACGGTGCCATAGGGAACCGACGGCAACTTGTTTTTGAAATGCGATTGTGGTCGCGTTACGGACTGGAAGGCGTCGACAACGGCAATGCGTTTTACGGAACCGATGGCTGGATGCTGGTAAGCAAGCGAGGCATATTGAAACTATTTGACAACCGCAATCAACCTAAACCGATCCCTTCCGAACGCCCGGTTGTCTCCAATCATTTCCAGAATTTTATCGATGCGATTCGGGGGGAGGATGAATTGCGTGCCGAAATTGAAGTCGGGCACCTTTCAGCCACCCTCTGCCATCTGGGGAACATCGCGGCACGCGTAGGACGAGGGTTTCAATTTGACCCTCAAACCGAACAAATTATCGGCGACGAGGACGCGAACAACCTCACCGGCCGTGAATACCGCCAGGATCACTGGGCCATCCCCAGGGAACAATAACGTCTATGTCTCACACAACGTTAAAGCCGGGAACCCCCGCGGTTGCTGTTTTTCTTATTTTTATGACATGCAACCTTCAGGCAGCCGATCCACCAGCGGTTCATTTCGACCTACAAACCAACCACCTTGCAATCCATATTGGTGACAAGACCTTTGCTAGGTATGTTTTTGCAGACGACACAATCACTCGCCCGTTTTTCTCACACGTCCACGCGCCCAACTCGATTCAGGTCACTCGCAATCATCCACCACAGCCGGGCGATTCACAGGATCACGCCACCATGCACCCTGGCATCTGGCTGGCATTCGGTGATATTAGCGGCCATGACTTTTGGCGTCTAAAGGCTCCGGTTGTGCATCACCATTTCGTTGTAAAACCCACAACGCGTCCCGGCGGCGGTACGTTCACGGTTGAAAATCGGTACA
>JAYZPA010000203.1:0-12173 GCA_036150515.1 Planctomycetota bacterium
GACTCCTGCTGACCGCCAAATTCTTGTTCAAGCAATGCTCGAACTGCCATCCATTCGGTCGTTTGTCCGGTAAAGTCACCTAACGTAAATTTTACGGCTTTGTCGAGTGTCTTCTGGTGTTCATCCAAGGCAAGATCATGAAACATCAAAGCAGCCCAGGCAGTGGAGACATGCGTGGTTTCCAACAGTGGCCGTTTTTGTCCAGGTAACTGTCCCCCCGGTTTAAACGAACCGTCGGCTTTCTGAAAAGTTGTCAGTAGATTTGCCAGTGAGGTGGTGACGGTCGCATCGGAAGCAGAAACGCCACTTAGTATTATTTGATAAGTTGTATCCGTTCCACCGCCATCGCGTTTTTTGGTTTTGTCCGTGACATTCGTATCACAGAACTGGAGTGACCATTTTGTCTGGGTTTCGAAAAGCTCTTTGTCGATTTGGAATCCGGCATTTTTAGCCACGTGCGTACTCCACAAGCCAAACGGAACCTGATGGCAGGAGACGCATTTTTTCTGATCGATCCAGGTTTGCGCTTCCTGCTGAATGTAGGGCAAGGCGTTTTGAATGGAGGCATCGATAGGAGACGACTCGGCGTTCACCGTGACGGGGATGAATGACAGAACGAGCAGCATTTTAAATACGGCAGAATTCATGGTTCTCTATGAGGTTAGGGAGGAGATTACTTTTTTTCCGATGCTGATTTCGTTCCTGCGGGCAACACGTTGAAATTACTGCGCTGCGCGGGCTGTAATTCAAATTTTTCCCCGGATATTTTTTCAAGCGTCTTTTGTTGTTCTCTGGTTAGTACTTCCCCCAGGATCTCCATTTGCGCTGCCTGTCTCATTTTTTGGTACTCCAACGCGAGTGCACGTTGCGAGGCTAGATTTTTTTCACGCAGTGACTTCAATTGTTCTTCCGTGATTCCTAATAATTTGGCGAGCTGGGGATTCTGGAAGGCATAGGCTCCTTGCGACTGGATCTGCATTTGGGTCTGAATCTGCTCCAGTCGATTTTTTTGTTTTGGCAGGAGGATCTGACTAATTTGTTCTTCCAGCAGTTCCTGATGTATGGTGGTCATTTCCTGGTAGAATTCGCGTCGTTTTTCCGGATCGATGTCAGTAGCGCTTTTATAGAGTTCCTGCCGTCTCTTTTGAATATCCTTGCGCGCCGCGTTGATTTTTTCAATCTGTTCGTCGTCCAGGGCCAATTCCTGTTGGATTTGTTTCATCATCAACAGATATTCCGGTGAACTGCGGCCCCAGTAAGTCGTGGGTGATGCGTTTAGCACCTGACCACCGCCACTCTGAACCGTGTAAAAAACCGCAGATGGCAGTGTTGATGTAAACGCACCTTGTTCGCCGGTTACTTGAATGACGATGGATTCATCCTGTGTAAAAGCAGGAGAGGTTAACAGCGCAATCGAACAAAAAATAGTCAGTAATTTAATTTTTATGAGTCCAAATCAAGTAAGAGGGTTGCGAATGTCAAGAATCTGTTTGGATTGCTGCTTGGTACCTTGGATTCTACTTATTAGTGGTTACAACGACAAGCTGATTCGACCCGCATGGCGGGGAGGATGGATTTTATGGGAGTTCACACTCCGTTTTGACCAGCAAGTTGTCTTAGTCTTTCCAGCCTCGAGTTTTCATTGGCACAAAGCCATTCATCGCCACTGAGTATTTCCCATGCTTTTTGGAAATAGGGTTGAGCTTTGGACATTTTGTTTTGTGCCAGCAGACATTCGGCCTGCTCTTCCCACGTATATCCATCGGGTTGTTCACCGAGATCGTGCCACCGCTGAGCGACTTGCGTGAGTGTATTCCATGCGTCATCAAGTTTTCCTTGTTTGCGCTGTGTATGAGCAATCGTCCATAATGCGATTACGGTTTCGGGAGTCCACCCCTGTTGAAGCCGAAATTGGAGACCTTTTTGAAATAGTTCCATGGCCTGTTCAAACAGCCCGACGGCGATGTTTTTTTCTCCGGAAGATTGATGGACTCGGCCACGTTCAAGTAAATAGTAAATACAGGTACGCTGCCCGCAGACTTCCAGTTCCGATTCAACATGGTCGAGTAATTGATGTGCATCGGCATATTTCATCTGCAGACCCAGGCTGCGGGCAATCTGCGTTTGGACTTCGATTTGATAACATACCGGACGGTCCTGTTCCGTTTCGGAGAGGTGGTCCCGTAGTTTTTGTTCCGTATCACCGGGATTCTGAAAATCCCAGAGGGTGGTCCAAGGGGGTGGAAATGAACGGAACGCATCCATTTTGTATTTCTAACCAAGAGTAACGATCAGGGTTGGCTGCAAGGATGATCCATCAGGATCGGATTGCATCAATGGACTGTGTCTCACGATCGGAGGGTCCCAGTGAATCAGGTACTCCCATGGTTTCCAGCATCGTATTATAGACGTCGATCCCTTCGGCTCCAACATCCATGATTTCTCCGGATTTAAAACGACCATTGGCACCTGTAATGGCATGGAATACACCGGACAACTCTCGTTTAACATCGTTATGCCGACCGTCTCCGGATTCGGTCGAGATAGTGATCATGGAATTCTCCATGATGGTACGGTCGTTCGCTTCGAGAGAATCCTGATCATTGATTCGATGCAGGAAGTATGCAATTTCGCGCATTTTCATGTGAGCATGGGCTCGCAGCGCTTCGTTTTTCTTATTCTCGTTAAACTTGTGCCACCATTCATGGCTACAGCCCTGATCTCCACTGGCATTATGTTGTTTTGCATCGTCAAACGTCCAGCGGTGTTTGCCGTTGAATTGATAGTCACCCGTTAGTCGGATTCGTTCCCCGGCGGCCAAAAATGTAAGCGATCCAAAGCGAACGCGATCCATTTGGATGGCGAGTGCATACAGGTCGGCCATGAGTCGCCACTCGGTTGAGAGTTGTTCCAGGGTAATATCAATTCCCTGGCCACCTGGATCGGATGCACCACCATGTGGAATCTCGGATCGCAGAGGTCGTTTAGGTGCATTGGGATCAACGTCCAGAGCCAGAGCTCGTTGTTCATACTCCCGGATTCGATCCAGATGGTCTGCGACCCGGGATTTCGATCTGGCACCCAGTGGAGACCGGTCACCGGTATAAAACCGGAAGTCATCAATTACGGAATCCAAAACGCTTTGTTTGAGTGCCCTTCGGCGGGCATCCTGATTCTCACTGGCCAGAGTAACCGATCCAAAAACACGCGCAAACAGGTCCCGGGGTTTTTCCTGGATCGTGGCGGCGACGGTTCCATTTTTGTTATAGCTATGGACATAACGACCGACGCGGCTACGTCGAAAAAATGTGCCGCCGATTAAGGTGGGGACGATCCCTTTAGGTTGCCCGTCCGGATAATGAGCCTGGCGAACTAACTGGTCAATGGATGCTCCACCGGAACGTGCTTCACCATCAGGGGCACTTGCCGTAAAAGCTCCGGCCGCGCCGTCATAATGTGCATTGATACCATTTTCATCACATCGCAGCTGATTCACATTGCGCATGATCAGTAGTTTATCGGCCAGCGGTTTCAAGGGTTCCAGTACATCATCAAACCCTTCGGTTTGCAGGGGTGCCGGGATTCCCAAGCCGAAGAAAAGGTTAAATGCACGGACGGGAATTTCCGGCTTCGTTGCCGCGGATACCGGCTCGAACATCTCTTCCAACAGCGGTAGCCCAATGGAGACGGAGCCTATGCCCTTGAGTAACGTACGGCGATTCATTGACATACCGGACATCGTTAATTTTCCTTTGGTTTGCGAATAACCAGTAACGCTAAATTATATTTTGAATTGTTTTTAACAGGGTGGAAACCGTGAAATTGAATTATTTGGTTTGAGTTTGAGTGAGCATGATAAGATCACTAGTCAGGATGGCGGTCATCAGTTCCTGATACGTACCCCCTTTTTTCCAGGCGGTCTGATGGATTTGATCTAAAACGCGTACGTCGGAAGCACCGAGTGGTCTGCCTAAGGCGAATTGGGTTAGTTTCCAGGTGATGGTTTCCTGAACGCGCGTATGGTTGGCTAACAAATCCATGAGTTCGCCGGCTGACTGATAGGTGACGGGCCTGGCCGTTCCGGGGAACAGGATTTCGCCGTTGGCACGCAGCGGATTGCCATGTTCGTCACGGTGACTGAATGCTCCGATTCCGTTGAATTTTTCAAGTCCGAAAGCGAGTGGTTCAAATTTCGAATGGCAACCCCGACACGATGTGTTGGCAATTCGTTTTTCGGCAATGGTCCGCTGGGACAGACCTTTTGCGGCAGGGACAGGCGTTGTATCCAGTCCGGGAGGAGGATCGTTGACGGCTCCGCGGAGGACATCATTTAACACAAAAAGCCCGCGGGTTACCATGGAAGCATCGTCGCCACCGATCGTCAGCGTGCTGGCATGCGTCAGAATGCCGCCGCGCTCCGGGACGTCACTCAGGTCGTAACGAACAAGACCGTCGCCTGTGGGTGTCAAACCGTAAAATTCAGCAAGTTGTGGCGTTGCGTAGGTGAACTGGGCATTAAATAGTTCGGACAAAGGTCGTTTTTGCTGCCAGACGAGCTCCTGAAAGAAGGCGATGGATTCCTGACGCATGTCCTTTGCAAGTGCATTGTTCCAGAGTGGAAAACGTTGCGGATGGGGACGAAGGTTCGTGAGTCGATCTAAATGCAGCCATTCGGTAATGAAACGGGCTGATTGTTTTTTGGCAAGTGGATGAGTTAACATGCGCTGGATTTGGGCGATGACGCTGGATGTCTGTTGCAGTTGTCCCGCCTCCGCAGCTTTGAAGAGTTCTTTGTCTGGAGGGGCACCCCACAGAATGTAACTCATCCGCGATGCCATTTCATAATCATGAACGGGCCACGTGGATCCATCGCCTCGTTGATGTTCTACTCGATAGAGGAACCGGGGGGATTGAATCATGGCTTCGATCGTAAGTGAAACGGCTTCGTCGTAGGTACCTCCCGCACTGGCGATCGTTGTGGCGATGCCGCTGTAGATAGAGATTTCTCGTTCATCGAGTGGTCCGCGGAGAATCCAGGTTCCCATTTTTTCCACAAATTGCCGCATCGTGTTATCCGTCGACAGACTGCGGCTTTTGGAAAACCTGGATGCAAATCCCGGAATATCCATCTGTTGCACGATTTTTTCTGCGAGGTCTGAATAGGTCTCTATGTGTTTCAGATCGACATTGAGGTTATATGCGGTATTGCTAAAACCGTCTGCTCGGATGTCCGGCGGTAGTTGCTGACGAGCTTCCTTGGCAATATCCACCCCTAAGGACTGTTTGACCGTTTCGATATATTCGTCAACGGTGAGACGCTGTAGCCAGATTTCTGTGGGTCGATGGTTGGCAAACAGTGCCTGATCAATCACATCGACTGTCCAGACGGCTCCATTCTGAATCCACTGATGGATGTCATTTTTTTCTTCATCGGTTAGGGGATCTCCTTCGGCCGGCATGTCTCCTGAAATGATTTGGTCGAGCAACAGGCTCTTTTTCGGGTCACCAGGGACGATCACTTTGCCGCTTTCACCACCGGAAAATGCATTTTGTTTATGAGAGAGATCTAATTTGCCTTTATGGTTGACGGCGTCATGGCACTGGAGGCAGTGCTTGGCAAACAGGGGTGCGATCCGCGATTCGAAGAACTGTTCATGTTTTTGTTGTGCGAGTAACGCGGCGGTGGCTGCATTAGGACCGGCGTCAAAGTTCTGCTTTACTTCCAGATCCGCTAAAGGGCGGCTATAGACTGCAATCAGATGGAGCGTGCCAAGCCAGGGCCGGTCCCCGCCAACTTCGTTGACCAGAGTCAGGGAAAAATTGTCGTCCCAATTGCCAAAATCACCTTTGATTTGAGCGGTTACCTGTGGTTTACCATTAATAAAAATGCGTGCCGTGCCATTGGGATGTCGAGTGAACAAGATATGGGTTAGCTTTGGGGTGGCGGTGCCTGCAGGTGCGGGTGTGGAGGGCATCCCATTGGTCGTTGTCGTTGTGGTCCGCAGTCGAAGATCATAATGATCACCGTCCTGACCTAACGTGAAATTTCGCGAGCTGGGATTACCTGAAAGCGTAATCACTCGCGCTGGCCCGTCCTGCCGGTTGTTGGCTGGAATGACCCACGCTTCAATACTCAGACCCCGTGTGCGTTTTGTAAACTGGGTGATCTTTTGTGCGTTTGTGAGAGAACGAATGAATGTAGGCTTTTGGATTTGTAAGGCACCATTGAGCCAATGGATCGCATTCATGTTCGCAATCTTTAGGTCAAGCGCCGTACCTGCTCCGGATCGATCATGAATGATGTCGCCCTTTCCGTCTTCGAATGTATAGAGTGCCTGTAGTCCGCTGCGGACACGGAGGTCATCCTGAGCTGCAAGAGACGGTACTGTGCAGGAAACAACTGAAATTGACAGCAAGAGGATCAGGAGGCGAGCCAAGACGATAGTCTCCGACGAGGAAAGTAACGGGGATGAATCTATTATAACACGTGCTCAAGCCGATGTAGTCGGAGTTGCCTTTGGCTCACTCGTCATTTGGTTCCCCAAACGCTTTGAATACCGGTTCCAATAAAGGGCGCAGCAGAATTTCTGCGCCGTGGGGAGACAGGTGATCGTCGTCCGCATAAAACACACCCTGCTGATCACCCAGGATAGATTGTTCGTTTGTGTCAAAACAGACCCGGGCCGGGTCAAGAACGGTCACATTGGGCATGGTTGCTGCAACCTGATGGATAATGCGGTTTGCATGTTCCTGTCGCTGTTGATGCGTTGTCAAAGATACGCCTGTCGGGATTCCCATGTTTGCCAGTGCCGCCCGGACAACTAAATGTTCCGGGTTGGATTTCTGAAGCGGAACCTGCTGGATGATCCAGACATGGGTGCCGGCCTGTGATAGTTCCTGTAACGTCTGTTGCAGTTGCTGCTGGAAAACCTGCCGTGCATCGCGACGGGATCGGAGTTCCGTGTGTTCATTAGAAATCAGCGATGATAAATCTCCGTCAGGCCGTCCTTCAATTCCAACAGCCCAGCGTGAAATCAGAAACACGTGAGGCACGTTGTGCTGTTGGATAAACTGTAATACTTCGTCATTCCACCGAGGTGCTTCACGATGGGTGCTTGTGCGCCATGTCTGGATCAGGGGTGCAATGGCAGATCGGGCGGCCATACGCCCGTGTTGTTGATACTCGGTTGCCAGAATTTCAAAAAGAGTACCGGTGGCCATCGCATGGCTGTCACCCCAAACGATAAAGTCAACAGGTTCGCCGGCGGATGGACGGAACCCCAGAACCGGCAGCTCTCCGCTGCGAACCTGTTCGGTCGTACAGCGAAACCGTTTGGGGACATCGTTGTCCTGAATGAGTTGATAGACATGGGAAGGTAATCGCCAGGAAAGCCCTTTGGTGTGATCGATCCAGACGGAGACGCTAATGAGCAAGGTTGCACAGGCTATGGTGATGGCGACCGTTCGCGGCAACGTGGTTTTTTTAAAGCCCTGCCGAAACGGTGTCTCAATAAAACGCCAGGACAGCCAGGCACAGAAGAAGCTTAGCAACAGAGCGGTTATTTGAGTGGTGAACGTTAACGTATGCCCAAAATGGTAATGGGCGAGGGCAAGAATGGGCCAGTGCCATAAATAGAGCGAATAAGAAATGAGTCCTATGAAAATCATGGATTGGTTGGACAGTATTTTTCCGGCCGTCGTTAAACAATGAACATTACTATAAATGACGAATGCCGTTGCGACACAAGGCAGTAGTGCGGCCATTCCCGGAAATGGAGTACTGGAATTAAACAGGATGCCACTGGCTACGATTCCACCCAGTCCCAGGAACCCCATCCACTCGCAGTGGAAGCGAGCCTTCCCGCTGGAAGCGGGATTGGGAGCGGGTACGAAAACCAGGATGGCACCGATCAATAACTCCCACATGCGTGATGGCAGCAGAAAGAAAGCAGCGGAGGGCTGACTGGCAACAGCCCATTGGCTGTAGCTGAATGAAAGGAGCGCGAGAATGGATAGCGTGATGGCGGATGCACGCGCGGAAAAGCGACGTAGCAAAATTAATAACAGGGGGAAGGCCAAATAGAATTGTTCTTCGACTGCCAGCGACCACGTGTGAAGTAACGCTTTGGTTTCCGATGGGCCGTCAAAGTAGTTCAGGTTGCGATAAAAGAAGTCGTTGGCGAGCATGAGTTGCTGGTAGATCGTGGATTCAGCAAGCTGTTCGTAGTCGGCCGGCAACAGGATCCAGGCACCTGCCAACAGCGTGACAACGACGACGACAAAGGCGGCTGGAACAATCCGGCGTATTCTACGTCCCCAAAAAGTGGCCAGACTGAATTGATCTTTCTGTTGGTTCTTGACGATCAGGCCAGTGATCAGAAAACCAGAAATCACAAAGAATACGTCGACCCCGACGTAACCACCGGAGAAGCCAAAGTCGGTGTGAAAGAACAGTACCAGCAGTACCGCAACGGCTCGCAGGCCATCGATATCAGGTCGATATTTAAATGGGATCACGGTGTGCAGGTATCGAAGAGAATGGAAGGGAAAATCCGGGGGGGGTATTATAGTGCGGCAGTCACGTTTTCACCTACGTCAAACGGCTTTGCACCCCCCTTCCTGTTTCTCAGGACATGCGTGTTATTCTTTCACGGGTGGTCCATAGCCCGGTTTGGGCTGGCCGGAGGCATCCAGTTTATCACAGGCCCAGAGCATGCCGCGGGTAACGAGATCCAGATAAATGTCGGTACTCATCGTCTCATTGTGATGACCGATCGTCGTACCAAACACTTTTCCCTTGCCAACCATGTTCGTCCAGATGCAGGTATGATCTTTCTGAGTGTCTTCACCAAATGCGGTTGCCAGCGCTTTACAGTTAGGCCACATCTTGTCAATTTTATAAAGCTCTCCATTGGGGGTCTTCCAGACTTCCGGAAATCCCTGCATGATCGGGTGCTTGGCTTGCAGATTCCGAACTGCCAGGGGACGATGTTTTTCGTGGCTGAACGAACTCACCCCAACCACTTTGCGCCATGCATCGGTCTTGGCATGTCGATAGCTATGAACGGTACAGTGAATAATAACGGCAGGTGTACCGGCATAGTGCGCCTGCGCTACGCGTTCCACAAATGCCACATCCGTTACTCCACCAAAACACTGATTGTGTACCACGATATCGTACTTGGCTGCCCAGTCCGGAGATTTGAATAACTCAATCATCTGGTTGCGATCCTTACCGCCCTGATGAGCGATCGTCCAATGGACATTTGCGCGTGCCGAGATCCCTTTTGCGAGGATTCCTTTTTGATTGTCATAATCGTGACTACTGCCTCCGGTGACCATCAATACTTTTAGTCCCGGGGCGTTGGTGTCCTCGCCCCAACTGATTATTGGAATAGAACTAATAACGCCTACCATCAAAAGCCAGGTGTAATAACGGAGAATGTGTAGAGGATTTTTCATAGAATCAGCGTTTAACCATATAAGGATAGAAGTACTGTAAAGCTATTTTATTGTATCAAAATCGGTGGGCGCTCGAAGACAATGAGGATGCATGAGAGATGATTTGCCGTGCCACCAAATTCAGTCCGGCAATAACCGCCAAGATTGGAGTGTTTACTGACAGTAAACAGGAAAAGGTCCTCTTCAGAGATGGCCAGATATAGTTAACCGAGTATAAAATATCAGTGGTAGGGATTACGGAGGCAGTAGCCATCCGGCGGGAAAGTCACAACGCCTGTTGCCGTTTGTTTAAATGGAGATAGGCAAAGGAAAGATCGAGATGATGTTTTGTATCCGCAAGAGAACTTGTTTAACCCATTCACGCAGGTTGCCAGTCCTGGTCGTCATCATGCTTGTCATGTCGATGATCCGTGTGGGTTATACAGCAGAACCGCTTCAGTACAATCGGGATGTACTGCCTATTCTGGCAGAAAACTGTTTTGCCTGTCATGGTGCGGATAGCGCGGCCCGCAAGGCGGATCTACGACTGGACCAGCGTGAAACCGCGATCGATTTTGGAGCGATCGTTGCCGGTGAACCGAATAAAAGTGACCTCATTTATCGTATTGGGTCAGATGACCCGGACGTTGTCATGCCGCCACCCGCACTGAAAAAGAACCTGACTTCAAAAGAGAAGGAAATTTTACGGCAGTGGATTGCCGAGGGTGCTGAGTATCAGCGGCATTGGTCACTGATCGCGCCGCGGAAACAGGACTTGCCACGAGTCCGAAAGAAGAGTTGGGTCAAGAATGAGATTGACCGATTTGTTCTGGCTCGACTACAGCAAGCCGGGTTATCCCCGGCGGTCGAAGCAGCGCCGGCACAGCTTTTTCGACGTATCCATCTGGACATTACCGGTTTACCTCCAGCCCCCGAGGATGTCGATGCCTTCGTAGCATCCTATCGTCCTCATAAAGAGGAAGTTCTTTCGCAGTGGATTGATAAGCTCATGCAACGGGAAACCTGGGGCGAACACCGAGCCCGGTATTGGCTCGATGCGGCCCGCTATGGTGACACCCATGGTCTGCATTTTGATAATTACCGCGAAATGTGGCCTTACCGCGATTGGGTCATTCGCTCGTTTAATGCCAACCAGCGATTTGACCAATTCACCGTTGAGCAAATTGCGGGTGACCTGTTGCCCAAACCATCGACAGATCAGCTTGTTGCAACGGGATTCCAACGGTGTAATATCACGACGAATGAAGGCGGTACGATTGACGAAGAAAATCTGGCGAACTATGCCGCAGACCGCGTGCAGACGATTGGCTGGGTTTATCTGGGACTCACGACGAACTGCTCACAATGCCACGATCATAAATTTGATGCATTTACCATGCAGGACTACTATTCACTGGCCGCTTTTTTTCGAAATACAACCCAGGGCCCTAAAGATGGCAACATCAAAGACGGACGCGGTCCGGTGATTAAAGTTCCGCTGGAGGAAGACCGGGTGCGCTCGGAAGCAATACCCGATGAAATCGCGGTTGCCGTTGAAGCTCGTGATGCTCGGCAACACCTCGCTCAGGCTGGATTTAACAAATGGCTGGATGTTACGGAGCAGGAAAAGGTTCCACTGGAAGTACCGCGGGAAGGGCTGATTGTCAATTTACCGCTGAATGAAGGAACCGGAAATGAAGTTTCAAATCAAGTAGCCGAAGTGACGAAAATTAAGGCCACCGGCAAGGTGACCTGGGTTGCTGACGGGCGGACCGCATCGGCGCCTGTGATTCAAACCGGGGCTACCTTTGATTTAGGTGAAACCGGAGATTTTGAAAAAGATCAGTCATTCAGCTATGGTGCCTGGGTACGGGTCGCCAATGCAAAAGCGAGTGCCGGCATTATCGCCCGCATGGACGAACAGGCTGTTTTTCGGGGCTGGGATCTATTCCTTGGTGGCGGGGAATTTTCCGTACACCTGATTCAGGAATGGCCTGCCAATGCCATTAAAGTCTCGACCACCGGTGCAGCCCTGAAGGCGGGTACGTGGCAGCATGTATTTGTTACCTACGACGGTTCCGCAAGCCCGGATGGTATCAGGATATTCGTTGATGGAGAGCAACGGAAACTGACTGTAAATACCAATACGATCAGGCCCGATGCGACCATCCGCACGAAAACACCGTTACGCATCGGCCAGAGAAGTCAATCGGCCGTATTGGAAGGAGGTAATCTCCAGGACGTTCGGCTATACGATCGTAAGCTGTCCGTGTCGGAAGTACGGACGATCGCTGAAGTTGCACCGTTACAGGCTATTTTTGCAACGGCTCAGGCAGATCGAACGAAAGAACAGAATCAAACATTATTGAACCATTACCTGTATCAACATGACCCTGAATACTCAAAATTACAGCAGGTTATCTTAGACCTTGAACAGGAAAGAACGGCCATCGATGCCCGGAGTCCGATTACTCATGTGCAGGTTGAAAAGCCAAATTCTCAGGCGATGGCCAATATCCTGATGCGAGGCGAATATGACAAAAAAGGTGAACAGGTCACTGCGGCAACTCCGTCAGCCTTACATCCTTTTGACGATGATTTACCCGGCAATCGGATGGGGTTAGCTCAATGGATTGTGGATCCCGTTAATCCGTTGACAGCCCGTGTCACGGTGAATCGGTTTTGGCAGGAGGTTTTTGGTCGTGGAATCGTCAGCACCCCCGAAGACTTTG
>JAYZPA010000204.1:0-20773 GCA_036150515.1 Planctomycetota bacterium
CTGACACTAGAAATGACGCCCAGCAGAAAACGCTGTTGGATTACTTTAAGAAAAGAGATGCCCAATATTTACAATTACAAAAATCCGAACGTGAACATAAGTCCCAATCGCCTGCACTCCCACCGACCAAGGCTCAAAGTGTGGTTGAAGTTGCCCCGGTTCGGCAGGCACACATTCACCTGCGTGGTAATTTTCTATCCAAAGGCGATGCGGTTGAAACACGGGGTTTTGATACATTACCGGAGGTTGAGAAACGTGGAGAATTGCCTGACCGTCTGGATCTGGCAAAATGGACCATGTCCGCTGACAATCCACTTACGGCTCGTGTAACCGTAAATCGTATTTGGCAACGATATTTCGGTACGGGTATTGTTGAGACCAGCGATGACTTTGGAAAGCAGGGAACCCCGCCTTCCCACCCTGAATTGTTGGATTGGCTAGCTCATGAATTTCGCAGTCAGGGTTGGAGCTTGAAACATCTGCACCGGCTGATCCTGAATAGCAGTGTCTATCGTCAGGAATCGGCAAGGCGACCGGATACTGCACAGCAAGATCCGGATAATATTTGGCTTACGCGACAACAGCGTGGCCGGGTTGAAGCGGAAATTATCCGTGACCTGGCGTTAGATGCCAGTGGTTTATTGAGTCGTAAGCTCGGCGGCCCCAGTGTTCGGCCTCCGCAACCCAGTGAGTACGCTGCGCTGACCTATGCCAACAGTGCCAAGTGGAGCCCGAGCACGGGTGAGGATCGGTTTCGGCGGGGTTTATATACTTTTTTTCAACGTACCTCTCCCTATCCCATGCTCATGACATTTGATTCACCGGATTCGACGCAGTGTACTACTCAGCGATCGCGCAGCAATACACCGATGCAGGCCTTAACTCTTTGGAATGATACGGTCTTCACCGAATGTGCCCAACACCTTGGTCGTCGTGTGATGCAGGATGTGCCCGCAGCGGATGATGCCGCCGAGTTAACAAGGCAACGAATCGATTATTTGTTTGTGGTTTGTCTCGCAAGGCATCCCAAACGAACGGAATTTCATGCCGTCGAAATGTATTATCAACAGCAGGTTTCTCAGGCAGAACAGGATGAGGAGCTCGCAAAACAAATTGTTGGAGACCAGCCACGTGCGAAAACGGACTCTATTGCCGAGGCTGCCGGATGGGTTGCGCTGAGTCGAGTCATGTTAAATCTGGACGAATTCATCACCAAGGAATAATGTGTTCGATTACCAGGCTGGATGGTAATACGACAAATCGAGTTGGGTGACTGTTACGGGAAGGTTTGGAGAATGAAATTATCTGCAGAAATTCAAACGCAAAGCAGACGTCAGTTTTTTACTTCCGCTGCAAGTGGTTTAGGTGGACTGGCATTAACGCAAATGCTAAGTCAGGACCAGGTTTTACAGGGCGAGGAGAAGGGGCCTCTGGCTCTGACACCGTCTCACTTTGCTCCAAAAGCGAAACGCTGTATTTTTATTTTTCTGGCTGGTGCGCCCAGTCATGTGGATTTGTATGACCCCAAACCGATTCTATCTGCAAGAAACGGGGAAAGCTTACCCGAGGAACTTACGGATAAAGTGCGATTTGCCTTCATTAAGAAAGAAAGTGCCATCTTGATGGGCAGTAAACGTACTTTCCGAAAGCATGGCGAATGCCAAATGGAATTGTGCGATTTGTTGCCTCATATTGGTTCCTGCGCGGATGATATCGCATTGGTGCGGTCCATGCATACCGATGCCTTTAATCATCATCCGGCACAGTTGATGATGACAACCGGTATTCCCCGATTTGGTCGGCCCAGTCTGGGTTCGTGGCTGACGTATGGTCTGGGCAGTGAAACGATGGAGCTACCCTCCTATGTGGTTCTCTCAGCTGGTCGAGGGAGTTCCGGTGGAGTTTCGAACTGGACAAGCGGATTCCTGCCTTCCACCTACGAGGGTGTGGTATTCCGGGGTGAAGGCGAGCCGGTGCTGAATTTGAATACTCCTCATGGTTATACTCGTCGCATGCAACAGGAGTCACTGGATTTAATCAATCTACTGAATCGTGAACGATTGGAAAAACAACAGGATTCCGAGATTGCCAGCCGCATTAATTCCTATGAACTTGCCTTTCGTATGCAACAGGCGGCACCTGAACTAACGGACTTAAGTTCAGAAACCCAGAACACTCTGGATCTCTATGGTGTGAACCGTAAGGAACCTGAGAAAAACAGCTTCCGCGGAGGTGGTGCAAACGTTTACAAACAGTTCTCCAGAAACTGCCTGCTCGCACGGCGACTCATGGAGCGGGGAGTTCGATGTGTAACACTGATGCACGCTTCCTGGGATCATCATAGTAATTTGGATGCCGAAATTTCCTACAACGCCGGGATGCTTGACCAACCTGCGGCCGCTCTGGTGAAGGATCTAAAACAACGTGGGATGCTTGATGAAACGCTGGTTATCTGCGCCGGGGAATTTGGTCGGACGCCGCTTGGTGAAAACCGAGGTGGCAATAAGCAAAACACCGGACGAGATCATCATCCCTATGCCTACAGCTTATGGATGACGGGTGGGGGTATCCGAGGCGGACAGGTGATCGGGAAAACGGATGATATTGGCTGGGCGCCCGTCGAAGATCCTGTCCACGTTAATGACTTTCATGCCACAATATTGCATCTGTTTGGATTCGATCATCATCAATTTGTGCACCCTTTTAAAGGGCTTGACGTGCGTTTGACCGATCAGGGAGGGAAGGTCATTCAACAGTTGATAGGTTAGGTCGTCAAGGGTAACGGTGAATTGGAAAAAGCGGCGATAAGTTGATCGGCAAGCTGCTGAGCATTTTCCGTCGCCAACCACCAACCCTGCAGCCGTGCTCGGTGAATGACACCTTTTTCCAGCACCTGCTCCAATAGGGTAAAATCCCAGCGGAAGGATTCCGCTTCACGCTGGATGGAAAACCGGGTCCTATTGGTTGGATGAGCTATCTCCAGATAACTGATGCGGTCATCTACACATGCTAAAACGGCCGTGGCTCTCTCCGTATCCATGGGACAGCTCCAATTATCATCTGGGCTCCACAGATGGATTTCTTCGCATGAGACTTCGGTGTAAGTGCGCGCGATGGCAGGTTGGTACAGTTGATCTGTTTGCAGCGAAATCACCACCTCCAGGCCTGCAGCCTTATCGGTTTTCGACATGATATGCCAGAGCACGGTCGAAGTGACGGGATGATCTCCCTGCGGTCCGTAGGCAACAATAAGATCCTGCCCGCGTGAATACGACTCCAGCACGACTCTGGTTTCGTCCGGGGATGCTCCGTCAAGATCAAGACATAACGGGGTGCCATGGGGTAGCGACTGTCGAAAGGCGGTAATCTCCGACAGACCCCGTAGCGGGTTCTGTATGTTAATGTGAGCGGTTAACGGTTCGCTTTGCAGGATGGCGTGGGCTGGATGTAACTTCCACATGAGAGATCGCAGTTGGTAGGAGTTAAGGCAGATGGGTTTACAGAGAAAGTGAATTATGAGACATCGGCTGGAATATGACAACCAAGGAGAACAGACCTGCCGACCCGCAAAGGTGTTTGAAATCGGGCCGTACTTCAGCGACAGGCATCAACAAAAAAGACCCCGTCGATCACGGATGTGACGCGACGGGGCCGGAACAGAGAAGAGGCCAATTGCTATAATGGCTTAAGAGCGGAAGCCAAAACCTTAAGATTAAGATGATGACTGGGAACACCGCAGCCCCAAAAACGAGGCGCCCTATAGCAAAGGAATCTTACTTGATAATACCAAACGGAACTGGAGTGTCCAGTTAGAACAATGGAAAACTCGCATGATCAAAGTACAACCGTGTTATTTTTGAACAATGAAACCAGAGAATTTATGAATACGTATAGGGTAAAAAGGGGGCTTTCCGGATTTTGCGGTTCACCCGATTTGTTTGGTGTCGGTGTTGATGTAGGAGTTAATTAAAGGGGGGGATGGTGGACATTTGGTGAGGCTAAATACTCCTGTTGAGGATGAAGAAACGTAGTTTCCACTCGTGATCAAAAATGGAACAAGAGGTGTAAAACGGTGAATGTACCAACAACAGACTATTTGGAATTACAACAGCTAGCGGTGGATGCGGCACAAGTTGCCGGCAACCTACTCACGGAGATGCAAAGTACGATCAAGGCGGTGGAAAAGGCACCCAAGGATCTGGTGACGGAGGCAGATGTCGCTTCACAGACAGAGATTTTTCAGAGGATTGGATCTGCCCGTGGTGAAGATTGGTTTTTGGGAGAAGAACATCTGACCCAAAGTGGTCTTATGGGTGATCGGATTGTTGATGCCAGTGCAGATTTAACCCAACTGGAGTATTGTTGGGTGGTGGACCCGTTGGATGGGACAATTAACTACGTGCATCAGTTGCCTGGTTATTGTGTATCGATTGCTGTTCTGAGGTACGGTCAACCGGTTGCTGCTGCAGTTTTTGATCCAGTTCTAGGTGACTGTTACAGTGCAGCCAGTGGGTTGGGAGCCTATCGTAACGGTCAACCGTTGAGTGCCAGTCGCTGTGATAAGATCAGTGAATCGTTAGTTGCTGCCAGCTTTTCTGCTGGAGTTACACGGGGGTCAGCGGAGGTGGAACGGTGGGTAGAGATGTTATACCAATGTCAGTCGTTACGTCGCATGGGGTCTGCGGCTTTAAACTTGTGCTACGTTTCCCAGGGTTCCCTGGATGCGTATTGGGCAACCAGTGTGAAGATTTGGGACATTGCAGCAGGCATATTGATGGTTAGGGAAGCAGGGGGAACTGTAACGGCTATGGATTCGAGTGAGTTGGATTTGATTAAGCCACAATTAATCGCTGCGGGCAACGGTAATCTGCATAATCAGATCGTTTCCGTTTTCGAACACTTGTAAATCGCGACCAAAAGGTCAAATTCCATTGATAACGGGCTGTATCGCTATAGAATGAAAGCACCAACCCTATTCGAATATTCCCTCTATTCTACAGTTGTTTTTTTATGGCATTCCAAGCTACGGGTACACCTTCTGCACAGGGCTCGGCCCCCAAGGCGTCGAATAGCTCACCTCTTGGCAATGGCATGGTTTATGGAGCCCGACATTTTTGCTGTCTGCCCGTGAATCGATCATGGTCGATGGTGCTGGCGATGGTGTTGTATTTTAGCTGTACGGGGGCACTATGGGCTCAAAATGAGGTTGAGACACAGCCTGACAAAGAGGTCGTCGAGGGTGGCATCCGGCAAGCGCCCACCGAAATCTATTTATTAAAAGACAAGAATGGGGAGTTTGTGAAGGTTGCGACGAATCTGTTGTTGGAAGAGTACTTGAGGATTTACAACTTACAGAATCAGATCGAGACTCCCAACACTCCTCCGGCATATGCAATTGAAGAGGGGCTACTAGCGGGGCGCGCGACACGATTGCATGCGATGTTGACGGTTAATTACCGTATTCGTATTGTGGCGGAGAATCCGGGGCAATGGACGCGAGTCCCTTTGAAATTAAAGAACAGTGTCATGCGTCAGGCGCCTCGTTACACAGGGCAGGGTGCTTTTTTCGTTACCTGGGATGCTGAGCAAGGGCATGTTGGATGGATTCGAGGTTCTGCTGATAGCATTCACAATCTGTCGCTGGATATTATTCGTCCCTTACGCAAGGCGGGACAAATTACTCAACTCCAATTAGACTTGCCGTCGACCCGTTGTCGCTGCACGTCGTTGATCGTTCCATACTCCAAAGCGCAGTTTGCACCGGCAGAATTGGCTGTTCAAACCAAGGTTGTGGATCCTAATTCAACCAGCTTTGCATTTGATTTTCAGGGGGGGGATCTGCAGGTTAGCTGGAGTGCGAATGAGCAAAGCAACAGCCAACCGTTTTCACGTTTGCAGGCTCAGGTGCTAACCCGGTTTAATGTCCGAGGTAAGCAGAATATGACTGCCCACGGTGAGGTCACTGTGGATGGCCTGGGATCCAATGTGAGCAGTTTTGAAGTTTTGTTGCCTCCGTCGATGCAATTGGTCAATCTGCCTAACCCGGAATACCGAGTGACGGTATCGGGCACAGAAATGGTGCAGTCGGGCGACCCCAGTGTCCTTCGTCAACGTGTTTTGGTCGTCATGAACCGTGCCGCACCTCAAGTGACCGTTTCATTGGAGGCACTTTATCAGCCTGGTTTAACATCGGAAGAATCGGCGGTGCCAGCGTCGCCATCCAAAGAAGGTGTGGTTTCGTTTACTGGATTTGAAGTGGTGGATACGGTTAAACAATCCGGTTCATTATTGATTACCAGTGATGCAAATTGGGCGGTTTGGTGGCAAGCTAGTGGGGATGTCCGCCGTCGTAATCCGCTAACAGACGTTTTACCGGCTGATCTACCCAGTCGGACGAATGTGGCGTTTTTTGAATATTACAACCTTTCCTATACCGTCGCAGGTACGATTCGTCCTCAAACCACCCAATTGCGGATCAAACCGCAGTTATTGTTCAAAGTCGCTGCTTCAGAAATACGTTTAGAGGTGGAGTTGTACTGCCAATATGTGGGCAATGGTCAATACGAATTATCCATGGAGTACCCTGGTTGGGAATTTGATCAGGTATTTCAGCGCAAGACGGAATCATTAACGCTAGTAGATTCTCAGACAGCGGATGGCAAAGTTACATTTTCATTGATGACGGTCGATGAGGAAACTCGAGGTGAGTTGGCCATTGTACTTCGAGCCCGCCGGTTTTTGGATTTAACAGCAGCCCAAAATGATATTCCGTTGAGATTGCCAGCACCTGTAATTACAGCAACTGGTGCTGGGTCAGCGACCGTCAATCAGGCTGTAGCCAGCGTGGTGATTCAGGGTGCGGATAACATTGAAATCACGCCCAAAGTCGACGAGATGAAAGGGTTGGTCTTAGGGGCTTCGAAAGACCTGGATGCTTTCACAAATCTAACGGGTGGCCAGACGCCTTTAATTTACCACGCACGACCCGACCAGCAATTGACCGGCCCGGTGGAATTCCATGGTGCCCTGCGTCTGCGGCAGCGGAGTCTGTTAGTGGCATCCCATAGTTTAATTCGGCTCGACGAAGAGTTTGCAAGTTTTCAACAAACTCTGGAATTCCAAATTGCTTACGAACCGATTAGGCAGGTCAAACTGCGAGTGCCGGGGATCGTGCGCAATCCTCAAAATCTTCGTGTTTTTCTGGAAGTGGAAGACCCGGATGAAACGGAGGACAAGCCAGTGAATCTATTAGCATTGCCCTGGTCTATCATACCGTCCAGTTCCATCGATGATCAGCGTCGATCTGACTTACAGACAGAAGCGGTTTCCGTTGATTTGTTATCGGAATATCGGGGTCGAGTTCGATTGGTTTTACACTATCAACAACAACTTCCTCAATTGTTGAGTGATTCTTCGCAGACCGTCAATTTTCTGTTAGTGGCTCCAGAAGTCGACCCCGGCATTCAATTAGTGCGCAATGCAGTAACGCTGGACACTCAGGATGTATTCTTCTGTCAGGCAGTTGATGATATCTGGCAAATGGACCGCAGTACAGAAGTAGGTACAATCCATGCTGATTTGCTGCATTTAAAAACTACTCAGCCCACGACATCGGTTCCTATAGCAATGCGTTTGCGTCGCGATGTAGCCTTAAATACAACGGAACTTCAAAGACGGTGGGCGCAAACCATTTTGACTGAGCAAGGTTGTCGCGAGCGAGTTGCGATGGTTATCCGCACGAATGACGTTTTTGTAAGAATCCAGTTTCCAATGGACGTCCGGTTTGATTCTTCGAGTTTGGTTATGGCGGTTAATGGCCAGCGGGTTCCATTTGACCAGATTGTATTGAACCGTAACCGTCAATTATTACTACGCCTGGCGTCCGAACGTCGTGAAGATGAATATCGGATTGAAGCCTGGTATACACGCTCTGGAATTGAGCCTCAGCGATTGCAGATCGAATTACCGGAGGTCATCGGAGCACGCAACAGTGGTAGAACATACTGGCAAATCGTGATGGCAGCAGACCGTCATCTGTTTAAATCTCCGGCAATGATGACGGCTGAACATGTCTGGCAATGGACTGGATTATGGTGGAGTCGGGAAGCGGCGTTAAACCAACAATCGTTAGAGCAGTGGACAGGTGTGGACGAACAGTTAATGCCGGTGGGCCAGTTCAATCAATATTTATTTTCGACGGTTGGAAGTGTGGGTACCTTTGAAGTTACAAGTTTTCAGCGCTGGTCGTTGTTGTTAGTTGTCTCGGGCATCGTATTAGCGATCGGGCTGTTTGTACTATTTGTCCCTTGGTTGCACCGACCGGTGACGCTGTTAGTGATTGGAATCGTTTTGACAGCGATGGCGGTCTGGATTCCTGAATTAGTGTTGCTGGTCCTGCAATCCGCATTAGCAGGGATTGTTTTAGTAGGGTTGGCACGACTGCTCCATGTCTCTCTTCGGAGGAATTTGGGGCCTGTGGCAGCAGCTGGGCCTGTAGCGACTTTGGACACAAATTCAGCGGTCTTGTCGTTGTTGGATGGTTCCAGATTAGGGATACGCTCTGATACGGAGCGTGCCGCTGAAGATTTGCACTCTGACAAATCAGAGTCGGAGCTGCAGGCTGGGGTAGTCGCAGGTTCGGTATCCGAGAAACAGGCCTGATCATGTCTATAAACAACATCCGTAACGGGTTAGGCAGGCTTTTGCTATGGCCCTTTGTAGGAGTCGTCTTACTAGGCTGTTGTCAGCAGGCCAGAGGACAGGAACGTGTAGAAAAATCCGTGTTTGATCAATGGCCATCGGACATGTTCTATCGAGCGGTGAAAATCAATCAGGTAGATTTAGACGCCGTGCTGAAGGGCTATTTACCAGTGAACCGCCAGTCTTTTTATGAGATGGTGGATGCGATCAACACGTCACAGCAGGAGCAAACATCCCTGTCTGACGGTGGGGCTGCCATAGCTGTCATCCGGGAAGCGGGTTACTATGCCCGTCTGCAATCGCAATCACTGGTAAATGGAAGGGGCTGGTTGTCGATCGATTCCAGCGTTGATACACCGACCCGGCTCCCGCTGGTCCCGTTATCCATTGCATTAGAGTCCCCACAATGGGATTTGGCAGCCACTCCGGCAGAAAACAGCATCTCTGATCGAGATGCGATTACCGGGGTGACATCATTGGGAAAACCGATCTTGGTGGTCCCTCAATCAGGGGAATTAGAATTTCAATGGACGGCGAGTGGATGGACGCTGCCCGGTGGCAGCCATCGATTTGGATTTGCAGTTCCGCATTCAGCATCGACGGTCGTGATCATCGATCTGCCGAACACACTTGTTCTCAGGTCGACCGCTGGAGTTGTGTGGGCGGCGGATCAGCAGTCAGAGTGGACACTGTCGGATCAACGTCGTGCTGCATTACCCGAGTTAACAGAAAATTATCAGCGGTGGTTTGTGCAATTGGGAACCCAGTCCACCTCCATGCTGACGATGGAACCTCGGACGGCTGAACCATCTGAGGAAAAGCTGAATTTTTATTCTCAGGAATTTGAATATGCGGTGCGGAAAAATGGAATTGAGGTAACGGCTCAAATTCGTATTGATTCATCTCAACCGAGCGAGCAGGGAATTACAGTTGAACTGGATTTGCCTTTGAAATTGATTTCAGTTCAGTATGGTGAGCTTGAGTTACCGGTGCAGTGGAGTGCCCAGTTCCCGAATCGTTTTGATGTGGTGGTGCCACCGGAGGTTACGGACACCCTGCTTCATATCCATGCGACCTCTCCATTAACGCTGGGGCAATCAACCTCTCTGCCGTCGATTCGGATGCGGAATGGCGTTTGGCGACAGGGGCAGATTAATTTGCTGATGAAGGATGGGTTGCGATTGCAGCGGCTTGCCGCCAATGGTGCCGTTGAACGCAGGGTGGAATTGATCTCTGGAAATCAAGTTCGCGTGTTGGAAATGTTCGAACCGTCGCCGGATATTTCCATTACCGCCGATGTAGAGCGAGCCGAGCTGCATGCCATGCGTGTTTCCCGCTATGTGGCATCGGATCAGGAAATTCAGCTGGAAACGGAGATTAAACTGACATCGTCAGGTGAAGTGGTTCATGAATTGAATATGGCACTAGAACCTGCTTGGCGTGTCGTGTCGGTAGCATGTGATCCCGAAAACCAACTGGAACAATTTGTAGTTGCTTCAGCGGATAAACGAACAGGTGGTGGCCAGACCCTGGCGTTAAGTTTCCGAGAGGGTGTTGGTCTGGACCATCCCGTTACATTGAAACTCATCCTGCAAAAGCCAATTGTTGCGGGAACATTCATGGGCAATCAACTTTCCTGTCTGAGTTTTGAAAAGGCCCAATCCGATCATCCTGAGTCTGGAAATGTCATTGAGCAACAACATCTGATTGGTATCTCTGCCGAACAACCGGCAGTTTTAACGGTGACGAATGCCAGTGCGTTGGCTCCATATCGTTTAACAGCCCAGTCATCGGAGTTAAACGACATAACGCTGTTACAGGATATTGGATTTGTTTACAAACATCATCCCTCCATCCACAACGCTCGATTTACTGTCTCTCGAGTGCAACAGGCATATGGTGCTGATGTGCGATCGACCCTGGAATTAAAGGGAAACATGGTGGACGAAATGGTTCAGTTGACCATTTTCCCGGATGATACTCAGGTGAATCGATTGTTGATCCGTACGCTGGACAGTCAGGCGGGGCCGATGACATGGACCAGGCAGGGCACGGGTTTTCCGGGTTCTCGAACAGCTGCAAGCGGGGACGAGCCAGAGTACGCGTTACAAATTGTTGAACAGGTTGTTGGGCAAGAGCGCCTCTGGGAAATCGGGATTCCGGATCCTCAGGGGACACCGTTTGTACTGGTAGGCCGTCGTGAGATACCAGTGGAGGGTTTTTCACAGCTGCCGTTATATCGTTTGCCTGTGGCAAACGATATAACGGGGAAAATTGATGTGCGTTGGGGAACGGACAACGAGATAGACTTTCAGGGTTGTAATCTGGAACGTACGCTGCCAGAACAGTCCACCGGAGCATCTCGTTTTTGCCAGGCATTTGTGTATGGTCTAGCGCAGGAGCAACGCAGTGAAATTTCTGTTCGACAGACGGTTGGCGAGGTTCATCATTGGATTTGGACAGCGCACATGCATTCGAGACACCTGGCACACGGACGAAGCTTACATGAAGTACGTTATGTTGTTGAGAATCGTGGTGATCCGTTCTTGAAGGTGGAATTACCAAAAGCGGTTGAACTGACCGGAATCCAGGTAAACAGCGTACCCGTTTATCTGGATTTACAAGACAAACAGTCCGAAAAACAACATTTTCAGATTCCACTGGATCCCCTTGACCCGTTATCTCGTGTCACCATGCGATTTACTGCCCAGCGATCGGCCTTGGGTTTCGTTCAAAAGCTGGATCAATTTGCTCCTAAATTGGTGTGTCGTGTCTTAGACAAACACTGGTCCTTAGCCATTCCTCCCGGGTATGAATTGGTCTCTTATGGTAACGATATGCCCTCGGTAACCCAGCGATTATTTGGTCCGTGGTTAGGTTCCCACAATGTCAGTAAGGAGATTGAAGGTGCCGGTGGGGGGCTTCAATCCTCGGGTCCCAGGGTGGCTCAGCAACTCAGTATGGATCGTCTTGCCGATGTGTTGGAACGTTCAGCACAACAACTCTCGGCATCCAACCATACGTTGCCTCCTCTCACATGGTCGATGTGGCTGGAGAATTACCGTCGACGAGTCCAATTAAATACCAGATTACCCGAACTTGTTGTGGATGTTTTGGCGTTACAACATTCGAGGATCCATCCGGCCTCAGTTTGCAAGTCAGACGCGCCTGTCCAATCCCCGTCCATGTGGTTACGGGACAAACAGCTGGCATTGATTTTATTGCACGACAAACTATTACTAACCACCCATGACTGGTTTGTTGGAAAACGCGAGAGCGAGCAGTTGGTGCGCCAGGCATCGTATCGTCAACAACAGTTACTGCGCATGTATGACATGGCAACGGGGAGTTTTGTGAGTTTGGATTCATGGATTCTTGGTAGTTTTGAAGAACCACTGCGTGATGCGGCCGAAGCATCCTCACTGCGAGCCGCGTTACAGCAGGATCAATTGTGGATGTATGAATCCGGGATCGTTGCCGAAGACGAAGACATGGTTTTTCAGACATTCCATATAGCGACTCGTCGAGCGATGTCGTGGGCGAGTTTCATTGGTTGGCTGGGTTTGTTTTTGTTGTTGGTGAGCAGACGATGGCAACTCTGTTTTTTATTCCCTCCGCTGACGGCAGGAATAGCTCTGTTGCTTCCGGAAACACTCATGGAATTTGGATCGCAGGCATTTCTCGCTTCATTAGTCACTTTGGTTGGATTGCTGGTGGTTCGTACCCGTAAACAGGAGGAGGGGCAACAACTACCGAATCCGGATGAGTTGGAATTCATGTTGCAATTGAGCCCGCGTGTCGTATCGTGTGTTTTGTGGCTGGTCTTTAGTGTGTTGGTCAGCGACCTGGCACAAGCCTATCAGCCACCCCCGATGTCCCCTGTTGAAAACCAGTCTCCGGTGAACCGGGTGGATCCTCCTAAGGTGTACGATGTGTTGATGCCGGTGAATGAAGAGGGACAGCCGTATGGTGAATACGTCTATTTACCGGAGTCTTTTTATCAAAAAATCGGCAAACGCTATGCGGGATTGCAAAAAATGAATCGTGATTGGATCATGACGGCTGCCGCCTACGAATTGAAATGGATTTCAACTGCTGAATCCGCTGACATAGTGCAGCCGCTCGTGACAGGAACCTATGAAATGGCGACGACGGAAGCCGCAGCCGATGTGGTTCTTCCATTTTGGAAATCGGAATGCGTCTCGATTCGCTTGCGGGAAGCCGGTCAGGAAATTAAAACCAATTGGCATTCCAGCGGTATAGGCCTGCAGTTTCAGTTAGCCGAATCCGGCACCCATGAGCTTACGATCACCATCGAACCACGAAGTGAGCAAATTTCGAAAAACCAGCTTTCATTGCATCTTCCGCCCGTAGCCGATTCAAGTCTCGTGGTTCAACAATATAGTGAGGACCACCACGTTGTAATTACAGGCAATCTAGGTGTGATTACCGAAGACCTGGCACTTGGACAAAAGAACGTCAAGCTTGGAAGCACGGATCTGATTACCGTATTGTGGTCGACGGATGAACAGGAGTTGTCAGCAAATGCTATTTTGGAGGTCAACCAGTTTCATTGGCTTGATATTGCGCCGCATTCGGTCACGCTGGATGTCCGGTTGCAGTTCGATGTATTAGCCGGCAGCACACAACAATTCAGCCTGCAGGTTGATCCCCGTTTGAAACTACTTCCAATCCAGGCAGGGCAGGTTGTTTCCGAAACACCACGGATTCAGGAAGGAGATCCCACGACCATCCACTTCACGTTAGAAAGGCCCGTTAGGGATCAATTTGAAGTTCAATTGAAGTTCTATCTGGATGAGGTTTCGGGGATTGGCAACATTGGTGTACCTAGAATTCAACCCATCGTGCAGCGTAGCAATTCACTGTGGATGGGGATGAGTGTACACGAAGAATTGAACTGGCAAAGCGATGAACCCGTATCTGATTCGGCGACTGATCGAGACAAGCTGGAGAACCTCTGGAATCGAACAGGTACTTCGGTAGCGATCTTTCACATCGACGACGAGAATTATCCGACGATCACGACCACACCACGCGTGACAACAACCGCAGTGAATCAATACTGCGATATTACGGTTGATCTTGAAAAAATGGTGGTACGGTATTATGCCGATCTGGAGGTGAGGGATAACACGATTCTACAACATCGTTTTAGAATTCCCCGTCAATTGAAAGTCGAGTCTGCTTCATTGTTTCAGAATGGGTTGCCGCTGGAGGCCGAGGTCAATGTGACACGGGATGGTTATTTGACGGTGTTTGTAAATCAGGGATTGACGGGTTTTCAGACATTCGAATTGCGAGGTGTGATCGCCGTAGATTCACAAACAACGAATGTACCCGTTGTAACACTGGATAATGCGGATGTGCTGGATGAACGTATTCGGCTGTTTTATGCCGAAGGCGTGTTGTTGCGGATACTCAAACCCCAAAACGTACAATTGCCATTGTCCGCAAGTCTCTACAGTGTCGCCCACCAGGGGCGTTTGGTGGCTGACTTTGAATCGGCCAATGACGCACGCTCATGTAAACTTCAGGTTTTGAGCAATGCGTTGGAATATCAGGGGGAATTAGCAACGGGGTTGTTCGTAGAAAACGACCAATGGAAAACCCGAATTACCGGTAGATTGCAAATTATCAATGGAGAACTGGATACGTTTCGGATGAGTATTCGCAATGTACCGATGCAAGCACTGCGAGTTTCACCGGAGTTTCATTTTGAAGAGATTGTGAACAGTGAGAATGAAACCTGGATTGTGTTACGCCCCAAAGATCCACAACAACGTCGATACGACTTTTTTGTGGAATTTGATGTGGAGACCGAAAGCGGTGTCCTGCGGGTTCCGGTGGTGCGACTTCTGGATGAAAGCACCCACGAGGTGCAGCAGTTTGTCTATGTACCCTTACTGGATGACACTCAGCAGCCGATTCAATGGGAGGCCCGGGGTGTTCAAAAACTTGCAAAATGGTCTAGCCTGATGATACCCACAGAAATTGAAACTGCGACATATGATGTTTTTCAAGTGTTGGCCAATGCAGATATCCACTCGACCGAGAATTTGGCAGCTGGTGGCCAAGGAGTGGTTACCCTGGCAGACTATGAAGTTACGTTAACAGATCCCCGGCAGATGTATGCGATTGCCCGCTATTATCTTGTGCCGACGAATCAAGAAGAATTCGTATTGTCCTGGCCAAATTCTCTGGAATTAATAGGTGTCAGTGTCCATGGTGTACCCGTCCGGGCGAGGGTAGGCGTTAGTAAAACGTTGCATATACCATTGCAGTCCAATACTAGTTTTCACGAAGTCGAAGTCGTGTTTACAGCCACCCTGGATCGAGCGGTGGGATCGAGGGCGACTCCATTGGCATTTCCCGTACCAGATAGCATTGTCGTTCTTAAGTCAGTTGTGACAGCCAATGCACAGCACGAGCTGTTTGAAAAATTGGAATTATATTCATTGTCCAGTGCAAGTCCGGAATGGATTGTGAGTGAACAGCTACAAGCGAAGCTGCGCTTATGGCAAACCCATGGCAAACAAAGACAGGGTGCGGACAGTGAATACTGGAATGCTCAGAAAATACAATTACAGCGACTTACTCGTGGTCTCCAGAATATGGCCACCGTCAAATCGATGCCTCCGTTTGCCGAATTGGTCATCCAGCAATCATTGACTCAGTGGGGAGGTGAACTAGACGACCTGAGCATTGAGCAACACGTTACAATGCACCAGCAAAGCAATGCGAAGGTGGTTGCTTATGCTGTAATCGATGGACAAGCCAGGCAGGTGATTGTTATAGGGGAGGGATCTTCCCGTTCCGATAACTGGTGGATGAAATTGATTGCAGTGAGTCTGATAGGCTCACTCATGGGTGTGGCTTACTGGGGGATGCAGCAGGGCTGGTTAACCAATTGGATTGCTTTGGTTCCTTTGGGACCTCCGGTTATTCTGGGTACGGTTTGGTGGCTCTTTTTTGCATCCGGCATCCTCGGTGGTTTACTCATCGCTCTTTGCTTACTGGTGAATATCTGGCCCAATCATCGCCTGACAAAAGTTCAGAATAGAAAAGTGGCGACGATCGAAATCAACTCCTGATGTAAAAGCTCGTCTTGGCAAGAATTTCGGTTTTTGGTATTTTCTACCATTCCTAAGCAGGCCTGTTGATCGATCCTGATCGACTCGCCGGGAAAGGATAAGATAGCATAGCAAGGTCTGGTATTCGAATTGGATGGATCCATTCGGAACTTTGCAATTGCGGGTACGGGAAGGAGTCCATGGATGTCGTTGGAACCGACGGAGCACCAAGGATTGCATATACGCTGGATGATCCGTCGGGACATGGCCGACGTATTGAAAATCGAAAATGCTAATTTCGAATTTCCATGGAGCGAAGATGATTTTATCCGTTGTCTGAGACAACGCAACTGTATCGGGATGGTCGCTGAACGTGATGATAAAATAGTCGGGTTTATGATCTATGAACTGCACAAGAACCGATTGCATGTACTGAATTTCTCAGTCGGGCCGGACCATCAACGATCAAAAGTTGGAACAACGATGGTCGAAAAGTTAAAAAGTAAACTCTCCACTCAACGACGGAATCGTGTCGTGTTGGAAGTACGTGAAACTAATTTGGATGCTCAGCTGTTCTTTCGTGAACAGGGATTTATGGCATTATCGGTTTTGCGGGATTATTACGAGGATACGGTTGAAGATGCCTACCTCATGCAATTCCGCCATACGGCTGACCATGCGGAGAAATCGAAAAGCCGAATCTCGCGACTTGCAGGGTAGACTTGATCCCCGATATACATGGCAAGACATGGATTGAGTCGTCAGGTGATTTCAGGTTTGATAGTAAGAACCGCTATAATATCCGTTAGATCGTCGCGAATGTTACTCGTCGCGACTCTCGATTGCTTGTGAAACGAGACTTTAAACGGAAAGCATATTTTGTCAGACCGTGCAGATATTCTGGCTAACGTTGTCTTGGTGCTGACCGCTTTGTCGCCACTGTTGATGGCATGGCAACATTCCTGTCGACGACCGCTCAATGTGGCCCAGTCACTAGCGTGGTCGCTGGCTGCTATGCTTACACTGTTTATGTGGAGGACCAGATTACGCGGCAGAATTCCACAACTGCCCGCCGGAGCAATGCTGATCGCAAATCATCGCAGTAGTGCCGATGGATTTTTTGTTCAAATGGCTTGTTCGCGTCCGTTGGGATTTATGGTGGCGCGTGAGTATTTAGATATTCCGCTGTTAGGAACTGTATTACGCTTTCTGGATGTCATCCCTGCCGGAAGAAAAGGAATGGATACGGGAGCAACCAAACGCGCGATTCGAGAAGCTTCCAGTGGACGCTGGGTGCTGATGTTTCCCGAAGGGAGATTGAATGTCACAGAGAAATTTATGCAATCCGCTCGCCCGGGAGCGATTATGATTGCAGTTCGATCGGGTGTTCCGGTAGTGCCCTGTTATCTGGAAAACCTGCAATTCTCGGATAAGGTCCTAAGCCCCTTTTATAAGTTCGGACAGGTTACGGTGCATGTTGGGAAACCAATCGATGTTGCAGCTTTGGCTAAGGGTAGTACGGATCGAAAGGTGCTAGCTGAAATTACATGTTTGTGTCTACGTGAAATTGCGAAGCTCGCAGGCAATCCCGATTGGCAACCCCGGCTTGCAGGTCGGGATTGGTTACATGATTCCGACTAACTTGATGTCGAAGGCATAGGTTTTGAGGAGGGCATTAAGATTGCATCAAAGTACCTGGCCTGCTCGCATAGTCGCTGAAATGTATCTGAGACCGTTTCACCTTGCGCAAAGACTGTAAAGAGCGGATGCCCCCTCGCAATGGTAGAGCCAATTAAAGGTAAATCAGCGCAGTCTCCACCGGTAGAATTTAAACACTGCTCCCAGTGACTCGACAAGGTAGGTGGAATCGTGACTTCTTCACTAGCAAAAAGAATGGCTTTTCCAAACGTTTGATTTGATAAGGGTCTGCCCCCAAGGTCTGGGCACGTGTCGGAAAATGAGTCCAGATGTAACTGGATCAGTGATCGTCCCATAGCGGATTCGAGCAGTTCCATCGAAGCAGTGTAGCGGGGATTAATCTCAATAACCCACACACGTTTATCCTGCTGTACGAACTCGACTCCGATTAACCCACGCAGTTTATACTCCCGCTGCAAAAAGCTACCCAGTTCAAGCAAATGTTGTTGCAATGATGTTGAAAGAACAAGTGGACCTATTGATCCACAATATTGGAAACCTTTGGCGTTAAAGGCTGCTTCACCCAGTAGCTGTTTTGTTACGCCAAGTAAGTGCGTTTGGTTTGGGTGCGTGAGAAATGTAGCACTCAGAGAACGACCGTCTATAAATTGCTGTAAAACCCGGGATTCGTCAATTGATCTGTCCTGCAGGGATTCGAGTTTGCTGATTCCCAGACCCGCTGCCGATGCAACGGGTTTACTAAGCCACTTTTGTTTTCCTGGTAAGGAAGTGGTCCCTGAAGGCAAGGTTGTTGGATAAGCGAATCCGGCGGCAGTTAATTGTCTTTGTAGTTCAAAGGGATCCCGTAATCGACTGATTTGCGCCAGGGAAGGAGCGTACAGTTCTGCGCTTGCAGCAAGATGTTGAAGCAAATGTGGATGATTCTCTATTGCTCCGGTAATGCAAACAGCCTGAATCGGAATGTTGCCCAGAGAACGAAAAGCCTGTTCCGGGTAAGGATCCAACAGCTGAAACTGACAGTGGGTGCAGGTGTCGATATCGCCAAACATGTCCATGCCGAAGATCGTCCAGGGTGTTGATGCAGCAGATTGAACTGCCGCTCGGACACTGGCACCAATGATTAACAGGTTACTCATTACTAAGAAATGGTTCTGGGGTTGTTGATGAACTTGTCATGGTAATGTCCAATGATATGGTAGTATCGCATTAAACAGTTTAAACGGCGACGGAAATTGCTAGAATCCCCAATGGAAACTATTGCGTTTGCCGCCCAGTTTGTTATGGTCACAACTGGATAAAATCTTAATTCCTTTTTAGTACACGGAGAGTCATTCATGTCAATGTTCGTTGGCGAAAGCCTTAAAGGCGATGGAAATGAAATTGCCCATATTGATTTATTAGTCGGCAGTAAAGATGGACCGGTTGGTGTTGCCTTTGCAAACGCACTCGCTCGTCAAAGTGATGGTCACACAAACCTATTGGCGGTTTTGGAACCCAACCTGGCTGTAAAACCCGCTACGGTGATGATCACGAAAGTCACCATTAAAGGTATGCGTCAAGCAGTTCAAATGTTCGGGCCTGCTCAGGTTGCAGTGGCGGAAGCAGTGGCGGAAGCCGTCAGTACCGGAGTCATTAGCGCCGATCAAGCTGAAGATTTGGTGATTGTATGCGGTGTGTTTATTCACCCTGCTGCCGAAGATGATGCAAAAATCTATCAGTATAACTATGAAGCAACTCTGGAAGCCATTCAGAATGCAATGTCAGGTACTCCATCCGCACAGCAAATGCTGGACGGTCGTGATGGTGCTGCACATCCTTACAAAGGCTGCTAGGCGAATCCTGTCCATTGCTGAGTTGGAAATGTGATTCGTTTTCAATCAACCCAAACCCGTTCCACGTTGAGAATTTCAAAGTGGGATGGGTTTTTTTGAGGCCTTCTTCAAATAACAAAGCCGATCGACGTCTTTTTCACCGATTGATTACCACGAAAGAAATGCAGTATGAATAAATCTAATATTCTGATTCAATTGGATCCGGATTTGCATGCTAGCGTCTTTGATGCTGTTGTGGCTGTGGACGCCGGTGCGACACACCTATTGCAATATCAAAACGTGGATCCGGAACAGGTCGAGAGTCTTGTGCATGGTGCCATGTTTACCCGTGGCCCACAGGACTTGCATAAGACCGCTGTGTTTGTGGGTGGGACGGATGTCGCTGCGGGTGAACAATTGCTGTCTGCCATACAGGATTGCTTCTTCGGGCCGCTTCGAGTTTCTGTCATGATGGATTCCAATGGGGCTAACACAACAGCCTCCGCCGCTGTACTAGCCGTCGCTAAACAGATCGATCTGAATGATTGCAATGCACTGGTTCTTGCGGGAACCGGATCCGTGGGAAAGCGAGTCGGCCAATTGTTGGTACAGCAGGGTGCTCATCTCACACTGGCATCTCGAAATCAGCAACGAGCGGATGATGCCGCAGCCTCTCTTAAAGATTCGGTGCCCCGTGCCGATGTTACTGGAATTGCTTTATCGGATGAAAGCGAATTATCTCAGGTTCTGCAGCATTGTGATGTGCTGGTCGCAGCCGGTGCCGCTGGCATCCAGCTTGTTCCACAAAATCTATGGGAATCAAGTGAACAACTTAAGGTGATGGTCGATTTGAATGCCGTTCCGCCGCTTGGTATTGAAGGAATTGAGGTAACGGATGTGGCGGTGGAATTGAATGGGAAAGTAGCTTATGGTGCAATCGGGGTTGGTGGATTGAAAATGAAAATACACAAGGCCGCCATTGCGAGGCTGTTTGAATCTAACGACCAAATCCTTGATGTAAATGAAATCTATGCCATCGGAGAGTCTTTGGGCGCCTAACCGCCACCATGGTATGATGTTAAAAATGGTCTTTTGTCAGTGGGATGGTGTGCATGGGATTGCTTGATTTTGAATGTCCACTGTGCGACGGAGTCTTTCGGGCGGATCAGAAGGATGTTGAGGTCGTTTGTCCCCATTGTCAAGAAACCATTGGACTGGCTGCTGACATTGAAGTATCCAATCCAACTTCAGATTCTGAGCAAAGTTCTGTAGTTCTGACGGCAGTGCCAGTACAACAAGCTCCTCGTCTGTTTCCTCCGGGATATAAGCCCACCAAAACACAGTCCGAAACAGATGCGGTACCACCAGTTGAAAACGTTTTTTCAAGGACGGTCGATCCTTTAAAACCGGAAGAGGTTGAGCCGGAAGAGGTTGAGCCGGAAGAGGTTGAGCCGGAAGAGGTTGAGCCGGAAGAGGTTGAGCCGGAAGAGGTTGAGCCGGAAGAGGTTGAGC
>JAYZPA010000205.1:0-14262 GCA_036150515.1 Planctomycetota bacterium
TATCGTAACCTAGAAATTTGGATTTCCCAAGGGGTTCTCCTTAACCCTCATCCGGCTCTAAATCCAACTGCTGCAGCTTGCGGTAGAGATTCGAACGATGGACACCCAGATGCTTGGCAACCTCGGTCATGTTCCCGTTTAAACGCTTGATCTGAGATTGGATGTACTGAGACTGGAATTCGCGCGTGGCGGCATTCAGCGTTAATTCCATCGAAACATGCGGACCGCTATTTCCCGGGGGTACTACAAAATCCAGATCCTCCGACTCGACCTTGTCCCCATCCGTTAAATAGACCAGTCGCTCGACAAGGTTTCGTAGTTCGCGGACGTTTCCCGGCCAGGTGTGAGCCAACAACCGCTTTCGTGCGCTGGACATTAGTTGAGGCACATTCCGACGGGCTTTGGTCGACAACTCTCGCAAAAAATATTCTGCTAACAAAACAATGTCCTCGCCCCGCTCGCGTAATGCAGGAACCTCCAGCGTGACAACGTTCAGGCGGAAGAACAGGTCCTCCCGAAAGGCCTTACTGCGGACCATTTCTCCCAGATTCTGATTGGTCGCGGCAATGACCCGCGTGTCGGTTCGAATCGGAGTCGAACCCCCGACACGGACGACCTCCTTGGATTCCAGCACGCGTAATAACTTGGCCTGCCCCGACAGACTCATGTCGCCAATCTCATCCAGCAGTAACGTGCCGTTGGATGCGAGTTCAAATTTTCCAATGCGATCCTCATGGGCATCGGTGAAAGCACCACGAACATGACCAAACAACTCACTTTCCAGTAACGTCTCGGTCAGTGCCGCACAGTTAACGGCGATGAAGGGCTCCTCACTGCGGCCGCTCTCGTAATGGACTAACTGACTAACCACCTCCTTGCCGGTTCCGTTTTCACCCAGAATCAGGACTGCGAGATCCGTGTCGGCAATTCGCCGAATGGTGGACTGGAGAGCGACAACCTGAGGGCATTCCCCAACCAGCGTAATGTCCTGGGATGCTTCGGCAGCAATCACGCTGCGACTGGAAATTAACTGCTCCACGTGACGCGTTTCCTGAATCGCTGCCATCGTGTGGGCTGCTAATTCCTCCAGTGCCGTCAGGTCACTTGAGGTAAACGTCCCCTGCCGCTTATTGAGGACCTGCAGGGCCCCCAGTATTTCTCCATCCGTGTTCTGCAACGGACAGCAGATGAGATTACGTGTGACAAAATCCAGCTTGCTGTCCACGTCCCGATTGATCTGTTCTTCACCCTCAATGTCGTCCACCTGCAGGGATTGACCCGTTCGCAACACTTCACCCACGACCCCCGCATCTTCGGGCACTCGTAACTCGCCCCCCTCGACACCTAATGCCGGCCTCGCCACCAGCTCATGATTGTCGCGATCCCACAGAAAAAGACTGGCGCGCTCCGCGTCCAGTAGATTCGCGGATGCCTTGACAATCTCGGTGACTAATTCATCCGTCTGTTTGATTCCGTGCCACTGGGCTGCAATCGACAGGACCGTCTCGGCACGCTCGGCGCGATCCAACAACGCCTGATGGGATCGCCAGCTCTCAATCGATGTGAAAAGCGATAACCGGTTGTCCCGCAGCAATGCACTCGCATCCTCCCCACCCTTGATGGCAATGGTGTGCTGTTGGGCTGTCGGTGAACTTACCCCCGACTGGGGAAGACAAACCCAGCCACCCTCCTTCTGCAACTCCAGACTGTCCAACGCTGCCTGCAGTAATGTGCCTGGCGCCGATGCTTCCCTGCCAAAGTGACCTAAGTTGATCCAGCGAATACCGTCTGCCGACTGAATACAGCACGACTCCGCCCCCAACCGCTCGACAAGCAACCTGCATAGCTCTACAGGATATCCCCTGTCGACAATCGATAACTCATGAAGTTCATCAATCATATCACACTCTCCTGTTATCAATATGATAACATATTATCAAGTGTATGTCGCGTAAAAGATGTATTTTATGTCAAATCTTTCACCGCTTTGCGGCAGTATAAAACTGTGTAAGACTATAGGTTTCCCGTTAACTACTTAGATAAAGCTGCGGTTGGATGATTGACCTAACGCAAACGTTGAATGTGGCCATGCTGACAGAATCGCTTGATGAATTCTGGGCGATATCGGCTGCAAAAATTGATCAAATCGAAGGGGATTCCAGCGAGGGTGTCCCGGTATTCACCGTGGACGGTCGGTACACAACTCAGGACTGGACACAATGGACGCAGGGGTTTCAGTTTGGTTCGATGTTACTGCAGTACGAAGCGACGGGGGATGAAAAGTATTTAGACTGGGGTCGCACGGGAACGCTTCAGCAGATGCCCGCACACGTCACTCATTTTGGTGTCCACGATCATGGATTTAACAATATCAGTACCTACGGGGCATTACGCCGGATGATGCTCGAAGGCCGCCTGGATCGCAACGAGTGGGAGCTTCACTATTATGAGATGGCATTGAGTTGCAGTGCGGCGGTACAGGCCTACCGCTGGTCGGAGACATCCACAGGGGACGGTTACATTTATTCTTTTAACGGTCCTCATTCCTTATTTTGTGACACGATTCGCAGTCTGCGGTCACTGGCCCTGGGTCACACGCTGGGCCATGAGTTACTGATCGAGAACGATGAGCGTGTATCGCTGTTGGATCGACTGATCCAGCACGCACAGAGCACCGCTCGCCACAACGTCTATTACGGGGAAGGACGGGACACCTATGACGTGTTGGGGCGGGTTGCCCATGAGAGCATTTTCAATACCCGTGACGGGCGTTATCGTTGCCCCAGCACTCAACAGGGATATTCGCCATTCACAACATGGACCCGTGGTCTGGCGTGGATCATGCTGGGCTTTCCCGAGCAGCTGGAATACCTTCAAACGGCGGACGATCAGGATTTTGCCGTGCATGGGGGCCGCGCAGCGGTTGAAGCCTGTTTCTTAAAGGCTGCCCGTGCGGCCTGTGATTTTTATATCCACAACACGCCCACCGACGGAATTCCTTTCTGGGATACCGGTGCCCCCGGACTTACGCAACTTGGGGACTACCTGGATCGTCCAGCCGACCCTCTGAATGATCATGAACCGATCGACAGCTCGGCCGCGGCCATTGCGGCACAGGGCCTGTTACGTCTGGGACATTATCTGAACTGTCATGGAGAGGATGGCAGTACGTACTTTCAGGCGGGTCTGAAAACGGCTCAAACCCTGCTTGGCGAACCATATTTAAACAAACCATCGGAGCATCAGGGTTTATTGTTACACTCGATTTATCATCAACCGCGTGGCTGGGATGCAATCGCCAGCGGTGCACGTATCCCCCATGGGGAATCCTGCATGTGGGGTGACTATCACCTGCGGGAACTGGCCCTCTATTTAGGCCGGTTGGCGGGCGATGCGCCGTATTACACTTTTTTTGGATCTTCGCCGGACTAACCAGCGACCCGATATCAGGACACGGCGAACCGCGTGAACAGCCCCTCCGACTTTCCACAACGAATCAGGCAATTTGGGAATCAAATTGCAGACGCACTATACCAGCGGCACCGCTGGATCTTATTGTGTATCGTCATGCTGATCACGCTGGTGGCACTATACGGATATCAGTTTTTTTCATTCGATAATGAAGCCCGCGGTCTGTTTCGAACGAACGATGAGGCATTTGAACAGCTCGAAGAGATTTTTGAGCAGTTTCGACCGGACGAGAATGATTGTATGGTCGTGGTTGAGGCGGGCGCCGAAGGTTTTTTCAACGAGGAATCGATTCGGAACCTGCAGCGACTGCAGCAGGATCTGCAGCACAGCGAGCTGGTCACTCGGGTCCTGTCCCCGTTGTCCCCGGAGATGCTGGTTTGCAATCCACTGCCCCAACCCTTAATACCTGCCAGCGGATGGTCACGCGTGGACTGGCAGGCCATTGAACAGCGGGCCCATCAGCACCCGTTGGTGGCAGACCATTTTCTAACCGCGGATTCCAGGCACATGCTGTTGATCCTGCGGATTGGCCTTGAGTCGCTTTTGGTCAGCGATTATCAGGACAGCGTTGACCGTATGCAGGAAGTCATTCACCAGTGGAATCGGAATTCCCCACACCGTGCGCATTTAACGGGAATACCGCCCGTGCGAGTCGAGGTCTTCCGCAGTATTAAAACCGACACCCGACATCTGATGATGATTGGTGGGGTGGTCGCCGGCGTTGTGGCGATTATTATTTTTCGGAATTGGGCGTTGGCTTTGATGACGTTTGTCGGGGCCCTGGTGGGGTGTTTTTGGTCACTGGGATTATTGAGTTTGCTGGGAGTTAAAATTAATCTGATCAGCACCATTCTACCGGTGCTGGTTGTGGTCATTGGTTTAACGGACGCCGTGCATCTGATATTTGACGTTCGTGATTCCCGAATGCGGGGAATTCATCCGTCGCGTGCTGCGCTGTTGGCCGTTCGTCGTCTGGGAATCGCCTGTGCCGCCACTTCGGTTACCACGGCCATCGGATTTGGCAGTCTGGCAGTGAGTCAGATCGAGGTCATCAAACAATTTGGGATCACCTGTGCGGTGGGAACGCTGATCACCTTCCTGGCGGTCATTCTGGTCGTCCCTTTGTTGGCAGGCACGCAATTTGTCGGCGGGGCTTATCGGGGGAAACCGCCGGTGGAACGCGCATTATTGCGGCGGTTGGGATTCCGATATGCGGATCTGGTATTGCGATATCGAGTCTGGATTCTGGTGGGAGCCTTGGCCTTGATTAGTTTTCTCGGCATGACCGCTCTGAAACTTTATCCCGATAGTCACCTACGCGATTCCATTCCGCGTGGAAGCCAGTCGGCAATGGCTCTACAGAAAATTGACGAACATTTTGGCGGGATGCTTAGCGCTATGATTCTGGTCGAATGGGACGCTGCCGTGTCCGAGGAGGAAGTGATGCTGGCTATGGATAGCGCAGTGAAACAGGTGAATCTGCAGCCGGATCTGCATCAACCCCTGTCGATGATTGACTTTAATGAGATGCTGCAGTCGTGTGGTTTCATCACACTGCCAAAGTCGGTTGCCAGACAGTGGTATCGCCCCGACATTCGCCGCGCTGTGGTTGTGGCCCGGATGCGGGATAAGGGAGTCCATTTTCATAAGAACATGCTGAAGGACTTTCGAGCTCAACTTGCCGTACTCCAGCAAAAAACGCCGGGGGTCCAGTTCAGCGTGTCTGGTTCGGCTGTCGTTGCCACGCGGAACCTTTCCAGAATGATTTTGGATCTGGCTCAGTCACTGGGGATTGCGGCAGTGATTATTTTCATGGTGTTGACGATCATGTTTCGCTCCCTGCGGCTGGGGTTGGTGAGTCTGGTCCCTAACGTTCTACCGCTGATGTTTACGGCAGCGTTTCTGGTGTGGACAGGTCAGGCGTTACGACTGACCAGCATCCTGTTGTTCTCGGTTAGCCTGGGGATTGCCGTGGATGATACGATCCATTTTCTGGTGCGATTTCGTCGGGAACGACAGCTTGGACGGTCTGTTGACGACGCCATTCGCCATTCGATTGTCTCGGTGGGGGCAGCTTTGATCGTCAGTACGATGATTCTGTTAGCCGGATTTTCTGCAAGCGCCACCAGCGTCATGCCGCACAGTCAGCTTTTTTCGCAATTGGCATGTATTGCCGTACTGGTGGCACTTGTCGGAGATTTGGTGCTGTTACCGGCATTACTGAGCGTGTTCTATCAAAAACGGGGATGATTTTTCCCGCTTACCCACTTCTGGAATCATACCCGCATTGGTGTGGGATGACTGAGGGTGCGTGAAAAAACCTGTTTCACCCATAAGGAGTGAAACAGGTTCTTGGTTTTGCTGCAATCGAAAACCGGAGACAACCTCCGTGGCGGAATTATTCGTTTCCGGTCGCCCTGATTCCCCGAAAGGTTGCCGGCTGAACGTTATTCGTTTTTGCTTGGGATGGATTGAGGCGAATGGCGTTAGAATAATCCGATAACGCTTCGTCCTGATTCCCTAAAGCCCGGTGGGCCAGTCCGCGGTTATAGTAGGCCGTAGCAGAATCCGGATTGATTCTTAAAGCCTGAGAATAATCGGCGACCGCAGCGGCGAATCGTTTTTGGCTGGCATGTATGTCGGCACGGTTCATGTAGGCCAGTTCATGTTCGCTGTCGATCCGGATCGTCTCGGTGTAATCGGCTAAAGCCGCATCAAATTGTCGCGAGTTGTTGTGCATTACGGCGCGATTAAAATAAGTATTGACACTGGCAGGATCAATTCGGATTGCCTGAGTCAGGTCGATGATCGCTTTGTCAATCTGCCCCTGATTCGCGTAAGCTAAAGCGCGATTGTTGTACGCTTCCGAAAAACCAGGATCGATCCGGATTGCTTCGCTGTAGTTGGATATCGCGCGGTCAAATGCGTTCATGTTGGCAAATGCCATTCCCCGGCGATTGTAAGTGGCCGTGTGCTTGGGATCAATTTGCAGGATCGCCGTGTAGTCTCCCATTTCGCCATTGATGTTGCGCTTTAAAGAGAACGATGTGCCACGCTTATAAAAGGCATCGATTGACTGAGGATCCAGTCGGATCGCTGCTGTGTAACATGCAATCGCGGTGTCCACATCGCCTTTGGCTAAAAATGTGTCCCCCTTTTCAATTTCCAGATCACGCTGCTTGTACGCTTCCAGATTCGCCTTGATTACCTGTAGATCCGCATTGGATTCTGCCGGTAATGTGTTCGTGGATGTCGTTGTCGGATCCGGTGTCTCTAAACCGACCTCAGGTGATGAAAACAACTGAGTTGGAGAGAACATCTGTTTGATTTGTGTTGTTTCGGTCGTTGAACATCCAGTAACCAAAAGCACCAAAAGAGCCGTTATGGATGGGATTAGTAATCGTACCTTCATGTCATTCCCCTAGCTGAGACGTTACGTCCGCAGTTCCTACGAATGAGTATTTTGTGTGAGCTTCGAGTCCTGTTGCAGTGACATGATGACACGTCCCTGGATGCAATAGACACTCAGCTCTATATCTATAGAACACTCTCTTGTTCAATACTCGACGTTTCTAATCCGAATCTTCAATAAAATCGACACAAGCGTTTCAAGTGTCACCATTTAACACCAGACAAATCCAAACCTTGTGCTTCATGTTTGGGCAATATCCCTATACTTCCCAAATTACCACCTGGGATCTGATCGCTTTGAGACAAAACGTGCCTGCGATTGGGCTTGTGACTTCAACGAACCGCATCGTTTCTTAAGCCTTCGGTTGAAGTTTTTCCCTGGTTTGTAGCGTTTTTTGTACATAACGACTGTCCGATGTACGCAAAATATCAATTGCATCGTTTTGATGCGCTTGATTACTCTAAGAGTGTATTTAAGTTTCGTCCATTCAAAAGCATTTCATAGGTATTCCGGAAAACGATCTGGAAGAAAAATATGCACGGGTTATTTGCGGACATCTTTGACTTCCTTGACTTCTTGGAATTTATGATTGAAGACGGAGGATGCTGCTGTGTCTTCCTGTTGATCATCATGGGTTTGGTGATATGCATCGTCGCTCTTCAAACCCGTCGTGGTAAACAAACGGATCTGGGTCAGGGTCCAAATCAACCGTGTCCGAAATGTCAGTCTCCCTGTTCTGGCGGTTCCCGGTTTTGTTCGGTTTGTGGAGCGGCTTTTGATTTTCAGAGCACCTCCGGCAGCTTTTATGACAATTTACGACAACGTCTTGGTAATTGGAAAAAGTGGAACTGGGTCACGGAAGATGAGGTTACACGGTTCGAAGAGGTCGCCCAACGTGATCAGGAAGTCTATGATCGTACGACAAGTGCGGACTCGGTGGTTCCCGCCGCGACCGATTCCGAAGAAGCCCCGATCGATTTAACGGAATACCAGAATGTCCCTGCGATCCCGACAGCGGCTCGCGAGGTACCTGCCGCACCGACCGATCCGGCTGCAGTTCCCGAACCAGCGCCCGTAATTCACACGGAGTTGTCGCCTAGCGAAATCAAGGACCCCATTGCTGTCACAGCGGCTCCTCCCGCCCGTAAACTTTCCGAGTTATTGCGTGCCTTTATGGATGAGAGCAATATCAAGGTGGGTGAATTCGTCAGTGGACTGTTAATTGTTTTTGGATCGATTGGATTGGTCGTTACTTTGAATCAGCAATTCAAAGATGAAAACGTCTACTTGCCATCGGTCGTTTTCATGACGATTGTAACGTTGTTTCACATTCTGGGGATTTATTCGCTAAAGAAATGGAATCTCGAATCATCCAGCAAAGTGATCTTATACATTGCCAATTTACTGGTTCCGTTAAACTTCCTGGCGGCGACCTTACAGAATACCGCTCCTGATACACAGGGGTTCCTGTTCTACGTGGCCATGTTGGTTGGTATCGGTGGTTTTGGTGCGATGAGTTACTACAGTGCCCGTGCGGTTTCACCCGCAAGATACTGGCCCATCATTCTTGCGGTACTTGGCCCTAGTGTGATGCAGGTAATCAACAAACTCATCATTGTTTCGGAAATACAGCAAACGGTTCTGACGGTGAATCTCATGATGTTGACGCCTTTGGCACTGGTCAGCATTGCCATGCTGGCGGAACATCGGCATTTTCGGAAAACGAAGGAGGCAGATTACGTCGATGCAATGTCTCTTTTGCGAGTCTTGTCGCTTGGCATCTTCTCTTTAGCAACGTGTACGGCGGTATTATTCTCCAAATTGGACACACGCGTCGAGGCTTTGAGTGTTGCTAAACAACTTGCGACCCCCTTACTGATTATTTGTTTCATGGTCGTTTCCTCGGGGGTTTTGATTCAGCGACGATTCCAAAATTCAAACCACCTTCGTTTACGCATGGTTGGATCGTGGATGGCGATCACCGGAGCCATGGGTATTGTTGGTGCGTTGACCATGGCCGTACCGAATATTAACTCCATGTTGGTTGCATCGGTGATTGGAACCGCACTATCGCTGATCTTTGCGAGGGTTAGCCGGATCCCTGTGTTGGTGACCGCGGGTACCCTTTGTGCCGGAGTGGCCGCCTGGTGCCTGTTCGTGAAACTACAACGTCCCGCTCAGGTAATGTTCACAGGGCGAGAGCTCGTGGATCTGTTCTTTCACGGATACCACTCACTGATTTTGACGGCGACCAGTGTGGGCATGTTGTTTTATCATCACATGGTGGCGAATGTCGACGAGCAGAGGGGTGTTTTATCGGATCAGGCAATCGGACTGGGAACCCGGATCAAAGCGACATGCACGAGTTTACTGTCATTTGAATTTGGATTCATGATTGATCCCTCAGGGTTTCCCGTAACGGATGGATCCGATGCCCCTCCCACAGATGCCCATGCGGGCATTCTGGGGTCGTTGATGTTAGCCGTGATGGGCTTCCTCACCGCATGTGGTGCCTGCCTGTTGAATTTGAACGAGCTCACAACCGATGTCACCCTGATCGTCTTTGTTTTCTATGCGGTGCTGCTGGTCATCGCATCCACGACCATGGACAGGCGGATTGTCAGTCTGGCATCACTGGGTCTGATCACCGTGTGCTGGCTCAAGGCAGTGAACACTCAATCATGGGTGGTTTGGGATACGTATTCGGGAATCGATAAGTTTGATCTGGTTACTTTTGGTATGGCGATCACCTGCGTTTGTTTATTGATTGGAATGTGGGTTGGCCGGCAGCGGCATTTTGGGGTTCTCAATCCCCATTCCCGCAGCGTTGGCTATTTGCACATGCTGGGTGCCAGTTTTATCTTTTATCTGATCGCCGCGGTATTTACGGTCGTTCACATCTATTTTGGGCAACACACGTATCAAACTGCCTTACTGCACAGCCTTGTATTGTCTGTCCTGATGGTGATTATTGCGCTCTGTTACACAACGGACTGGACCTGGATGTTTGTTCAGATTCAGCTGATCGTGACCGTTGCACTGGCGGTGACATTAGGGATGAGTTTACAGCATCCGGAGTTTGACTTTTTCTCGGGCCACCACATTCGCGCTCAGCTGATTGCATTATCGGTAGGGATGATTGTTTGGGTTAGCATCCGAAAATACTGCCAACTGTCTGACAGGGTCAACCGGGTTGTCATCACGGACATGATGTATGTTGATTTCGTCCTTCAGGTCATGGCTTCAGTCGTCATGTATCTGTTTTGGGTGAGTTCGCTGATTGAACCGTTACGGGCGACGTATAACAACTCGGTGGTCCTGAACGAACTTGCTTTCAGTTTTGGGCACGTGATCAGCCATTGGGACTGGATCTTATGGTTTACCACCTTAGCGGCCTGGGCATTAGTGCTGCCGGATCGTCACCGTCGCATCTCCAGTTTTTGTGGTTTACTGGTATTTAGTGCGATTCCGATTTTGGCTGGTGATTACTTTATCCAGCAGTACGCTGTGTCCGGTGGTAACAGCAACCAATCGCTGCATCATTTCCTGCGGTGGGGTTACAGCATCTTTGGCATCCTCATTTCGATATTGGTTTGTACTGATTTTGTTTGGTGGCGTGGACTTCAGCGGATTTTTCCACGGTTTATGGATAATCAGGACGACAAATCTTCAGGGGACCATGCACGTCATACCTGGACTGCATTACGGTTCCTTTCCTTACTTGCCGCTGGTTTGCCCGTCATCTTCCTGACGGCCATTCATTACCTGTATGTGACAGGATTCTACTTATCCAATTCGACGTTAGACGACATGCGTGAAAAGATCATCATGTCGGGTGGGGTTGAGTTTTTTGCTCAGTTTCCCCAGTGGGCCTTTGCCGGACCGTTGTTATTGCTGATGGTAACCGCCTGGATTTATGCACTTCGCTCGCGGCGTGAAGCATTCCTGTTATTAGGCTTTGTCTTCTGGCAAAGTGCCTGGATGTTTTTCGCACTGATGGATATTTGGGTGGACGATACACGAACGCATTTTGGGGAAGTGGTTGATGTTGTCAATTGGTTTTTAATCGGTGTGGCGATCTATGGGGCGGTATGGAGCGGTCTTAGTCATTGGATATCCCGAGGTAATCAGAATCTGCAATCGTTGGATTGGAAAACAGAATTGTTTACGGTGGGTGGTTGCGGGAAGATCCTCTACGGATTGTCCTGGGCATTGCTTGCAGGCTACATGCTCATGGCTAATTTGGATGGCCTGAACCTGCAACATTCCATGCATTCTGAAATTTGGGCAAACCGCAGCGGTGCTTTTGCTTCCATCGGAGCCTATGTTGCCCTGTTCTCCCTCGCGTTTTCCATCCTCCTTTGGCCCGGTGGATCGAACGTGAACCGTCGTGTGTGGGTTCTGGGCATAACGTTGATGTCGCTCAACGCACTGGTTGCACATCAGCTGGCGGCAAATCCTGAAGTGGTGCAATGGCGGGTCTTGCTGAGTGATGTATTGTTTTATCAGATGATGGGCTGGACACTCATGGTTCTATTACTGACCGGAGCGCTGACCGTGATCATTCCCCGTTTGCGCAAGGCAGCGTCCGGCCAGACAGAATTCATGGTCGATGTGGATGCACGTGTGCAGCGTCTGTTTAAGCCGGTCCATATCCTCGGCGCTCTGATTTTGTTTGCAGCAGCCGTGCTGTTATTCAGTCATCCTTTCTCCGATTGGTGGCTTGTGGCTACGCTTGGCGTTCTTTGGATCGCTTTCCTTCTTCTCACGGCAGTGATGCGGGACGGTGTTTCCGTGGGATGGGTGATCCTGTTAGCGATCCTCATGGCTGCTTTGATCGACATCAAATTGCTTGATCCCGATATGTATCTTGCGGATCAATCGATCGATCGCATTGTGAAACATGGTTTATCCTTAGTAAGACTGGAAATCGTTTTGTTAGCTGCATTAGCTTTAGTGCTGCAGTTTTCCCATGGAATCCTTTGTTCGTGGTTCGGTGGAGTTCAACCGAACCCGTCGTTGAGCCTGCTGGCGGGTCGGTCGTTAGTACGATTATCGATTGTTTTGCTGGCTGTCCATTCCACGCTGGCATTGATGGCAGAGATGCTGGGTGAGTTTTCATGGGTTTGGATTACCGGGCAGTACGAATGGCTTTATTTTATCGTTCCCCTACTGGCATTATTCCTCTATGGTCGCGACGACGAATATCGTGAGTGGTTTAATAACGCGTATGTCATGGGAGTCGCGTTGATTGCCACCCTGTTAACCATCTGGTTTGACGGACCGGATACGGCATTGGAGCGAAGTCGACAGGGGATGACGATCCTGTACTGCATTGCGGGTTATTTGGCAGTCTGGGGTTTGATTTATCAGAACATACAGAATGGGGGTCATCTTTTCACGGCCATTGAAAAGCTGGGTGTCATGAATGTAGGCAAACGAATTGAGGAACACCGTTCGTTTGTAAGTCACACGCAAATTGTCGTCGGAGTGATTGTAAGCGTGTTGGCATGTCTCAGCACGTTTTATTTAAATCCGGAAGGTTTACTGAGCCATCGCTACCTGGCTGCGGTCATTCCGCTGTTGACGTGTGTTGGCATTCAGGTCTTCGCAGCGGATGAGTTTAAAATGCGACGTCGTCAATATGTTGGTTATCTGATTCTGATGGCCGGTTTAATCGTGGTTTGGGCAGATGTGGGGACTCCACTGCATTCCGCCTCGACGTGGTTACGCAGAATATCCCGCTTATTCATTGGTGGTGCTCTGATCGGAGTCGTCGTTTCGGTATATTCTTCCCGCGTGGTTCAGCGATTTGCGGACTGGGTCGACATGCTGAAACGGCTGCAACTGCAGATGCTGATCGTCACCGGGTTCGCCTTGCTGGTCATGTTGTTACTGGAATTGACCATGCGAGGTATGGCTCAGAATCTACCGGATCTGGAAGTCTGGCTTGCCACGATCGCAATATTCTCGCTGGGTGTGATTTTCATAGGCGCTGCGTTGAAACCGGATCAGGATCCATTGGCATTACCGGATGGGGCTCGCCAGGCGTATGTCTATTTGGCAGAAGTACTCTTGTTATTACTGGTCGCCCATTTATGGGCAACGCGGCCTGCCATGTTTGGAAAATTTGTTGACTGGTGGCCGTACATTTTGATGGGCATTGCCTTTCTTGGTGTGGTGGTATCGGAATTACTACGTCGTTCTAAAATTTCAGTTTTGTCGGAACCGATTTACAATACGTCCTTTTTATTGCCCGCGGTGCCCCTGTTGGGATTAATTCTCTTTCAGGGAAAGACAGACAACTTGTTCTCTGATTATAAATCCCTGTTTCTGCTGGCTGCGGTCATGAATGTGCTGCTGGCATTTTTCAGGCGATCCTTCCTGCACGCTTTACTTGCAGCGTTTGCCGGCAATGCAAGTTTGTGGATGATGTTTGTCGGATTTGAGTTTGAATTGCTGAGTCATTTGCAAATGTGGCTGATCCCGCCGGCTATTTCGGTTTTGATTGTTGCTCAGATTTTCCGCCACAATTTGAGCAAAGAGAATTTGTCCACCATTCGTTATGTCACGGTATCCGGGATCTATCTGGCATCCACGAGTGAGATGTTAATGGTTTGGGCGGCGGGCAGTCAGGGAACGGTCGAGCTGGTCGTTTTAGCATTGATCTCTTTAGCTGGAATTGGACTGGGGATGCTGACACGCATCCGACAATTTGTCTATTTGGGAATCGCTTTCCTGCTACTCTCATTTGTAGGAATGTTTGCCAAAGTGGCTCTGCTTGGCATGTTGTGGGTTTTTGTGGTGATTATTGTCGTCGGTGCGATCATGCTGGTTTTGGTTATGGCACGTGAGAAGTATGCACCCTGGATGAAACAGAAACTTGAAGAAATGGATTCCTGGGATTCGTAGCCGGATGTAAGTTGCCGACCGGCAACCGTACCCTGCCGGGGGGCGGATTTGGAAATAGGATTCGTTCATCGCCTCTTTCGAATACGATGAATCTATGCGACGATAAATGGATTCCCAATACCTTGATTTTACGCATAGAAGAGACCATGAGCACCAAACCAAGCGGATTGATTCCGGCAGTTCATACCCCGTTTGATTCAGCCGGCCAGTTAGATCTTCATGTAGTCCCTCAGCAAGCTGAATATCTGATGCGGTCGGGTTGTCAGGGTATTTACGTGGGGGGTACCACGGGGGAGTGCCATAGTTTGACCTGCGACGAGCGAATCGCGCTGGCCGATGCCTGGCTGGACATTTCCGATTCGACGGACCTCTGTGTGATCGTCCATGTTGGCGATAATTGTATGCCCCAGGCTCAGGCAATGGCGGCTCATGCCCAAGGTCGTGGTGCCGATGCCATTGCGGTCATG
>JAYZPA010000206.1:0-15385 GCA_036150515.1 Planctomycetota bacterium
GCGACTAACCGCTGCTCCAGCGCTTTACAGCCAGGTCACGTGTCTCTTCCAGCCATGACGAAAATAGGACGTCCCGTGCGTTGAGACACCTTTTCTGCATCAGCTAATGTCTGGCCGACGATCGTCAAGGGAGCGACGAACAGGCTCGTGAATGCACTGATAAATACAATTCGTGTAATGTTGTTCCCCATTATCCTTACCGATCACAAAAAATACACGTTCAAGTCCAGACGGAAAACCATATCCTTTGTTCTATGTTAATTTGCAGCAGTACAAAAGTCGATTGTTTGTCGAATTTTGTAGACGTTCAATACGAGCGTTTAACAGCTTGGGATGCGTTAAAAGATGATTTTTCAGTGAGCGTGGCTTTTCGATAACACAGCGGTTCTCATCGTGTATGGTTGTCCGGTACGACAAAAACACGACAATGACATTATCTGCTAACACTGCCCTGATATGTTAGGGTTTCATCCCCAATGACATTCCAATTCGACAATAGCTATGCGCGTTTGCCGGACGCGTTTCACTTGCCTGCGGAACCGACGTCTGTCGCGGCACCGATGATGATCCGTTTGAACCGTGACTTAGCAACGGAGCTTGAGATCGACATCGATCAGCTTGATTCGCCCGGCGGTCTTGAGATCCTGTCCGGCAATCAGCTTCCGGAGGGTGCCGAGCCGGTGGCGATGGCATATTCCGGACACCAGTTTGGGGGCTTTTCGCCTCAGTTGGGGGATGGGCGTGCTATTCTGCTCGGTGAAGTTATCAGCAAAACAGGAATCCGGTATGACATTCAGCTTAAAGGTTGCGGCCCGACGCCGTTCTCGCGCCGTGGAGACGGGCGATCGGCGCTGGGTCCGGTGTTGCGTGAATATCTCGTTTCCGAGGCGATGGCGGCTCTGGGCGTGCCGACGACGCGGGCGCTGGCCGCTGTGGCAACGGGTGAGAATGTGATTCGGGAAGGCATGGAGCCCGGAGGTGTATTTACCCGCGTTGCAAGGTCACACGTTCGAATTGGTACGTTTCAGTGGTTTGCCGCTCGTCAGGATGACGAAAACCTCAAGGTCCTGGCAGATTATGTCATTGACCGATACTATCCCCACGCGGGGCAGGCAGAGAATCCGTACCAGGCGCTCCTTGAGGAAGTCATTCAGCAGCAGGCCAATCTGATTGCCCACTGGATGCAACTGGGATTCATCCACGGCGTGATGAACACGGATAACATGAATATCTCGGGCGAAACGATTGATTACGGTCCGTGTGCATTTATGGACGTTTATGAACCGATGAAGACCTTTAGCTCGATCGATCATCAGGGACGTTATGCCTTTGGTAATCAGGGTCCGATCGGGCACTGGAATCTCGCTCGATTTGCTGAGACGTTGTTGCCCTTGATCGACCCGGAACTGGAAAAAGCGGTAACCGTAGCTGAAGAAGCCCTGAGCGCGTTCCCTGACGTTCATCAATGCGCACTGCAAAAGCGGTTTACGGCGAAAATCGGGATAGACGACGGCGACGCTAACGACCTTGAGATGGCACAGCGTTTACTGTCCACGATGGCTGATGGGCAGGCAGATTTCACGCAAGTCTTCCGTTATCTTCCCCAATCACTGCAAAGCGGGAATGATGCGTCGGTGATTGGTCTCTTTAATCAGTCCGCCGCGATTATCAGCTGGCTGGACGACTGGCGTGCGCGCGTGAGTCCATTGGACCGGGATGAAACCCTTAGCCTGATGCGGCGCAGTAACCCCGTTTTCATCCCGCGAAATCATCGCATTGAAGAAGCGATCGAGGCGGCCCATGCCGGGAATTTTGAGCCGTTCCATACGCTCCATCAGGTGTTGCAGCATCCGTTTCGCGAGCAACGCGAGCATTCGGAGTATGAGGCTCCACCGACTCCGGAAGAAGTGGTGCAGGCAACCTTTTGCGGAACGTAAGGGCAAGAGCGCGTTATTTTTAGCCGATCCGCTAATGGCAGTTGGGGTGGAAACTGATAGATTAGAAATATGACGGAAGAGCAGCAATGCAGCCACCGGCGATATATTTTGATGTGTTGAATGATGGTGCTTTCCATCCAGAACCGTTTTCCCATTATTTACGTTTATGAGAAGATCCATGAAAAAGATTCCTGCCGTTTTCGCGTTATTAGCCGTTTTGGTTGTCCTGCCACTGACCGTTGTTGGACAACCGATCACGCCGAGAGTTGAAGTGCGGGCAAATGATCGCATTGTTTTTATTGGCGGTAATCTGGCCGAGCGATTCCAGTATTTTGGTTACTGGGAAGCGATGCTTCATACCAAATTTCCGGAATTGAAACTGTCAGTGCGCCATCAGGGATTCACGGGGGATGAGGTTCGATTCCGTCCGCGGTCACTGGATTTTGGTGTGCCGGATCAGCACTTGACCAATGCAAAAGCAGACCTGATCTTTGCGTTTTTTGGGTTTAGTGAATCTTTTCGGGGTGAGGCGGGATTGAAGACGTTTTCCAAAGAGCTGGAGGAGTTCATTACGCACACGCTGTCGCAAAAATATAATGGCAGCACAGCGCCCCGGTTGGTTTTGATCTCGCCAATCGCTCATGAAGACCTGGGCACCCGGAATTATCCGGATGGTACCGAAAGCAACCCAAACGTTGCCCTGTACACCGAAGCGATCAAACGCGCTGCGGACTCGCACGAGATACCGTTTATCAATCTATTTGAATTGACGAAAAAACTGTACGCGCAGGACAGTGAGTTTTACACGTTTAACGGCGTCCATCTGTCGGACCGTGGCCACAGGCGGTTTGCTCCCCATTTCATGAGTGCCCTGTTTGGTACGCAACCGCGCTGGACTACACGGACAGACGCGATCCTGCGGGAAGTACAGGAAAAGAACTTCAACTATTTTCACAACTATCGCGCCGTGAACGGGTATTACATTTATGGCGGGCGTTCGCGGCGGGATCATGGGAACCCTCCTTATACGGACGCTTACGTCATTGAGAACGAGCGGGCAAAACTTGCAGAAATGGCGACCCTGGTAGACCAACGGATTTGGAAAGTGGCCAACCGCGAAAAGGTTTCCCCGCAGATAGATTATCAAACCACCCGAAAGCTATATGATGTTCCAACGAACTTTAATACACCCGTCAACATCCTCGCACCGGACGAAGCCAAGAAACAATTCCAGGTAGCGGACGGTTATGAAGTTAATTTGTTTGCCAGCGAAGTTGATTTTCCCGAATTGAAGAATCCGGTGCAGTTCACGTTTGATACGCGCGGTCGACTTTGGGTAGCCACCATGCAAAGCTATCCCCAGTATCAGCCACCGAATAAACCGAACGACAAGCTGTTAGTTTTTGAGGATACCGATCGGGATGGTAAAGCCGACAAGATGGAAGTGTTTGCCGACGGATTGCATTTGCCAACCGGATTTGAACTGGGTGACGGGGGCGCTTATGTCGCGCAGGAGCCCAATCTGGTTTTTCTGAAAGACACCAACGGAGATGGCAAAGCGGATGTGCGTAACATTCTGCTTGGTGGATTTGATTCCGGTGATTCCCATCATGCCATCGGTGCCTTTACATGGGGCCCGGGGGGCGGGCTTTATCTGCACGAAGGTACATTTCACATTACTCAGGTGGAAACCCCCCGGGGAACCGTTCGTAACGCGCATGGAGGTGTCTATCGCTACGATCCGACCAATGGCCTGTTCCAGACGTTTGTGCACTATAATTTTGCGAATCCCTGGGGTCATGCCTTTAATCGCTGGGGCCAGAATTTTGTTGCGGATGCCTCGGGAGGGGCCAATTATTTTGCGGCTCCATTTTCCACGCGTGCACCGGAATATTACGGGCAGGAGGATTTTGGACCGTTTAAATTCGTCTATGCCGAACAGATGCAGCAGTTCCTGAAGAAACGGGTACGGCCCACCTCCGGTTGCGAATTTGTTTCCAGTCGCCATTTCCCCCCTCAAGCTCAGGGGAATTTCCTGCTGAACAACGTGATCGGCTTTCAGGGGATTTTGCAGCATACGGTCAAAGAGAGTGAATCAGGGTATGTTGCCACGGAAATTGAGCCGCTGTTATTCTCATCCGACCGAAATTTCCGGCCGGTGGATTTGCAGTTTGGCCCCGATGGCGCTTTGTATGTGGTCGACTGGTTCAACCCGCTGGTGGGACATATGCAGCATAGTTTGCGGGATCCGAATCGGGATCATACGCACGGCCGCATTTGGCGTATTACGTATCCCTCACGACCTCTGGTCCAGCCGGTGGATATTGATGGAAGTACGATACCGCAGTTACTGGAATTGCTGCGGAGTTACGAAGACCGCACGCGTTACCGAGTGCGGTTGAAGTTGCGGGAGTTTCCGGCGGCGGATGTCGCCACCGCGGTTGGAAAATGGGTTTCCGGTCTGGATCCGGAAGACCCGGAAACCGAGCATCTCAGACTCGAAGCATTATGGGTATGTCAGCATCACAATCAGTATGACGGGATTGGGCATAAGCTTTTAACGGAGCTGCTGGAGTCGGAAGACTATCGCGCACGGGCTGCCGCCGTACGCGTTGTCAGCTTTTGGCGACACCATGTGCCGGATGTGTTCCAGTTACTGCGGGTCGCAGTCCAGGATGAGCATCCCCGAGTGCGTTTGGAAGCGGTTCGCGCCTGCAGCTATTTTTACGAAGGCGAAGCAGCGGAGGTTGCACTACTCGCACTCCATGGAGAACAGGATTATTACATTGAATATGCGTTGCGGCATACGATTCGACGTCTGGAACCGGCCTGGCGGGAACGGGTAGGCTCGGGCCTTCCCTTTGCGGAAGAGAACCCCAGAGCGATTCAGTATATTATTGATCGCGTGGCAACGCCGGATCTTATCAATATGGCGCGCAGCGAATTGGTTTACCGGGAATTGCTGACCCGTCCTGGTGTGGTGCATGAGTATCGCCACGAAGCGTTGATGGGGCTGGCTGAAATGAATGAAACCGACATGGTAACGGAACTGGTGAATGTGGTTGTGTTGCTGGATGCCACAGCGGGTGAGGAATCCGGGCAGGTTCTGACGGACTACGTTCACATGTTCCGGATGACCGATCCAGCCATGTTGAAAATGAAACGTGCCCAACTTGCTCAATTGCATCGCAGTGCCCGGAAAAGCGTGACCAGACAATTGGCGACGGCCGCAGTGGTTGCTGCCGATGGCAGTGCGGAAATCCTCTGGAATCAATCTCTGAATAATGCAGGTCGATTTCAAACGATGCTCAACACGATTCCCTTGATTGCGAACGATCAGGTTCGCGAGTCACTCTATCAGCGTGTTTCCGCAACGGTTCGTCAACTCCCTTCGCCACTGTCGGAACAGATTGCGGATGTCAAGGGTGTGAATGCCCGGTTCGTTCGGATCCAGATACCGGGTAAACAGCGTGTGCTGACCTTAGCGGAAGTTCAGGTGATGAGTGGTGGAAAGAACGTGGCACTGAACAAGGTTGCCAAACAATCGACAACGGATTTCGAAGGGGCTGCGTCTCGTGCGGTGGATGGTAATACGGACGGTGCGTATGCCAAGGGATCCCAAACCCACACGACCAGCCAGAATAATCCGTATTGGGAAGTGGACTTAGGTCAGGAGTACCCGATTGACAGCGTGGTGATCTGGAATCGTACGGAAAACGACGGAGCGTTTGTCAATCGCATGGCCGGTTTTACGCTGACGGTCCGCAACGGAAACCGAAAGATGGTGTTTGAGTCCGCCAATCATGAGGCCCCCAATCCCAGCGCCTCGATTTATGTGGGCGGAGCCAATCCTCGCGTTCAGATCAAGCGGTCTGCAGTAAACGCTCTGAGTTATATAAGTGGCCATGATGCCGAGGCATTTGCGCTGCTTGCCCCTTTAGTGAGTGACAGTGTCTATCGGGCTTCCGCAATCACTGCGATTGGTCGGCTCAACGGTACTGAACTTCCCAAAGAACCGATTGCCGGGTTGCTAACCGAATTAATACGATATATTGAGTCGGTTCCGGCAACTTCGCGAACGCAGACCCAGGTTATGGATGCAATTCAACTGGGCAAGGATCTTTCGGGTCAACTGGGGCGTGAGGCCGCTGTCAGCATTCGTCGACGTCTGGCTGATCTCGCGGTGGATGTGATTGTCATTCGACCCATTCCGCATCGAATGATTTATGACCGACCCCATATTTATGTCCAGGCAGGTAAACCCGTGGAGATCGTGTTTGAAAATGTGGATATCATGCCACATAATCTGATCGTGACCACGCCCGGGGCTCGCGAAGAAGTTGGGATTCTGGCGGAACGGCTCGGATCGACCCCGGAGGGGTTTGCGAAACAGTTCATTCCGGACACGGATAAAGTCTTGTTTGCTACCGGGATGCTGCAGGCGGGTGAACAGCAGCGATTGCAGATTACTGCACCCGCGGAAGTCGGTGAATATCCCTTTGTTTGCACCTTCCCCGGTCACTGGAGAACCATGTTTGGCACAGTGCATGTAGTTGCGGATATCAGCGATATTCCCCTGCAAGCCACGGCTCCGGTGGAAAGCCATGGAGACATGCCTCAACGCCAATTTGTGCGAAAGTGGTCCACCCAGGATGTTCTTAATGCAATTCACTTGCTTGAAGCAGGTCGGGATTTTGAATCAGGTCGTCAGTTGTTTACCCAGGTTTCGTGCGTTGCCTGTCATGCAATGAAAGGCAACGGAGGGAAACTCGCACCTGATCTGTTTGATCTGCAAAAGAAACTCGCAGACCAAAAAACGGATGTGGCAAAAATCGTGGACTCGCTTGTGGTTCCGTCAAAAGAGATTGAAGAAAAATATCGAACTCAGATTGTCGTGACGGTGGACGGAAAGCTCCACTCCGGCGTGGTCGTTTCCGAGGACGATAAGGTGTTGCGATTGTCGGCGAATCCGCTGGAAAAAAATGTCAAAGTGGTTGAGATTGATCAAAACGAAATTGATGAACGAGAGGAATCCAAAGTTTCCATCATGCCGGAAGGTTTGTTGAATACCATGACGCGTAACGAGATCTTTGATCTGCTTGCGTATATCATCAGCGGTGCGAATCCGGAACATCCGGCATTCCGCAAATAGAAGAAGCATCGCCGGCAACCGGCCAATTAGAGGTCGCCCCAGATTTCCTTGAGTACTTCGAAAAAGAACGGATCGTAGATTTCCAGTTCTGCAGCAACGAAAGGATAGAAATCGTTGCGATAAAAATAGGCCTCGGTGCCTTCTGCAAAAAATTCTTTTTCGTTCGTGGTTCCATAGTGTTTTACCGTCCGGCCGGTATAAAGCAGGACTTGTTTGTATTTGCCCGCGGCCATTGCCCGATCGTACGCATCTTTTACTTTGGCATGATCAAATCCAAGGATCTGATCATGATAGGAATGTGCAAGTTCATGCAGGATGACGGCCGGATGTTTGAGAATCTGTTGTCGCGATAGCAGCGCGGCGGCGCGTGGAATGTGAACCTTCTTATGGAGTCGAAGGTCATGTCCATGATCCCGCAACCAGCCTGCGCCCGGATGATACTGCATGTTTCCCAGGGTTGGGTGGTGGCGCTCGATCCAGATCTCCAGTGTTTGCATGGTTTTCAGTTGTTTTGAGGGAAGGAGGATCTTTATCCGCTGCAGATGATTGCCCAGCATCGATAGTTGTTCAGCCCCGGCCTTTGCATGTTCACCGCGGAGCATGGCCGGATCAACAAAAACCGTCCAGCCCTCAATGTTTTTCTTTACCGGATCAAACCGGACTGCGGATGCTTGCGGGTTGGATTTTTTTTGCGTTTCCGCATGCAGGACGGTGGCAGAAAACAGGATGCTGATCATTGCGCAGGATCGAATCATTTTTTTCTCTCAGTTTTGAAATCAGGAAATCAAGTTGAATGTACACGTTCCGCGACCGTTTGACAAACCGGACGGTCGTGTCCACGGGCACCCAGGCTATAAATTGGATCATTCATCAAAAGGAGTCGTCACAGCGCGTAATATCAAGCCGGCCATGATGAGCAGGAACCCGCCAATCAGCGATGGAAACGCATCGGAAGCAACCATCGTAAAACCGAGCTTCAGTCCCAGCTGATTTCCGTCCATGTGCACCAGAGCGACTGCGGCTCCTGCGATGCAGAAAACCACTCCGGCGAGAACGGAGCAGCGCGAAATAAATTGATAGTTTTGACGCTGGTTTTCGTGCATGGGATTTTCGTGATGCCTCCTGTATGACAAGGGAAACGTACAAAATAATTGGTTGGGTGACAAGGGAAGAAAGGTTCGTAACTCCAGTAAATTATTTGGTCCGTTCGGCGGAAAATACGTTCCCGGTTGGTTTCGCCGGGAGCGACGCTTTCCAGGCGTCGAGTTTTCTCAGTAACGGTTTAACGACTTCCGGATTTGTTTCCTTCAGATCTATCCGTTCGTAGGGATCCCTGACGAGGTCGAATAACTCGACGTAGCTGGCATCCCGGTTGGTCACAAGTTTCCATTGTTGATCTACGATGGCGTACGAAACCCAGTGGTGCGGCCTGGTTTTTTGAGCGGGCCAGGGTGAGGTCATCTTCCAGTACAATGGTTTGGAACGGCCATGACCGGCCGTACCCCGAAGAGCCGCGACCTGGCTCACGCCGTCCGGTTTATAGGATGCAGGCAACGTGATCCCTGCCAGTTGACAGAACGTGGGCAGGAGATCCACTGCGGAGATCATGGATGTTTTATCCACTTTGCCTTTGGCAATCGTACCTGGCCAGCGGGCGATAAACGGTACGCCGATGCCCCCTTCAAAAAGTGCGCTCTTGTAACCCTTGCGACCCCCGGTGATTCCACGGGCCGCTCCGATACCGTAACCGGCGCCGGTGGCTGTGTCATGGGTGAGTTCGAGGGGAGTGGGGTTCGATGCCCTGGCGGGCCCGTTGTCGGAACTGAAAATGACCAGGGTGTTTTCTGACAGTTTAAGCCGATCTAAAACATCCAGGACCTCTCCGATGCGGTCGTCGGCATGGGAAAGTACAGACGCGTAGATGTTGTCAGGTTCCTCTAAATCCCGAAACCGCCAACGGTATTTGGGCACGGTATGAAATGGGGTATGCGGTTCGTGTAACCACAGGTTGACAAAAAAAGGCTTGCCCTGGCGGTGGCTCTCCTCGATAAAAGCAATGGTGTGTCGAGCGTCTTCGTGAACAGGCATCTGTTCCCCGGCACAGTTAAATGCGCCGTAGGTGTCGTAACCGTATTCGCTGGGCAGGGGCGAATCGGGAATCATGTTATTTGCCAGATGCCATTTTCCAAAGTGGGCGGTTGCATAACCAGCTTGCTGAAGCATTCGTGGCAGCAGGGGTGCGTTGGGACTGAGCCAATCGGGCATGTTGCGTTTTGCGTTGCTTGGAACCCAGGCAAAATGCCCGTTGATGTTATAGCGGGCGGGAAAGTGTCCGGTCAGGACGGCGGTACGACTGGGGGAACAGACACCGCTGGCTACCGTGAAACGGTGGAAATCAGTTCCCTCCCTTGCGAGACGATCAATATTTGGCGTCTTGACGTAGGGATGCCCGTGACAACTGAGGTCTCCCCATCCCCAGTCGTCGGCAAAAATGAACAGGATATTGGGTTGCTCGTTTGCCGACGCCAAAGTGGATGACAGACTCAGACTTGTAAGCAATAACAGGAACGTGGAAAAGTATTTCATCGGAGCATCAACTGGTTAACGAAAGAGAATATTGTCATTCTTTGGGTGTATCAAAGAAACCGTAGTTTTGCAATGAAGGTACTGTATTTGCCTGTTTCCTGGTTGGTTTCTTAACGCAGCCTCGACGTTTCTTGCAATAACAATATGGAAAGAGTTTCCACGAGAAGCTAAAATAACGCCTAACTGAATGACGTTTAGGCAAGTGCTTTTTCGTACTGTGATAAAGCCGAATAAGAGGATTCGATGATGAAAAATATCCCCAAGATATTATTTTTGTTTACGCCATTGCTAATCGCATTAACCATAGGTCTGCGTGCACAGCAGCAGGAGGCAGAGGCGGATGACCAACCGATTATCACGTTAATCAAGCAACTTGCTTCACCGAACTTTGCCGAACGCCAGACGGCTTCACAGAAGTTGACGGCGCTGGGTCAGACAGCGATACCGAAATTAGTGGCCGCGGCACAGGGCAACAACCGCGAAGCGGTTACACGCTCTGTTGACGTCCTCAAAACCCACCTGAAATCGGCTGACGAGAATTTGAAAGCGGCGGCGAAATCCGCTTTGGAAAAGTTATCCGAAGTGGAACAGGGGGTCGGGCCACGTCTGGCCCGGGAAGCCCTTGCTCCTCCAAAACCAAAACCACAACCGGTTCCCGGCCAACCCGCACCCGGATTTCGAATCTTGCCTCAGATTCAATTGCAGGTTCAGGGTGGTGCTCAGGGAATTCAAATGCGAAATGTGAATGGTGTTAAGGACGTTGAGGTGACTGAGAACGGCCGAAAAGTGAAGATTCATGATGATCCCAATCAGGGAATTAAGGTTGAGATTATCGAAACGAAGGAAGGGAAGCCGGTCACGCGTACATTTCAGGCTAAGAATGCTGACGAGCTCAAAAAGAAAAGCGCGGAAGCACATGCGTTGTACGAAAAATATGCCAAGGGAGGAGCTGGAAACATACAGCTGGGTAATCTCCAGATTCAGGGGAACGTTTTCCCGCCAATTCAAATTCCCAAGTTTAACGTCCCCGGATTCCCGCAGCAGATTCCTGGAAACATGCAGCGGCGGGTCGCTGATATTCAGCTTCGGCAGATGGAACGGATGATCCAGTCGATCCAGAAGCAACTGGAAGCGGACGGTGAAAATGCAGGGCCGGACAAACAGGCGCTGGAACATTTGAAAAAGGCATTTGAAGAGATCAAACAGGCGCGGGAAAAATTGGGTGCCGAACGCAAGGAAATCTAGTATCGGTGTGGTCCTAAATCTTTGTTGGTTAAGATGGTTGCCTGAAGGGACGCGCAAACATGTTTCGTTTTTACGTCAACACGCTTGTCGTTTGTGTGGTGATAAGTTCGACACTTGGTGCGAATCCTTTTTTGCTTGTCTCGCTGCCGGATGAACAGCAAATTGCTGTTTATCAGATGGATCTCGATACCGGGGCATTGCAACATGTGCGTAATGATCGGTTACCCGCAGATCCCGGACCCATGTCGTTGTCCCATGACGGAAAGACACTCTATCTGTCGTTACGTAATGCTGGGAAACTGGCATCCTTTACAATCCATCCGGAAACCGCCGAACTGTCGCATCTTACCACCGTCGATGCGGATCAGGATCCGGCCTATCACTGGCAGGACTATACCTCCCGCTATCTGCTTTCAGCCTATTATCATACGGGACGCGTTTCTGTTCATTCGCTGGGAGATCGAGGAGAAATCCTTGCGGAATCCACCCGCTGGATTGAAACTGAACTTAAAGCACATTGCATTATGGCTACACCCGATAACCGTCATGTGTTTGTTCCTCACACCGGCCCGAATAAAATATTTCAATTTACATTCGATGCGAACCGGGGCACTTTGGACTTAAAAGAGGATGGCGTGCTTCTTTCCGAAGATCAGACTGGACCGAGGCATATTGATATTCACCCCCGAAAACCGTGGGCGTATGTGGACTATGAACAGGGTAACCAGGTAGCGTTCTATCGGATCCGCGCCGGGAAATTGATTCGAAAACAGGTCATTTCCAGCGTTCCGGATGACTGGCCCCGTGGCGAAGGTGCCACCGCCCGACTGACATTGTCGCCCGACGCTCGTTTTGTTTACGCGGCAAACCGGGGGCATAACAGCATCGCCGGATTTAAGATCCATCCACTCTCAGGAAAAATGACACATATCGGAACCTTTCCAACGGCAGCGAATCCGCGGAGCTTTGTTATAACTGCCTGTGGTAAATGGCTTTATGCGGGTGGTCAGGACACGAACCAGATCGCTCTGTTTCGTCGAGATGTTAGCAACGGTTCCCTACAGCGGATCGATACGATTGAAACCGGACGCAAGCCATGGTGGCTGCAGATTGTGAATCAGCCCTAGCCAGACCGCACAATGGTGTTGAATCGTCGCAACTGCGGTGCTATCGAGAACCGACCTTGGTGCCACGAATGGTCGTGCCATTCTGGTTTTTTCCTGAGTACGACTTTCCGTCAGCACTTAACGTCACTTCATCGATCCACGCGCCGCCGGGAGCATTTGGGTCGAGCCAGCGAAGTGTCAATTGATTGGCATTGAGTTTCCAGAAGGCATCGCCGGCAACTCCGGACAACTGACCGGACACTTCAAAGAAGATGTTGTAATGATCCTGATCATTAACCACATGTTTCCAGCTCCCAACCAGTTTCGACAATTGCTGTTGATTGCGAGTAACGTCCAGCGGATCGTTCAGTGGTGATCCAATCTCAAGCCATCCCTGTTTATTCCAATGGACAGGGCGGACCTGTAGAATTCGACCTTTGCGAACCGCGGTCGCATCGTATACATGGTGAACGATAAAATCCCCTTTTGGGGTTTGCAGGAAGCTGTTGTGCCCCGGACCGCGCCAGCGGATGCCACTGGCTAACAGTACATCTCCCCCACCTTCGTTCATGTCGCGACCGGTGCTGTCGCGAAACGGGCCGAGCGGATGTTCACTGCGGCCCACCACAACTTTGTAGGAACTGTCCACACCGGCACAGCAAAAATCCCACGAAGCCATTAAATAATAGAACTTTTGATGCCGACTGACGTAAGGAGCTTCAATGCCCGGGGGGTTACTGTCGGCAGTTCTCTTGGCCAGCGACTTGTATGGCCGATCGTTGTTAAACGGTTTTCCTGTACGGGTATTGATCTCCAGGCCTTTCAATCCGTTCCAATAGGAACCCCAATATAGATAGGTCTTGCCATCGCGATCGGCTAATACGCCAGGGTCAATGGCATTAAAATCGTTCTTGTCCGGAAACGACTCCAGGACGAGTCCCTGATCGACCCATTTGTAGTCAGGATTGTCCGGGTTGATAGATTTTGTCGTGGCCAGTCCGATGACGCTGCGCTGACTGCCAAAGGTCGATACGCTGTAATAGAGGTGATATTGATTGTTGAAATACTGGATATCCGGCGCCCAAATCCCATCGCAGCCGGGAACGGCCCTCTCTGCCCACTCGGGTACATGTTGTTCAAACACCCGGCCAATCCGCTTCCATGACTTTAGATCCCTGCTGTGAAATACCTTCACCCCGTGTCCGGTTGCAAACACATAAAATCCGGATCCATCATGGGCTTCGATGACAGCAGGATCGGGCATTCCGGCGCGAAGGGATTCTAGTGCAGTAGGATCATAGTCCTCCTCGGCGTGCATGGAGTAAGCGAATCCGGAAAACAGGAAAAGGGATAGCAGCAAGCAATGAGTCTTTGTGGGCATGGACATCAAACCACCGGAAGAAAGATCCTTCGAAACGCGAATGCTTGTCAGTTTACCCGTAAAAATGACAACTTGATATAGCCGAAGAATTTTGGTCCCACGTTGGTGAGAAATAGTGTAAGCTCAAACTTAGGTTATTTACAGGCCGCTGTTTTGGTGGAATCCGGGTGATTCACCAAGCGTATATCATGGAAAGCGTTTTTTGCAGTCGGGCCTCAACGTAAAATACCTAATTGTCGTAACCGCCTTTGAAACAAGAGATAACATGAAGAAATTACCGATAAAACTGACCGTGGTGCTGCTGATCATGGTGACCCTTGGTGCGACGGCGCGTTCGGATCAGGTCGTTCGACTGCGGGTGTTGAGCTATAACATTCATCATGGCGAGGGTGTCGATCGCAAACTGGATCTTGAACGAATTGCCAAGGTGATTCTGTCGGTGAAACCCGACCTTGTGGCGTTACAGGAAGTTGACAGGAAGACAAGTCGGACGAAAAATGTCGACCAACCGGAAACATTAGCACAGCTAACTAAAATGCATGTTGCGTTTGGTGCGAATATCGAATTTCAGGGTGGAGACTATGGCAATGCGGTGCTGTCACGGTTTCCTATGGCTGGTTTTCAGAACCACCTGTTGCCGAATGTAGATCGTGGCGAGCAACGCGGAGTGTTGGTCACCACAATTCCCATTGACCAAGCCAATATCCGGCTGAGGTTGCTGGCCACCCACTTCGACTATCGATCTGATGATAAAGAGCGTATTCAATCGGCACAGATGGTCAATGCTCTGGTGGAAAAGGACGACCGTCCTTCATTGTTATTGGGTGATCTGAATGATGTTCTGTCGAGTGATACGCTTAAAGAATTGAAGACGGAGTGGACACTAACCAATGACAAGCCCCTTCCGACCATCCCGGTTGCTGATCCGGCGCGGCAGATTGATTTCATCCTGTTTCGGCCTGCCCGCCATTGGCGTGTTATTGAAACGCGGGTTCTAAAGGAAGCGGTGGCATCAGACCACAGGGCGATCTTCAGTGTGTTGGAACTGGTCACCGGTAAAAACAGAGATAAATAGGATGCACCGGTGTTTTTATTGTTTTTTTCCGGGCAGATCTTCCTCAGGCAATTCCGCATAAGGCCGCGGAAGTTGTGCATCGGTCTTCTTTAACCAGATATGTAGTTTCTCTTGTAATTGTCGGGCCTTTTCAGGCTCTTCTTGGCTGAGATCATGTTGTTCACCGATGTCGCTGCGGAGGTTGTATAGAACCGGAGCGTGACCTCCGTAATATTGGATGTATTTGTAATCACCCCAGCGGATTGCGGATCCCATCTTGTTGTCGCCGTGAAAAGCGAAATGGGGATAGTGAAAGTAAATCGCATCGCGATTGAGATTCGCGTGACCTGTCAGCACGGGAAACAAACTGGCGCCATCATATCGTTTTGGATTGTATCTGGTTTTGGCTGCTTCCAGAAAGGTTGGGACAAAATCCATGGTGATCACCGGTTCATTACTTTCGCTACCCGGTTTCACCATGCCTGGGTAACGGATGATCAGAGGGACTCGAATCCCGCCTTCGGACAGATATCCCTTGGCATCTTTGAGGGGTTTTGCGGAGCTATAGCCGGCCAGATTGCCGTTGTCGGAAGTGAATACAACCAGCGTGTTTTTAGTGATGCCCGCGTTATCCAGAGAATTCAGGACTTTGCCGACGGCGATGTCCATTCCTTCGACCATTGCCTGATAGTGTTGTTGAGGCGTTGGTTTCTGATCGCCACTCTGTTTTTGCAACAGATGTTCCGGCGCCTGGATTGGATAATGCACGGTGTAATGCCACAGGCAAAGAAAGAACGGTTGTTTCTTTGCGCTTTGCACCCTGATGTACTGGACTGCTTCCCGCGCCATGGTATCAGGCAGGTAGTCACCGGGGTCTCCTTTATCCATGTTGGGAATGGCATAAGGAGCAAAGAAGGTGCCGGG
>JAYZPA010000207.1:0-11051 GCA_036150515.1 Planctomycetota bacterium
GGAACAGATTGTTAAGTTTCTTGTGGATCAGGGGTATTTGACTCGTTTTCAGGCGAAAACTGTGTTAACGGAGGTTCTGGAAGAACGTCAACCAGTCGAAGAGAGTCTGGGTTTTGCAGATTCTGTTGAAGGATTGAGTATTGCTGAGGACAACGCGGATGACTCGGCTGAAGTGATTGACCTGGAGGATGCGAATATTGAGAACGAGCCGGATTCTCCGGACCCACCGGCAGATGTGGCCGCAGGAAGTTTGGCCACCGATGTGGTTGATTTGAGTTCCTTTAACAGCCCGGCAGGACCATTGGATCCGTCAGCTTTAGCACCGCCGGGTCCGGCGCAGGGTTGAGCTCAGGGGCCGGCGCAGGGTTTAACCCAGGGTCCGGCGCAGGGTTTAGCTCAGGGGCCGGCGCAGGAACCAGGGTCGGGTGGGGATGATATGCTGGATCAGACGCATGCCCCTGAATCGCTGCTGGATCCGGAATTTGACAACACAGTATGGGACAGCCGGCTGGTCATTGGAAGTGCATTGATATTCGGTTTCCTCTCGATTGCGGCCGTTGTTTTGTACATTGTATTGGCCAATAAATCTGCTCAGAAACAATGGGAAAATGCACTTACAAAATATGAAGGCGGATCGTATCAGCAGGCACTAAGTTCGATGGAATCGTTTGCCGAAACCTTTCCTACGGACGATAACGCGGATTCGGCGAAAGCCTATGTAGCGATGTGTAAAATCCATGTCCAGTTAACGAATATTCGCAAGGACTCCGCCGCCAAAGTGAGAGAAGCGATTCTCAATGGTAAAGAAGTCCCGGGGTTTTCAGCGATTGCCAGAGATGAGCTCAAGGTGCTATTGCCACGTCTTGCAGAGAACTATGTGGAGCAAGCTGTGCGTATGCCCGGGGTGGATGACAAACAGGAATTTTGGGACTTAACCAATGACACACTTGAAATCATCGATATGCCGGGTGCGTTAGGAACTGCCAAAAATGAGCAGGCGATCAAAAACCGGCTTGCGGATATCAACGAACGCATGTCCACAGTGAAACGTTATATCGATCGAAATGGCAGCCTGGAAAAGGTTCTGAATGTCATTGCCAACCTGGTAGAAAAGGGGGATACGCGTTCGGCGTTTATTGAACGTCAAAATCTGTTGCAGACGTATCCTGAGTTGGAATCGGATGAAAGAATGCAACAATCCGTTTTGAAGATCTCCAAAGCGGAACAGGGATTGGTTCGAGTCTCCGCGGGAACTCGTAAGTCCAATAATGATGCAATTGAGATCCCTCCTGAACACAAGGTGATCGTGGCGACGCGGAATGGGAAGAGCATTAGTGGTGTCCAGGGTTATTCAGTGGCTGTATTGGCCGGTGGAAGTGTTTATGGCATTGAATTGGGCTCAGGGCGTGTCAACTGGCGACGGCATGTCGGACTACAAACTGCGTTGACACCGATCCGAGTGAGTGAAGAGGGCAACGCAGACACGATTCTTGTGGATGAGTCGCGGTATGAGCTTGTACGAGTAGATACGCTTACGGGAGAACAGAAATGGCGTTTGCCCATTGGCAGTCCTATGACTCAGCCAAAAATTTATAACGGTCAGCTCTATTGTAATATTCATCAGTCGACGGATTCAGCGGACGGCGCGGATGGATCCGGTGATAACTCGGAGTTAACGGGCGTTTTGCTTGTTGTGAATGTGGACAGTGGTCATGTTGAGCGAAATATCCGTTATCCCATGGGCACGCATGTGGGCCCCGGTTTTGATGATGAAAACGGAATCATTTACCAGATAGGCGATCATTCTAATCTTTATGCGATCGCCGCGGATTCAGGTGAATGTGTTGGCGTCTACTATCATGGACACGGGCGGGATTCCATTGTGGTACCGGCTGTGTTTGCCGTGGGGTATGTCGTACTGGTTGAAAACGGAGTAACGCGAGCGGATGTCAGTATTCTCAAACATGATGGCAAAGGAACCTTTAGTCAGGGACAGGAAAAAAAACCATTATCAGGGTTGGTTACCATGAATCCGCGCGTCTTCGGCCGACGGTTGCTGGTGGCCACCAATTTAGGTGAAATTCACGTTTATGACGTGGATCCTAATTTACCCAATCCGCGTGGTCCGGTTGCCATGATGGCGTCGATTCCAGGTGCTTATACGGATCCAATCCGTGAATACAGCCTTGCTGGTGAGGGGGTCCTTTACATGGCGGGACGTCGTCTTGTCAAGTATCAGGTTCAGGCACAATTAGGTGAATTGAAGGAAGAGTGGATCGACGAGAACGGGGATGTCTATGTTGCTCCGATTCAGCGATTTGGGAATATTGTTGTTCATGTTCGACAGCGACAGGGGACGAATGCCATTACGGTGGCCGGGCAAACGATTGACGCCCGCAATCCATCCTGGCAGACAGATATTGGGTCTGCTTCCAGCGTCATGCTATTGCCCGCTGGTGATCAGTTGGCCGCCGTGACATCGCGTGCCGGGGTGTTTGCGGTTGAGTCGGGTGAAACGCCGAAGGAAATCTTTTCGGAGACACCGGCTATTCAGGGATCCTTGGGGTATTCACATGCGATTCGAGTTAACGGGGAAATTGTACTTCAGAGTTTGACCGGTAGTCATCGAATGCTTGTCCTGGATTCGCTGGCCGCTGGTAGTACATCACGAGCGGTCGAGCTTCAGGATTTGACAGCTGCCCCCAATGGTGCCGGCGTTACGTTTCAAGACCAGGTTTTGATGTCGCTTGAAGATGGAAAACTGGCGATGTTTCAGATTCCGTCCGGGAATCAGGGTGTGGTTGCCTACCAGCCTACACTGCGGGCAGGTGAAAAGATCAACTGGTCAGAACCGTCTCTGCCTGCGGACGACAGTGACTCGTTTGTAATTCTTCGGGACCGACGGACGTTATTAAGAGTTCAGATACAGGGCAACCCAGTTCCCCATTTGTCAGCTCAAGCAACATTGGAATTTGAAGAACCGGTTTATCAGACCATTGCTTCGGCAGCGGGTAGTGTGTATGTGATTCGGCGCACACCGCAAAATGACATCGTTGTGGGCTTGGACTATGAAACACTGGTCGAACAAAGCAGTCAACATGTTCACGGTCGTGTGGTGTGGGGACCGTTTCGAGTGGGAGAAAGTGTGTTGGTCTATACGTCGGCCAGCCGCCTCTATTGCTTTGGAGCCTCTCAGGAATTGTCATGGGTATCAGATTCGGAACAAATCAAACCCATTGGGAAGGGATTTGAAGTGGACGGTCATTACTTACTGGTCGGGGCGAACGGGAAGATTTGGAAGGTTGACGCTCAGGATGGCGCGACGCAAAGTGCCATTCCGCTGGGCCAAAAAATAACCGGAATGCCGGTGTTATTTCAGGGGAAGATTTGGGTTCCGACGTCGAAGGGTGTGTTACGACAGGTTCCGTTGGGATGAGAGTCCTTGTGAATCGCAGTTTTGGGGTGTCGTCAGAGAAAGAACAAACATTGAATCAAATTATCAGACAGATAGCAAAATGGGCTCGAATGGCAGGATGGCCAAGCGCCGGTATCGCGTTGGCTCTGATACTGACAACATCCTTCGCAGGACATGCTCAGGAATTGCTCATCGATCTTGCCAATCGAACGCCCTATGATGAGATTACGGTGAAAGATCAGCAAGGCGAAGTGGAAGCGTTGCAATTGGAATTGCTGGATATTCCCGGCAGGCAGGCACCAGCAATTGAAAAAAGTGGCGTCATGGAAATCCGACTTCTGGGCGCACCGGACGATATTTACGAAGTCTTTTGGATCGATATTATCAAAATTCGTCTCTATGAAGATATCATGCTGGACGAACTGAACGGCTATATCGACGCACGTAGATTTGATGACGCCTTTGATTACTTTTTGTTTCTCGATCAGCGTTATAAGGGTTTGCCCGGAGTCGCTGAAGTGCTCAGTCGCTATCAGTTTGTTCAGGGATCTCAATGGCTGCAGGATGGTCGCCATCTGGAAGCGCTTTCGCTTCTGGAAAAAGTGCATTTAACCAACGAAGGTTATGTTCACGATGGTGGCCCGGATACGGCCAAGACCCAATTGAACGCAGCAGCAGCACTCGTGCTTAATCGTTATATGGAGGGGGGGAAAACGATCCTTGCCCGTAAACTCGGACAACGCCTGATTCGGGCGCACGGGGCATCCACCGTTCCTGCGGCACTGGATACGCTAAAAAAACTCAACCAACTGGCTACAGAAAAGCGTGATGAAGCCCGTCGATTGCTCGATGCAGGTGAATTACGTGAAGCACAGCGTGTGGTGAGGGAAATGATCGATATCTATCCCCCGGTTCCCGGAGGCCGGGAAATAGCAGTGGAGGCGATTCGCCGTTATCCGCTGGTGACCGTGGGCACGGTTTATCCTTCAATCGTTAATGACCGAAGTCGGATGGATAACTGGGCTGCACGTCGCACGGGTTTCTTGACGCGTCGAATGTTCATGGAATACGAGGGGCCCGGTCCGGAACGTGGGGAGTATTTATCGCCCTACGGTGAAGTTCGTCAGGGAAGCGATCGAAAGACCCTCAGGATACGCATCTCACCTGAAAAGATCGCTTCGGGAATACAGATCAACGGATACCATCTATCCCAACGACTGTTGAATCTGGCGGATGAACATCACCCGATGTATAACGCCCAATGGGCGGCTCTGTTTGATCGAGTGGAAGTGCGGGATGTCTACGATGTCATTATCCATCTTCGACGTCCCCATGTTCTGCCCGAAGCATTGCTGCAGGTTTTTCTTGACCCGTCTCTGGATTTGGATGATCCACGAGCTAATGACGGGCCATTCATTAAGGTGGATGACGAGGCCACCAGTGTGCGCTATACATTGAATTCCAAGAATCCATTTACCAGGACTGCTCCTGATCCCAACTTTATTCCTCCCTCGGAAATTCTCGAAATGACCTATGACGTTTCCGGGGATGCGATCAAAGCTTTGAAACGTGGGGATATTGATGTCATCGATCGTGTTTCTCCTGCTCAGGCGGTGCGACTGCAAAATGAAGCTGGAGGTACGATTCGAGTGGTGCCCTATGCCCTGCCGACGATTCATATGCTGCTGCCGAATTATGATAAACCGTATATGCGCAATGAACTCTTTCGACGTGCGATTCTCTATGGCATTATGCGTGAGGCAACTCTCAATGAGCTTATTCTGAAGAACCACCGAATTCCGGGATGTCAGGTCGTGAGCGGACCATTTTCTCCAGGAATAGGGTTGGGAGACCCGCTTTCCTATGCTTACAACCGAAAGGTGATTGCTCGGCCCTATTCCCCCCGTTTGGCTGTCGTGTTGGCGAAACTGGCTGAACAAAGAATGAAGGAAGAGGCTGAGCAAAAGGAGGAGGAACCCCCTCCAATTCCTGAACTTGTTATTGGGTATCCCGCAGAGGAGGATGCCCGAGATGCGTGTATTGCGATTGAATTCCAGTTGGAACAATTACAGATATTCAAGGTGAAACTGATTGAATTTGAACCGGGGCAGTCGACCGACGAAACCGGTGAATGTAATCTGGTGTATACGAAACTCGCGATGTGGGAACCTCTGGTGGATACGACCCGCCTTTTATCTCCCAACGGGTTGGTTAGTATTCGTGATGATCATGTGAATCGGACGGTCCAATGGCTGGAACGATCGATTCGATGGCAGGAAGTACGTGACCGTGTGCGTCAGGTTCATCGTATTGCCCATGAAAAAGTAGCCGTGATTCCTCTGTGGCAACTACGGGAATATTTTGTTCATCGCGAAGGAATTACGCTGGGTGCGGATGCTCCCGTGGCACTCTACCATGGTATTGAACGATGGCAGCTTGTCCCAGATTTTGGAGAAGAAGAATAAGTCGAGTTCATAATGAAGATGAATTATAAATTACAATTACGCCTGCCATCGTTTCGTCAGACCACCAGTCTGGTCGGATGGACGCTGATCGGCGGTCTGATTGCAGTCATGGGTGGCATGCCCCACGGGACGGTTTTGCAGAGTGCGGAAGTGGAAACAGAAAATGACGTCCAGAAACCAGTCGAACCGGCGGCGGTGACCCCGAAAAAGCCCAGATTGAAGAGCCAGGACATGGTGGATCAGCGAAACTGGGTGTTCAGTCCCTACAAAATAAAAATCTGGATTACCACCGATAACTCCCCCCGTTTTCAGACCATTCAGCAGGATCGATTACAACAGGAAATGCGTTCCTATGTTCGGAATTGGGTGGGTGCGGCCTGGTGTATCGAATTGGAAGCGCCTCCGGATTTGATCTACACGGATATCCTGCATAATTTTGACGACGTCCAAATGCTTGACATTGCCGCATTGTACGAACCACTTCCGATTAACCGGAAGGATCGACTGCGATCCGTAAAATATGGCCCGAAAGAAACCCCAAAACCGGCCGTGGTTGACGAGGAAACTGAAGAAGATTCCGAAACGCAGGAAGAGGAATCAGAACCCGCGGTGTTTGTACCCCTGCAAACATTGGTGAGCCCCAATCCATTACCTCAGCTGGACAAAATTTTCGCGGTTTCTCTGAAGGATCGGCACGGAGTGTTTGAGTTAAAAGTGGCTGAGTTTGACACTAATGCACGTGTCCGTGTACTGGCAGCAACCCGCCGGTTTCGCAATCTCGACGAGTTGCCGGAGCAATTGTTTAGCTGCATTGAGCAGGTCTTCTCTCCCATTTCACGGATTCAGTATAACGGGATGACGGATGGCAAGACGGCAAGTCTGGAGATGCGTGCCGTGGGGTTGGTGCCGGATATCCGGGAACCCTCACCGCTCATGTTGCAGAAGGGAGATGTACTCCGTCCGGTGGTTCGCAAGAATGACCGCACCACACGTGCTCCGGTATATGACGGAGTGATTGAGGTGATTTGGACATATATGTTTGTCAACCATGTCATTTCTCATGAGGAGACCTCATTAGGAACGATCCGTAGTAATGGGTCGGCACGGGCCGAAGTAATTTCAACGTTTACGATGTTACGTAATCCAATGGCGGCCCGCCGCAATACCGCCCAGCAAAAATACGGGTTGCTGGTGCGTCCTACAGAAAATTCGTCGCTATTGAAAATCACGGCCATGGGCAGGGATGACTATACGCTACAGGGATACAATGTCTTTGCTAAATCTCCAAAGCTGGATCCTGAAGATAAAAGCGATATGCCCACGATCAATATAGGCCAGACCGACTGGCGTGGCGGGATTGAAATTGATCAGGATATTTTTGCCGGCCAGGGAAAAACGAAGTTGGTTGTGATCTATGTTAAGAACGGTCGTCGTGTGCTTGCTCGGCTGCCGATTGTACCTGGCTATCGTCCCGTGGAAGTTGCCTCTTTGCCCAACGATGATTATCGATTGCAATACGAGGCATTTGTTGTTGGGCTGCAAAATTCTGTGCTGGATTATACGGTTCAGCGAAAAGTCTATGAAATACGCATTACCCATCATGTGAATGAAGGTGAGGAAAAAGAAGCGCGTGAACTTCTGAAAGCACTCGAAAAAGTCCCTGGTTTAGAGGAAATCGACGCGATTCTGGCATTACGTGAAGCCAGTCTGCAGGATAATGTAACCATCGATTCGGTTACGCGTCCTCAAATTGATCGGATGTTCCTGCAAACTAGAGAATTGATCAATGAGTACTTGCAGGGTAATCTGGTATTAAAGATGACGGATTTGGTGAATGATAAATTTGGTAGGCCGGATCCCGCTACATCGTTACCCTAAGACCCTTTCGTTTCGCAACGGATAAAGATTTCAATATGGCTCGAAAGTCCGTTTTTCAACACGCCGCTTTGCTGAGCAATCTTGTGACTCAGGAACAGCTTGATGACTCGCTGGAGCGTCTGCAGACCACGCTGGGAGGCGAGGTTGATGTTGTAGTTTCGGATGGGGACCTGGCAGATCAATTGGTCTACTCGGGTGTTATCTCGGATTACCAGGCGGAACAGCTGAAGACGGGTCGGACCAAGTTCAATCTGGGACCCTATGTGATTTCAGATTGGGTTGGACAGGGAGGGATGGGGCAGGTTTTCAAATGTGTCCATGAAGTATTAGGGCGGGAATCCGCGATTAAAGTTTTACCACTGGATAAAACAACGGAATATGCGATCTCCAATTTTCACCGCGAGATCAAACTGCAAGCCCAAATGGATCATCCCAATCTGGTTCGTGCATTTGATGCGGGCCAGGACGGTAAAGTCCATTTTTTGGTTACGGAATATGTGCCGGGACGTGATTTGCGAAGACTGATTCGCAGCCAGGGAGCGTTGGAAACAGCGGAAGCCGCCGGAGTAATCATGCAGGTAGCCAGTGGTCTGCATTACGCTCATCGCGAAGGTCTTATTCATCGGGATATTAAGCCGGGCAATATTCTCGTTACCGAAGATGGGACCGCGAAGCTTTCGGATCTCGGTTTATCCGGTTTTTCCGATCCGGAAATGGAGGACCCGCGGGCTGGAAAAATTGTGGGGACCGCCGATTATCTGGCTCCCGAATTAATCCAGCAACCACGTGATACAACCTGCGTAAGCGATATTTACTCGCTGGGCTGTACCCTGTACTACGCCGTGACAGGTAAAGTTCCGTTTCCCGGCGGAAGTGCCCGTGAAAAAGTTCGTCGGCATTTACATGAACATCCGTGGCACCCGAGACAGTTTTGCGAGGACATCAGCGAGGAGTTCGTTGAATTGATTGCGGATATGATGGAAAAGGATCCGCAAAAACGCTTGCAAACGGCCGAGGAAGTGGTGAATCGACTGGAACCATGGGCTGCGGATATGGCTCATTGGAGTATGTCCAGCATGAGTCCAACACCGTGGACGGTGCCCCCGATTCCCACCGATTCGACCGTCGACCCGGGGCTCCATGAAACGTTTCCGGATGAATTCGATGAAGAATCGGGAAACAAGGAACAGGATGCCATGTTAGCAACCATGCCCATTTCTTCAAATCTTCAGGATACGCTGCGCAGTGGTTCGCAGGACTTTACTGCCCCTCCACTGGATTGGCACGATGACGCGGAAAGCGAATTCCAATGGACCATTGGCAAGGCGCTGGCTTTGGCGTTGCCGGCTGCGATTCTGGCCGGCATCGTGATGGGCATTCTGATTGGAAGTTGATCGTGCTAGAGAAGTGAGGTTTGCGCTTTTAGGTTTGCCCGGAGGTGAAGGCCGAGTTGATGAGTTCCGGTTAAAGGTTGGTGAAGAACTCACGTAGGGTTTCCAACGGGAGACCCACGACGTTGGACTCGCTACCCTGTTCAATGTGAAGCCAGTCCCAGCCGTCCTGATATCCAAAGGCTCCCGCTTTGCCCTGCCATTTGTTGGTATCGAGGTACTGTTGAATTTGGTGGTCACTAACATTGTCCAAGCGGAGGGTTGTGCGGACGCATCGTTGTTGCAGGTGGTCACCGGGTCGGTGCCACAGGCAGATCCCGGTCAGGACATAGTGAAGTTGTCCACGCAGCGTTTCGAGCATGCGCTGAGCGTCATGACGATCCACAGGTTTCCCCAGAACCTGATCCTGAAAATGGGCGATCGTATCACATCCCAGAATGTGTGCATTTTCATATTTCTGTGAAACAGCCTCCGCTTTTTGTGTGGCCAGCCTGACGACCATTTCTTCCGGGGATTCCTGTTCGCGTCGTCCGTCTTCGGCATGATCGGGTGGCGGATCCACGACAAATTGGTATCCCGACTGTTTCAAGAGCATTTGCCGCCGTGGAGAGTGACTGGCAAGTATCAAAGGGGTTACGTCATCCATGACTTCCAACTTTTTGGTAAGGGTGCTTCAAACTCAAGCCATTGATCCTTAACGGGGTGTTTCAGGCCGAGCGTTTTGGAATGTAACGCGATTCCCGGCTGAAAGGGGATGTTACTTCCATATTTACGGTCACCAGCGACCGGAGAGCCCTGATGCGCAAGTTGGACGCGTATTTGATGTTTGCGTCCGGTTTCCAATTGTAATTGCACATGGACCATGTCCTGATAGCTGTGGAGGACATTCAGGGACATTACGGCCTGTTTGGCACCGGAGTCCGTCTTCTGACAGATTTCCATACGATGACGAGCGTCGTTTTTTCGAAGATAGTCGACCAGTTGGATTGAGTCAGCGGAAAGAGGCTGTGGAATCAAAGCGTGGTAGATTTTGGTTACCTGTCTTTGCCGGAATTGTTCGTTAATTCGGGAGGCAGCTTTCGATGTGCGGGCGAGCACGATGGCTCCGGTGACGGTTTTATCGAGTCGGGAGACGACACCCAGGTAGACGTTACCGGGTTTATTATATTTTTGTTTCAGGTAGTGTTGTGCCTGCCGGAGGAGGCTTGGTTGAGATGGGCTAGCGCCCTGGGTAACGCAGAGTGCGGGTTTATCAACCACGAGCAGATGGTTATCTTCGAACAGTACGTAATCAGGATTGAGCGAGTTCATAGGGTGGCTCAAGCGTTGATGCGGGATGAAGGACTCGGTTACGGGAGCTATGTACAGGGACAAAGGACGGCGCATAAAAAACCCGGCGATACCTACTTTCGCGCTTTTGGCACTATCATCGGCTCGGAAAGCTTAACTACTGTGTTCGGGATGGGAACAGGTGTGGCCTTTCCGATATATTCACCGGGAAGAGCCAAGGGGCACCGTTAGATGCCCGATGGCTAATGGTTGTACGTTGGTAGATGAGAAAATGCGAGCACTTTATTCAAGCCAATAGCGAAGGTCGCTACAGATTAGTAGATCTCCTAGCTGTCATCGTCCGGCAGTGTGCTGGGGATGACAACGTTAGAAGCGCTGAATATAAGTGGTCAAGTCAATTGTCCGTTAGTACCAGTAAGCTGAACCCATTGCTGGGCTTACACATCTGGCCTATCAACCTCGTCGTCTTCAAGGGGACTCATGCGAAACCTTATCTTGGAGAGGGCTTCACGCTTAGATGCTTTCAGCGTTTATCCTTTCCGTAGTTAGCTATCCAGCCGTGCCGCTAGCGCGACAACTGGTACACCAGAGCTACGTCCTTCCAAATCCTCT
>JAYZPA010000208.1:0-5810 GCA_036150515.1 Planctomycetota bacterium
CTCCTGAAAATCCACGTGCTTCCGCAACATGGATCCCGATCCCAAATCGTACTGCCAGTGCCGGTTGTTTCAATCCATTCACCCATCGAAACTTGGACAGGATAGAAGCATAATTGTCATCCGCAATACCTGCCGCATAAGCCAATTCCATGGCTTGTTTATCTTTGCCCTGTGCAAAAGACTGGCTTGCAAATTCCGCTAACGATTGGGGTGCAGGCAAACCGCCTCCTCCACCCATGCCAGGCATACCACCACCCATGTCACCCATGCCAGGCATACCACCACCCATGTCACCCATACCGGGCATGCCGCCACCATCGCCACCCATTCCAGGCATACCTTCGCCCATACCTGGCATACCACCATCTTCGCCTCCCATGCCGGGAATTCCTTCACCATCGCCACCCATTCCAGGCATTCCTTCGCCCATACCTGGCATACCGCCATCTTCACCACCCATGCCGGGAATTCCTTCACCGTCACCACCCATTCCAGGCATACCTTCACCCATACCGGGCATACCACCGTTTTCGCCACCCATGCCGGGCATACCGCCACCGTCGCCACCCATACCGGGCATACCACCGCCCATATCGCCACCCATACCGGGCATACCGCCACCCATATCGCCGCCGCCGCCACCCATACCGGGCATACCGCCACCCATATCGCCGCCGCCGCCGCCCATACCGGGCATGCCGCCGCCACCGCCACCGCCAGAATTGGTCGACCCACCACCATTCGTATTCGAGGCGACCGAACCACCAGAAGTATCGGAACCACTGTCATCGCCACAACCGGCAGAAAAGACAAACAGTACTGCCATCAGCAAACCAATAAAAATCCGCATCGCAAAACCTTTGTGTATGAGCTAGCAATCAAATCGGTAAAAATAGATATAAGCCGCGCCATATCGAATCAATTAATCGGCTCATCATGCGTCAGGAAACATAACCATGGCATGGTATCATTATTGCATTCTGGGTTTAACCTGTCGAGCAACAAACTTGCTGGACACCACGAACATCGGTTGTTTCGTGCATGAAACCGCACAACTACCACCCTAGGGGGCTCATCTTTTTCTGATCGAATGGCTTCCTTCTGGGATTTCCAGCGCCATCTGTCATCTGAAAGCCGTTTCCGTTAGATTTGAGAGCAGAAAGGAACCTCTTTCATTCGTTCCAACTCTTTCCTCTGAAATAAAGGTACCAAAGCGGCATGGGCAAACTAACTGGGAAAACGGCCATTATTACCGGTGGGAGTAAGGGAATTGGACGGGGCATTGTACTCGCGTTCGTCCGTGCTGGGTGTGATTTACTCATCACCTCTCGGAATCAGACCGAACTTGACCAAATGGCAAACGAGGCTCGTGAAGCGGCTTCCCATGATCTTCAAATAATCACGCATGCGGGTGATATTGGCTGCCATGACAGTGTCACTGCCATGTTTACTACTTTTCAGGAGAATTTTGCAAAGCTGGACTTATTGGTCAACAATGCGGGTGCATTTAACGGTGGTCCGATTGACCAGTGTTCACTTGAAGATTGGGACCACGTCATCAAGACGAATCTGCGAGGTCCCTTTATGTGTACGCAGCATGCAATGCGAATCATGAAACCGCAGGGGGTTGGCCGCATCATTAATGTGGGATCCATTTCTGCAACCCGCGTAAGACATAGTTCCGCACCCTATTCCACATCGAAGTTTGGTCTGGCAGGATTGACCCAGGTAACGGCCTTAGAGGGACGTGATTTTGGCATTACGTGTTGTGGCTTGCAGCCTGGTAACATCGAAACAGAGCGCCGTGCCGCAAGTACATCAGCAGCGGATCAGGAGCCAATGATGTCCGTTCATGATATTGCTGAAGTCGCACTACTGATGGCCACTTTGCCGCCCCATGTGGAATTACTGGATGCGGTTGTATTGCCCAGCCAACAACTTTATGTCGGGCGCGGGTAAAGCAGCCAACATCCCTTCAGGAATCTCTTGATCCACCAGTGCCACCATTCAATCCGACTTGGTCAAACTCCACACAACCAGCCTGCCGTGACCTGCCGCATAAATCGTGCTAAAGTCATCCGTCACGGAAATCTGATGAACGTGCATCGGCACATTCTCCTGACGCAGGGTTTCCTTCTTTTCCAGATCCAGGAATTGAATCCAACCCTTATCTTTCCCACCCACCGCGATCAGCCATCGACCTGAAGGATGAAAAACGATTTGCTCAACGAGTCCTTTGAATTTATCGTCCCCTTCAAACTCATGCGTTTTCACCCCGGACTCAATCTCAAAAATCTCGACCCGACCCGGTGCGTCCAGATGGTCGATGTTCCCAATTTGTCCAATTCCACCAACCGCAACGGACTTGCTATCAGGTGAAAAAGTGACGCTGCGAATTCCGCCTATGGAGTGAATCCGTTGTTTTGGATCCCAGGTATAACACTTAGGCGCTTCAAATTCCTTAACTTCCTGACCTGTTTGAAAATCCCAGATTTTGATTTTGGCAATCCGATCCACCGTGGCAATCCATTTTCCATTGGGTGAAACCGCTGCCGCATACAGCATATTAGGAAAGTGATTTTCCGTGACCAACTGATGTCCCTTTAAAGTCCGAATCTCTTCACCGGTCTGGGCATCCCAGAGTTTACAGACCATATCATCGCCAACACTGATCACCGTTTTCTGATCCGGCGAAACCGTCAGGTTTCGGATCCAGCGGTCGTGAGCATTCTCCTCGCGACGAATGAGTGCCCGAGTTTCTTTATTCCACCAAATCATGCTGCGGTCATAACCGGCTGAGATCAAATGCGTTCCGGTATCAACCAGCCCCATCACATAGCTGGAATGTCCTGAGAATTCAGTAAACACAGGTTCCGTTGCAAGCGGATCCACCGCATAGACCTGAGCAGTTGAACTACCAATAAAAACCTGGTCCGTATTACTTTCCTTGCAAATCCGAAATAAGATATCCGGACGGCTAAGCTGTTTTACTTCTTTGAAATGCTCGGGTCCCACATCAACCATGACCGTGCCGCCTTTTTCTGCTCGAACCGTTAATATTGATTTCCATGTTCCATCATCCTAGGCCAATACATCCGAAACCACTTTCGTACCAATATCCACCACTGGCACCGGACGTGATCCAACATAGTATTCATGATGCGGATCAATACCGACGGCTGAATAAATCGTTGCAAACAGCTCAGCAGCTCCAATCTCACCATCTTTGACATACTGGCCGTCGTCATCGGTGGCACCATACACCGTACCCCCCCGGATACCGCAGCCAGTTAAGCTTGCACTCCACGCCCGGGCAAAATGATCTCGGCCCAGACTTCCGTTGATCGTTGGGGTACGACCGAATTCGGCCAGCGTAATCACCAGCGTATCCTCTAATAACCCTCGCTCGTGCAGGTCATCCAGTAACGTGGACATCACATGATCAAGTTCAGTAACCATTTCCAGATGGGTTTCAAAATTCTGGCCGTGACTATCCCACCACGCTCTGGAAACTTTGACAAACGGAGTTCCCGCTTCAATCAGTCGACGTGCAACTAGCGCCTGTTGGGCAAACAAGCTCGGACCATATCGATCCTGCACCGACTTGGGTTCTTTGGTGACGTCAAACAACGTTTCACTACTCATTAAACCCCGCACCCGGCCATAGGCAACGTTATGACTTCCTAAAGATGGGGAAACGCGGCCCTGAGCAAAACGATTGCTTAGCAAATTCCGTAAATCTGCACGCTCCTGATGATCCAAATCACTAATACTTTCGAGCCGACCCAGATTCTTTGGCGTGTTCTCCGTTGTGAGAAACATGGGTGCATAACGGGAACCAAGAAAACCTGGACGTCCAACAGCGTTACCACGACCTTCGGTCGCCGTGTAAAACGTCACATAATCCGGAACTCTGCTATCCAGGCGTCCAAGCTCACGAGCCACAACACTTCCCATATCCGGATAGCTCAGGTTCGGCTCATCGCGGCGCCCAAGATGCATCAGTCGCGAACCACCACCATGATCTCCGATCTGAGTGTTCAGAGAACGAATGATCGCGGTCTGCTTCAGCCGTGTTGCCATCTTAGGCATTAACTCGGAAATCTGAACACCCGGCACGGCGGTTTGAATCGCCTGATACGGGCCACCGGTAAGCCGGCCAGGTTTAGGGTCAAACGTCTCCAACTGACTGGCACCACCGGCCAGCCAAAGTAATAAAACCCGCTTCCCTTTTTTCTTCAATTCCTTCGCAAACATCTCCGACTTTAAGATGTCTAAACTCATCGAACTCGCGGCAACGGTCGCCGTTGCACGATTCAAAAATCTACGCCTATTGAATTGACCTGCCATCATCTTGTCTCTCTGGGGTAAACCTTCATTCGGTCGATCCGCTCTTCAACCAACAACCGACCCGTAATTATCATTCCGCAATTCAGAAGTTCCTATCTCCATTGTAAGCAACAGATTCTCAAAAAGGACCATCAACATGGTCACTCATCTCAATAATTAAACCGTACTTCACTGCTGGTCAGCAAAGCCCAAACTAACTGCGAAATCGCTGCTTCTTTACGGTCTTTACGCTGTTTTAGGTATTTCAACATATTTCGCTTCTCGTCACCTGTCGGGGCGCGATTAAATATCGTTTTAACTGCCAGCATCACGATTTCCGTATTGGATTCCATTTTCACCAATTCGCCGGTCAAACGATCCTCGCGAATCGCAACCAAATCGTCCTGAACAACCGTGTCATTACTGAATAAGAGTGCCTCATCCACACTCACTTGAAATTCCGATCCAGGCACATCAAATCGGGAAGCAAATCCCCGGGCCATTTGTTGTACGGCGGCAATTTGCTTCTCGCGCTCATCAAGATCCTCCGTGACAAACTGCCCTGGATTACGTGTGGCAAACAACAAAGCGGATGCATATTGTTCTGGGGACAATGGTTTGACATTCGCCACAGCAAACCACATTTGCCCGGGACGTTTCTCCCCGGTGTATTGACTACTGCGTGCATAGGCTTTGGTCAAAACGAATCCCCGAATCAACCGGTTGAGATCATAATGATGCTCTTTCATATCACGTGCCAGCCATTGAAGTAATTCAGGGTGACTGGCCGGATTGTCCGGATGCATTTGATCCAGCGGCATGACCAAACCAAAACCAAACGTGCGGTACCAGAGTCGATTGACAATCGAACGGGAGAAATAACTGCGTTCATCTTCACGTAAAGCTGCATTTAACAACTGAGTGCGCCGACTATACTCGGGAACCGGAACGGGTTTCTTATCTTTCTTGAGCTGCTCGAACAATTTATTCTCAGCTTTTTTCTGTTCGTCATTAGGGATATCACCGTCAGGTTCTGCAATCTCATCGCCCGTCAGAAACATCAACTTTGCGTTGAGTTGTTCCCCGGACGTATTTTGATACGTCAACCCGCCATAACTGCGTTCTCCTACAAAATCACCATTTTCAAATGATCGATTGAAAAATGACTTCATGCCGTAAAAATGAGCCTGCGTCCACTCGGTGACCAAGGGGTGGTCATGGCACTTCGCACAACTAATGTTGACGCCAAAAAACAGACTGCTCGTTGCATTGGTCAGGTTGTCCAGATCTTTGACTCGCAGCTTGACAAAGTTCATTGCCAACCTCTGCGTCGAATCCTTATACTCGCCTCCCAGCATATCCGTGAACATCTGATCCCAACCACGACGTTCGGTAAGCGCAATCTCTAAATACTCGCGAAGGTCGCTATTGCCAACCGGAGCCAATAACAAATTCAAATCGTAGGCCAGATGTTTCCTATA
>JAYZPA010000209.1:0-5565 GCA_036150515.1 Planctomycetota bacterium
AAAGTTAATCATCCAGTTCACAAGCCGTCGACGGATCTACCACCGTTGAGGATTGCCACGGTACCTGAGGAATCGACAGCGACCGAACCATTACCGATTCAGCGTGTTACGGTTAAACCTTTGGATCTTCAACCGGTGACCTGGCCGGAGTGTCCGGTGCTTCAGAGGCAGCTTGAGCGGCTAGGGGCAATTTCAGCGTTATCAGGTTGGTCCGGTCAGACACAGCAGCAGTTGCTTTCCCTACATGCGGCTCGTGGGTTTGATAGTCTGGCTTCGGTAACTGCATTAGCCAAACTACGAGTATTGCAGAGTCAGGGTATCCAAAAGGCGGCGATTTTAGAGGATGTCGAACAACGAACCGCATTGTTTCAAATGCTTAGTGGTTTGAAGCGGCGTTTAGCCATATGGCATGCTGTTCAGGCGATCAACACCAATGGACAGGATGCGCTTACCGAAGATGCTGATGGGCGGATGATGGTAACCTCCGCATTGAAAGAAATTGATGAACGTTTAGACGGGTCACCCGAAAGTGATAACTGGTCGGTGTATTTAATGCTGGAAACATTAAAGCAATACACGATGGCGGATGCCGTCTTAGATGTACGTCAGCGGACGGTCGATGCTCAGCGCGTCCTGACCAGAATGCATTCCAACTATCTGACATCCGAGCAGATCGATCTTTTGTCGGAAAAACCATTTGTTGCCCTTGAGCAGGGATTGCGTCACTGGTGTGCTGAGCCCATCGATTATGCTCAGTTGCTGTTTGATATTGAACAATACGAAGCGGGACGCTTTAGTTATCAGGCGGTTCCTGTTGCAGCGGGCTTTCAGTCGATTCGCTGGTCTGCGGATAAACCCGTCGCACAGCTTGGCGTGTTACTGGACCAGCATTATCGCAGCGGGAACATCCGTATCCGTATTGCAGAAGACCTTATCAACCGACTTTTGCCTGCACAAACGCATAATGCCCAGGAAATTAATGACAAGGTATCCGGTGCGGAAGTCACCGGAACCAGTACAACCACAACCCAACTCAACGTACGATTGCATGCGGATGGATTACGGTGGGTGATTGGTGTGGAAGCGGATGGCAATATTGAAACAGAAACCACTTCAGAAAAAGGTCCGGCCACATTTAAGAATGAATCCACGGCGTCGTTTAATACGACAAAACAAATGTTTATTTCGCCCAGTGGTATTGAATATAGCGATACATCCGCCGAGGTGGACAGCGAGAGTAAACTGGTTGAATTTAAAACGGATTACGATAGCTCGCTGTTAAGTGGTCTTGCTCGAAATATGGCGAAGAAACAATATCGTCAGAAAGAGAAACAGGCTTCCAAGGAACTGGAGCAACGTATTCGGGATCAGGCGACAACGATTCTTGACGACAAGGTGTCCTCTGGAATTGGCAAGGTCGACCATCAGTTCAGTAATCGTTGGCTGGAACCGATGCGGCAATTACAACTGAGTCCGGTGGCCACTCAGTTGCGCACTACGGAAAGTCAGTTGATCGTGGATTACCGATTAGCCGGCATTGATCAGCTTGCGGCATTTGGATATCGCCCGGAATATACAGGTGAATCACTGGTTTCTGTTCAGGTTCATGAGTCGGCAATGAATAATTTGCTACATAAACTTGCATTGGATGGCACCTCGGGTTCGCTGAGGGATGTTATGGAGAAAATTGGAAAACAATTGGGTTTTGAGGATTATGAAGTACCGTCAGAAATTCCACCAACGGTTACACTCAAACTCAACACGAGGGATGCCATTCGGATTCGTTTTTACGATGGCCGGGTACAGTTGTTGATGCAATTCAAAGAACTCCGCAACAATCGCATCCTCTGGAAGAACTTTGCGGTGTTAGTTGAGTTCTTTCCACAGGGAGGGTCCATCAACGGTAATTTGAAGAGGGAAGGTGTGATTCAGATCATCGGTCGTGGATTGCGTCTGGGGGATCGTATTGCCTTGCAAACCATTTTTAATAAAGTCGTTCCTTCGACGCGTGAAATTAGTTTGCTCGGAAGTAGTATCGCAGAACATCCCAATTTTTCAGATACAATGATATCGACGTTTCAAGTTCAGCACGGCTGGCTGACCTATCGCGTTTCAGCTGATCCTGCCGTGCAAACCGTCGGCCATGAAATGGTTGAAATTCAGGAACCCTAGATACGGTCTCCGATCATGAATTCTCAACGGGGGTTAATCAACCCCGGGACTGCCCGATTTCTGGATTCGACGTTGGCGTAAATAAAGGGCAAGGCTCCAGCCACCGACGAATATTCCAACAACGCTAAGCGTGATCACCAGCTTAAGCATACGTGTACTGGTTGCAATAAAATCTTCGATTTCGGCATGTTCCTGAGCAAGGTGGGTACGATCCCAGGCCAGAAATGCACCGATCGCCAGAATGACTCCCCACACGGCAACCACGATGACCAGATTTCTGGTAGCTTTACGGCGCTGCAGTGTTTCGTTGGTATCAGATTTCGTAACCATAATATCCTTCGGTCATGAGGCCGGTTTCGCGGATGACTTGGTTCACGATACCATCGACAGACTCGTCTGCCAATGGTGTCACAAAACTCTCCGCGGGCCGTCTCGCGATGGTATAAATCTGTACTCGGGAAATGGCACCACCCTGCTCCGTTATGTGATTGAGCTGACGACAATATGCCTCTATTTCATCATGACCTGGCGCATTTCCATGAACCTTCATGAACAAAGACTGGATGACCAGCGGCCGTTTTCGGGCTGCTAACAGGATGTTGTCCAACACCTGTTGAAACGAAATGGATGTCCGTTCGATCAGATCATAATAGTCGGCCGTCCCGGCATCCAGTTTCGCCCAGATCTCGCCCTGATGCTGATCCATGACGTCCAGACCCAGCTGGATGTGTTTCCTGTGAAACATACTGGCATTGGTAATTAATACCAGCTTAACGGGGTCAGTGCCGGCCGTATGCTGTTGCTTCATCTGAGCACATTTGAGGACGATTTCGTCAAAATTCCTGAAGGTGGTTGGCTCACCGTCTCCGGAAAACGCGATGTCATTCAGCCTTCGTAAATGACGGGGAACCGATTGAAATGCAGGTGTTTCGTAGATGTGTCCACTGAGGATCAGATCCAGCATCGAGTCGAGTTCGTCCAGTAATCGATCCATTTCAACAAACCGGGTTTCGCTGGTCGATGTGCGATCAACCTGACAATAGATGCAGTCAAAATTACAGACCTTATCCGGGTTGAGGTTCACCCCCAGAGACATACCGGCACTGCGTCTGCTGAGGACGGGATAGACAAAACGATTTTTTTCAAAGGACCGTTGGTGCGCGGTATGTAATGAATTGGAAGACATAGCACTTATTGTTTACCGACAGGACTCGTAAGTAAATGATCTACTCAGGTCTTGTGCCACGTTTGACAGCAAGGATCGCGGGTGCATAGGCCCGGACATCCCATAATTCGGGTTGAGGTAAATTCTGAGGATCAAATTGTTTATCAAATTCAACAATCACATGGCTCCCCACCGGTGCACGCTGCGTTAAGGTATGCATCATATCCAACATCTCTTGTTTGCGATCCACAAAAAAGGAATAGGGCGGACAGAAAAAAAGGGACCAGGGTACATCCTGCGGAGGAGCGAATTCGTCTGCCATTCGGTGTTCCACCCAGTGAAATGCGTCTCCGGCAACCACTTGAGTGACGGCTTCCAGATTTAAATGGCGCACATTTTCGTTAATGAGATGAACGGTTGGAAAATGTTTTTCCACAAGCAGTGCACCCACTGATCCACGACTGAGCGATTCAAAAGCAACCGCGCCGGTTCCGGCAAACAGATCGAGTGTGTAGGTTTCCTTAACCCAGGGACCGACCAGATTAAACATCGCTTCACGCACCCGGTTTTTCATAGGACGTGTTCGTGGATCCCCGCTGTAGGTTACCACCTGACCTCCCAGACTTCCTCCGATAATTCGAAGTTTCGTCGTCTCGGTGTCCCCCGGGTCATTCTTCTGATTTTGAGGTTGCCGCCGTTTCATGAATTAAAGCGTAGCGTCAGACTGCGGGAGTTGAAAGTGACCCTTTTGAGTTCTTTTAGCGTAGGATAATAACGTCCGTACCAGATGTAACGATTTTCACTTACCCGAGATGTGCATCGGAGATGGTTCTGTCGGCTCACGGACATCGAATTGTGTGGTACTCTTTTAGAGTACGTTCTTTTCTTGTATTCCTATTTAAAGGGTCTTTGACGTGTCTAGTCGTAGAATTACCTTCACTATCGGCCTACTTCTTCTATTGCTCAGTTCGGTATTCATTCATGTTGACGCACAGGTGCCGTCTGCCGCAACAGGTCCAGCGAGGAAGAAATATGATGAGAAGCTGGGGGAATGGAAGCAAATGCTGAAAGATCTCCAAAAGCTTCGCAGTGAATACGATCAGGCAAAGCCGTCAGAAATTGCCGGTATTCGGGAGCGTTGGGAGAAGACCACGGCGAAAGGGGACGTGTTGATGCCTGAATTGCGTGTTGCAGCACTTGGGGCGTTTGCTGAAGCTCCGAACAAGGATCGACAGATCACTCGCCTGCTGGTGGAACTTGCAGGCCAGGCATTGTTGGCAGACAACTATGTTGTTTCCGAACAGATCAGTGTTTCGATGCTCAAGAGCGGAAGTGATGAGCGGACGCTGTATGACATTGCCGGGATTTCATGTTTTGCGGCAAGTAAGTTTGAAGATGCGGAACAATTCCTGAAGAAGGCCGAACAACTGGGCTCCATTTCTCAGATGGGGAATAACTACTTGGGTGAAATCAAGAACGGATATGCCAAGCTCTGGGAGCAGGAGCAGGCACGCCGGGCAGAAGAAGCCAAGGCCGACGACCTGCCGAGGGCACGATTAACGACATCGGCCGGAGTGATTGAAGTAGAGTTATTTGAAAATGAGGCTCCGGAAACGGTCGGTAACTTTGTGAATCTGATTGAACAGGGTTATTACGATGGATTGTCATTTCATCGGGTCCTTCCTAACTTTATGGCTCAGACGGGTTGCCCCAAGGGAGACGGGACCGGGGGACCGGGCTACACCATCTACTGTGAGTGTTTAACGCGAAATGATTTTCGCAAGTTCTTTACCGGGACATTAGGAATGGCTCACGCAGGGCCTAATACGGGAGGCTCTCAGTTTTTTATTACCTTCCGCCCAACCGGTAATTTAAATGGCAAGCATACAGCATTTGGCCGGGTGATTCAGGGGCTGGATGTGATGCTTGAGATTGCCCGAGTGAATCCTGAAAAACCCGATGCAAAGATCCAGCCGGATACCATTATTAAAGCGGAAGTGATTCGCAAACGCGATCATGATTATGTCCCCCGACGGGTGACCAATTAGTTCAGTATCGTGACGGGTTGTCCGGACTATTGACAGTCGCTTGGTTACTGATATCGTTACGGATACTGACGTTGCATCCGTAGCTCAACTGGATAGAGCATCGGTCTTCGGAACCGAGGGTTGGGGGTTCGAATCCCTCCGGATGTACTTCATGGTGTTTTTCAATGCGGCTGCATTTAA
>JAYZPA010000210.1:0-9968 GCA_036150515.1 Planctomycetota bacterium
AACGAGTTACTGAAGCGTGATTACCGCGACGGCTTCAAAGTGGATAACCTCTAAGCGGGTGTGGAGAGTCACCAGCGGAAGAGCCCGGGGTGATTCACGTTTTGAATCTTCCCGTGTTTTGATCAAAGTTCGGCAAGGGGCAGACTGGCGTCACCAAATTTATCCAGCCGCAGTCCCATTTTGCTCATCATGCTGAGATACAATCGACACATCTGGCGGTTTTCGTTTTCCAGGTAATCAAGATTTTGTCCCCCCTTAATCGTGCCGCCTCCTTTTCCGACTAACACGACCGGTAGCTGATTGGCGTCATGGTGTCCGCTCATCATACTTGAACAAAGCATGACCATGGAATTATCCAGTGCCGTACGTTCTCCTTCCTGAATGGCATCAAGCCGTTTTGCAATATAGGCGACTTGCTCTAAAAAGAACTGGTTTACCTTGAGCCAGTCGTCCGTATCAGCGTGCGACAGGAGGTGGTGGATCATGTAATCAACGCCCAGATGCGGAAATCGAAGTGTGCCATGATCGTTATTTAATTTGAGCGTGCAAACGCGGGTGGTATCCGTTTGAAATGCAAGCACCAGAATGTCACACATCAATCGCATGTGTTCCACGATATCCTGCGGGTACCCATCGTTAGGTCGCGGCATGTCCGGCTCGGAGCGCGTCGGACGCCACCCCTGGATCTCGCCACGTTTACCCGCCTGCTGAATCCGCGACTCTACTTCTCGGACGCTGTTAAGGTATTCGTCCAGTTTTTGTTTGTCCAGAAAACTGATGTTTCGTCGTATGTCGGTTGCATCCGCAAGTACGGCATCCAGAACACTTTTGTCGCCCTTTTCCGCGTGTTCTTTAAACAGCTGATCAAAAGCCAACGCCGGATAAACCTCCAGTGGCGTAGGCGTCGTCGGGCTGCTCCAGGAAATATGGGAACTGTACAACATCGAGTAATTTTTGTGTACGGAGGGGTTGGCTTTCTCGCAGCCAAGTACCAGGCTGGGCACCTTGGTGGTGTGACCGATATGCTGCGCCACCATCTGATCGACACTGGTTCCGGACTGAATAACACCACCGGAGGCTAGTGGCGCTCCGGAGAGCAGATTTCCGGTTTGCGAGCTATGGATATTTCCTTTTAACGCTTCCGCATTGTAGAGTCCCCGCACGAAGGTTAGTTTTTCACGATGCGGCAGCAGAGGCTGAAGAACACCGCCCAATTCCATTTCGCTGCCTTCCCCTTTTGCCCACCATTCCGTTTTATGGTAGCCACAACCGGAGAAAAGGATCGCCATTCGGGTGGGGGGCTCGCTGGCGCTGTCCGAAGGTTCGTCCCCCCAGACCGGCATGGATTCCATCCAGGGAAGCGCCATCGTGACGCCCAGACCACGAAGCAGCGTACGCCGGGTAAGATGGTGGGTCGTCATGAGATACACTCCTGGATGTTATGGGAATGAGCCCGGTTAATGGTAACTATACATAGACATCGGCCTATTCACCAATATCTTTTCCCCGAAGGGAAGTAAATTGTTTGCTGTGGACGATCGCTTCGACCGCAACACTGAATCGGTAGTCGTTCTTCTTGAGTTTCGCTTTTAGGTGTTCCAGCAAAAGTGTGTCTGACAACTGGACTTCCCGTCCAAGTGCGTATCCCAGCAGTTTTCGGCAGAATTGATCTAAAAAATCGTCCTGCCGCTCCGTGAGCAGATAGTTGCGCAACCCGTCGATACCTTCCAGTTCCGTGCCCGTGGGGAGCCGTGTTTTGGTGTTCATCGGTGTTGGTCGGAGTCTGCCCAGCACGTCGTATTGCTCCAGTGCAAATCCATAGGGATCAATCAGGGCATGACATTTGGAACATGCCGCATCGGAACTGTGACGTTCAATTAACTCTCTCGCGGTCAATCCATCCGGAACTGTGTCTGGTAACTGGGGAACGTTGGCCGGGGGTCTGGGGAGTTGCTGGCCTAATAACGTTTCATAGATCCAGTTTCCGCGCAGGATAGGACTGGTGCGTGACGCGCCAGAGTTAACCGACAGGACCGTGCCCAGACCAAGGACTCCGCCCCGGCCATGAATGCGAACCCCGCTTACTTTTCGCCACTGATCACCAGTAATATCATCAATGCCGTAATGTCGGGCCAGTGATTCATTAAGAAACGTATGATCCGCATTCAGGATGTCCAGGACCGACCCGTCATTACGGAACATGTCTTCAAAGAACTGCACGGATTCTTCATACAGATCGTGGCGTATCTCCGAAAACCCGGGATAGAGTTTTTCATTCTTTTCACGGTTCTGATCAAAATCACGGATGTGCAGCCACTGGCAGGCGAACATAATTGCCAGACGGCGTGTACGTGGGTCCTGCAGCATTCTTTGTGTTTGCTGTCGTAATACCTCGTCGTCGCCCAGCGTTCCATCAGCGGCCGCTTGCCGCAGCGGTTTGTCAGGTACCGAAGACCAGAGAAAGTAACTTAGTCGGGTTGCAAGTTCTGTGTTGGAAATAGGTTGTATCTGTTTTCCTGGGCCCGGTTCCTCGAGTTTGTACAGAAATGCAGGAGATGCGAGAAGTCGGGCAATCACAAGGCGAATCGACGTGTCGTGGTCCAGTTCGTTTTGGCGTAGTTCCGCATAAAGCCCGCGTATCTGATCCTCCTGTTCTCGCGAAAGTGGATGTCGCCATGCCAGATTTGCAAACTGGATCACGGCGTCGATATGAATCGCTTCGGCGCGGACGAGGCGCTCCCGAAACGCCTGGGCCTGTTTGAGGATCTCCGTTTGCGCCGCTTTAAAGGGAGAGATAAGATCAGGACGGTCCTGTGTAGCGAACTCGGAGATCTGTTCAATGGAGGTTACCAGTAGCAAGGGGTTTTGACTGACAAACCAGAATTCTTCCCACATGGCCTCTAATTCCGCGGTTTGTCGGTCATTCAGCATGAGTTCACGCAAATACCTGTCCTCGCGAAAAAACAGGATGAAGGTCACGACTTCATCTACCGGTACAATTCTGGTGTAGCAGAGCGCAATGGGAAACAGGTCACGATAGGCGGCGATGGATTTCATCGTACGCTGGTAACCGGGCGAATTTTCTAGAGTAATGATCGGCCGAGAGAGTGCAAAGGCACTGAGATCGGCCTTCTGCAGGCCCGCATGAAGCTGAACGCTTCCCGCATTTCCGTGTTCAGGCTCTAACTGTCCCGATACGACCAGCTGACGACCCTCAGTTAACGAACCCGGAATGCGAAACTGCAGGTCGAAGGGCGCTTTGACCACCAGATCGTTAGCTGCCGTGGTGTGGCCGAGAGGATGTTTGCCAAATCGAGCGTCAGGGGTCACGCTGGCGAGGATGGTTGGCAAATCCACCTTGCGCAGCAGGTTGTGGATCTGCTCAAATAAAATTCCGTTCGGACTGTCGGGATCTGCAGGTGCTTCTCCTAACACCAGGGCCTGGACCCTTTCCGCAATCGCACTGCGTTTTTGCGAGTCCGTTTCAATTTGCCAGTCGGCAAGTAGAGATGCTGCCGGAATGTTGTTGAACCGTCCCGCTTCTTTCTGAATATCTGTCATCGGGCCTTTGTAGAAATGCCACGTGCCCGGGTGTCCAAAACGATCCGGTAGTGGATTGCTGTCGGTGATACGCCCTGATGTGTCACGTCCGAGGACCCAGTCGCGGTTGTCGCCGCCAATTTCGTTGATCGCAAAGTTCACGTGTGTCAGATCACACGCGTGTGATCCCTGACGCGGGCCAACAATAAATGAAATTAAATCTCCCTTGCGAACTGTAATTTTCATAGGGGGCACCGTAGCCGACCCGCCGATGGAAAAATCGCCGCTCGCCAGGTTTCCCAGTTTGGTGCTGCTGCGATGTTGGAGAAACCATTCAATTCCGTTTCCACATTCGGGATGGGCATCGGAAACTTCAGCTGTAAGTTGCAGAGTTGCGTCCACCGGACTACGCCAACCGACCGCGGCAAATAATGTGGGGGACGGATGAAGTGTCACCGAATGCGGCCGACTGATACCCGGAATGCGAACCTCCTGATCGGAACGATTTGATGAAATGATGGGGGTCTCCGGTTTCCCCCAACCTTTGACAAAATCGTAGGTGTTGTTGGTATGTTTCGTCGTAAAATGACCGGATACCTCGACCGCGGAGGGAGGGGTGATGACCAGGTAACCCAGCCATGTCTGGAGGGCGGCTGGCTCTATTTTGAATCTTGAGGCCAGTTCAGGGATATTGATTTTATCAGGAGCCAGCTGGGCGGCCACATTCGCCGCGGCCAGATACTGGGTGGTTTTGGATAACATGCCGATCTTGATTTGTTGCAACCGTTGAGCGAGTCCCTGAACGTCCTTGAGATAGATGGGCGGTTGGCCAGGTGACTCCAGACGCGCGTTATGCCAAAGCACGAAGTCGGAATCAGTGCCATCTCCGGCGTCGCCCCCATTGAAATGAATGATGACGTCTGAACCAGCGGCGGGGGTCGTAAGCGGAATTTCAAATTCCAAAGTGGACTGTATCGGCGTAATGGGTTCCTGCCAGGATGGGGGTCCCCCACCCTTCCCCATATGCCCGATCGTGTTGAATTTCCACAACAAATTTTGTGAAGCCGTGAGGTCGGCGATAAACGCAGTTGTGGTATCCGGTTCGGTTGCCAGCCAGCGGGTGTGAAGATTCTGTAGGAGGAAAGACTCTTTCGTTCCTTCTCCAAGTGCAAGGACCGACCACAGTCGGGTGAGGTATTTTATGTTCAACCGGCGCTGTTTCGCTACCTCAGCTAACGTTGTTTTGCCTGAGGTGATATTCGAACGTTCCTCCAGGGTGGCTTTGATATAGCGTGGTAATTCCAGTCTGCCGCGTTGGTCTTCCGGATAGGTACGACCCTGATGGGCGTGTTGGTCATAAAACCGCCGTAAATCGTCCATTAAAGAGTCAATCCAGTCACGACGTGTATTGTGTTCCGACCAGCGGATGCCGGTGGGCGTCAGCATGGCATGATGGGCCACGTCCTTGCCGGCTTCCAGGTATTTGCGGATGAGTGAGGGCGACATCACCAGCGCGCTGCCCGTGTTGGTGAATCCCTCGCCCGCGGCGCCATCTACCGGGAACTCAGCGCCGGGATCTAAATCGGATAAACCGGTGAGATCCTGGAGGGAATAGCGGTATTCGGAATTGCTCAGCCTGCGCAATGTGACCGGTCCCGGATCACCAGCAGTCGCCGCGGCCTCCCGGGTGAGAAACTCACGGACCCAGGTTTTCATTATTGTGTACTCATCATCGCTGAGTTGGGTCGCATCGGGAGGCGGCATTTGCTTTGACTGAAGCATCTGGTCAACACGCACCCAGCGTTTGACCGAAGCCCGGATCGAATCCACTCCGGGGAATTGTTCAAAGTCGAGTTCCGCCTCGGCGAGTTTGGACGAGTGACATTCGTAACAGTATTTCTTAAGTAATGGCTGGATGGCCATCTTGTAACTGCTGTCCTGTGCGTTGACCCACCCGCTGATGCTGATCAGCGGTAAAACCATCATCATTGGTATATGGCGCATCGCGAACATTGGAACTGCCTGATGGCAAAAGGAGAGGATCTGAGTGCATTCTAGCACGAGGTGGCACCGGTAAGCAAACCGATGCGCATTGACTAGGCACCCCATCAAATTGCACAGCGACGGGTCCGGGCAATCGAGATATCAGCGGGGAAATGCACCTTTAACGACGGGGTCGTTGAGTACCACTATTCCCCAAATGCCAATGGGCAGGCCGAATACGCAGCAGGGTGAGATGCAGGGCAACATGCCAAGAATCATCGTTGTCATCGCCCAGCCACGTGACTCCAACTTGAGCATCTTTCGACTACCGATCAGCATGACGACGGAAATGATAATTCCAAAAATCATTTGAACTATTCCAAACCCGCCCTGGAACATCATGATCGCTCCGTCTTCACCTCCTGCGTCAGCACCTATGCCAATATTTAACAGGTTTCCGATCAGGGCAAGCGGGTACAGCACCAGCATAAGCCCCACCGTCACCATCATCAGGATGGCTGGCAACTTGACTTTCTCCAGAGCCACACTCCGGTCGCCTCCGGGACCCGGTGCTGCGCCCATTTGGGTCGGGGTCTGATAGGGATTGCTATATTGAGGTTGTTGCCCCTGCGAATAATCATCCATGAGTTGCATTCGGCGTTATTTGAATTGTTGATTTACGAACCCGATGATGACAGAAATAAAATCGGCGTGCTTTGCGGTGACCGTCTAAAATTCTCCGGCCAAACCACCGGCGACCACTCCCGCCAAGTAAAGGATATGCAAAATTGTTAAGGCGACGAGACTAACTCCGCCACATATTGCACCTGCCAAGGCCATTCCATGGCCCCCGCCTGTACCCTCTTTGACTTTCTTCATAGCCATCATCCCTGTAACAATGGCGGCAATGCTAAATGGTATATGTGCAAAAAAAGGAGTGCAACAGCAGCCAATCGGGAATCCAATAATGCCCAGAACCAAGGAGACAATGGAAAGAACCATGTTTGGTTGTTCAGCCGGAGCGGCTGTTGGTGCCTCAACCTGTGTCTGCTGATAGGGATTGGAGGGGTCTTGCTGTTCCATTGGACAAAGCCTTTAAGATTGATACGCGAACACTGTATGATTGCAGCCCTTCATGTTAGCGGTTCGCTGCGCGTGAATCAAGAACGAGAGAGTAACTAGTTTCGAATGTTAGCCCATGGTGGATTATCAAAGGTGAACGGGAATCAGCAGTACCTGCGTGTCGGTATCGGGTGTCCCAGGGTCCGTCCAGGGGATTGATTCCCCGGAGTTGTGCAGAGCTCCTATGCGTTCCTTAAACAGCGGAACGATTTTACTTAACACATCGCGTTGGCTGTCACCGCGGCATTCAATAGCAGAAAAATTTGCTACCTTTGCGATAACCTGTCCCTGATCATCCTTTGATAAATGAACCACGCAGTTGAACACGGGAACCTCCGGTTTCCCGGAAACAATATCGGGCAATCCTGAATTATCATCCTGCATGGAAATCACCTATCCTTTCGGCGAGCCCTGTCCGTCACACAACCGCTATCTACTCGTTCAATTCGGTGCGAATGATTTGTAACATTTGCCGAACCGTTTCCGGGTTTTCACTTGCCAGATTGCGAACGGGATCAAATCCGGTGCTGGCATCAAATAATTCGTGATTCTTCAGTTCACCACCAATTTTGGTTGTGATAAAACGATGGGTTTCTGTACGGACTGTAATCGCATTTCCCCAGAAACTCAATGCATGGGATCGAACCGGTGTGGTTGGGTCGGTCAGCAGTGGTGACAGATCCACGCCGTCGAGAGGGTGGGATGTTTTTTGAAACGATGGCCCGGTTAGCGAAATAAGTGTTGGAAAAAGGTCGATGGTCTCGGCGAGAGCCTCCGTGGATTGCCCCCGGGTAACACCGGGTACACGGATCATCAGCGGGCTGCGAACAGCGCGCTCAAACGGTGCATGCTTGGCCCACATCTGGCTATCGCCCAGATTCCAGCCATGATCACCCCAGAGGACGACAACCGTATTGTCCGCAAGTTGGTGGTTTTCCAGGGCCTCCAACACCTTTCCGATTTGTCGGTCGGTGTATCGAACGCAGGCCAGATAGGCCCGACGCAGGTCCAGTATTTTGGAATTACTTAGAGGTCTTTTCTTTTCAAACGGAAAATCGTATTTAAAAAACTCACCGCTGCCATGATAAAAGCGACTGTCGGGTTTCCGTGGATAGGGTGGCAGGGGAATTTTGGTGGCTTCAAAGGCCTCCCAGTCACCACTCGTGGCAACAAAAGGAAGATGCGGTTTAAAAAACCCCAGACCCATGAAAAACGGTTTCGAAGATTTAGCGTATTGTCCCAGTCGTTCGATCGCCGCTTCGGCGAGCAGCCCGTCAGGAAGGTCGGTGTCCGTTTTAGCCGTAAACTCCATTAGGTCCTTGTGTCCGCCCCCGTCCTCCCGATGTAGTCCATGGTGATAGCCGAAAAAGATTCCCCATCCCCGTTTCCAGGGGCCAAAGGGGGTTGGCAAGTCGTCCCATGCATGAGGAACTTCATCGCGGCCATCGCCTGTGCCGTTATACTGAAATACACGGCCGTCGGCGGTATGAGAAATTTTACCAATGCAGGTGGTTTGGTATCCATTGCGGCGGAAGAGTTCGGGAATCGACTGAGCTCCAGGCAATGGTTTGGCGGAGAGGGCGGAATTTCCGGAGTAGAATGCTCCGTTGCTGCGGGTGACACCCGAATTGAGCGGGCTCCGACCAGTCAATAGCGCATACCGTGAGGCACCACAGGTTGGCACCTGTACAAAATGGTTGGTAAAGCGAAGGGATTGGCGAGCCAAAGTGTCGATGTGGGGCGTTTGTGCGTGTTTCATCCCGTAACATCCCAATTCGGGGCGAAGGTCGTCCACGGCGATAAACAGCACATTTAGAGGTGGATTGTCCGCACCGCAGGCGTGGCCGCCAAACAGGCTTGTGAGTGCGATGAGATACCAGGGAAGCGTGAATTTCGTCATAGGATCCGTCAAGAAAAATAGCGGAGTCTTGGGAGATGGTTGGTGATAATTTATGCGTCCGTCATCAGCGAATCCATTGTAGCAGAGAGCGACGGTCACATTTGCCAATCAGTGGAGTTCTGTGCGAGTTTAGGTTTGTTATAATTGGGCGGACAAACCAATAAACAAAGGAGAGGCCGCGATGGGAATTCGACTGATTGGCACGCTGATGTTCTTGCTGGGTACAGTGATAATGCAGACCCTGGATGCGGGTGAGCGTAATGAAGACACTCCCTACAACGTGCTGTTTATCATTTCGGATGATCTGACCTACACGGCGTTGTCATGCTATGGCAATAACGTATGCCAGACTCCCAATATTGATTCACTGGCTGCACGGGGGACGCGGTTTACCCGTGCCTATTGCCAGGGGACCTACTGTGGTCCCTCCCGCGCGTCCTTTATGTCTGGCTATTACCCTCATGCGACTGGCATGCTTGGTTATAAGAGTCCCCGCCCTGCCATTGGGGATCGTCCCATGTGGGCTGAACATTTCAAAAATCATCAGTATTATACTGCTCGCGTCAGTAAGATTTTCCACATGGGGGTTCCCGGCGGAATTGAAGCAGGAACCGATGGTGCTGATGACCCCCGCTGCTGGACGGAGCGTTTTAACAGTCAGGGGCCGGAATGGAAAGCGCCTGGTCGAGGGTGGACCTTGGAGGGCAATCCGGATGGCACGGTACCGGTTAAAGGAGGAAATACGTTTGTAGTCGTGGAAGCGGAGGGGGACGATTTGGTTCACTCAGACGGACGGACGGCCGCAAAAGCCTGCGAGTTGATTCAGACCCATAAGTCAGAGCCGTTCTTTTTGGGTGTTGGATTTGTCCGACCCCACGTTCCTTTTGTCGCGCCCCTGAATTACTACCAACCCTTTCCCTATGACAAGATGGAATTACCAGACAAGATTCCGGGAGATTGGGACGATATTCCGCCGGCGGGAATAAATTACAAAACGAGTAAAAACATGAAGATGGACCTGCCCAAACAACGCAAAGCGGTTGGCGGATACTATGCGTCGGTTGCTTTTATGGATGCTCAGGTTGGAAAGGTTCTAAATTCACTGAAGGATGCCGGAATCGAAGACAGGACCATCGTCATTTTTACGAGTGACCATGGCTATCATTTGGGGGAGCATGATTTTTGGGCCAAGGTCAGCCTGCACGAGGAATCGGTTCGTGTGCCGCTGATTATCAGCGTTCCGGGAAAAGCACCCGCCGTATGCGAGTCCTTTACGGAACTGCTTGACCTCTATCCGACGATCGCGAGTCTTTGCCGGCTCGACGTGCCCGAGCGTCTGCAGGGAAAGGATGTTTCCGCGATGCTGGATGAACCCACGGCCACGGTTCGTGAAACCGTGTTCTGTGTCAATGGTCGAGGCTTT
>JAYZPA010000211.1:0-7550 GCA_036150515.1 Planctomycetota bacterium
TGTCGGAGGTGCTGGTGGCATACCTGGTGGTGCCGGACTTCCTGGCGGTGGTGCTGGTGGAATCCCTGGGGGTGCCGGACTTCCTGGCGGTGGTGCTGGTGGAATCCCTGGCGGTGCCGGACTTCCTGGCGGTGGTGCTGGTGGACTTCCTGGTGGTGGTTCCACAAATCAGTCAGGTGCTACGAATGCTACAATTGGGATACCGGGTCGAGTGTCTAATCCAAGTTACCACATTGTCAATGCGGTTACGGTTCCGGTCGTCTTACAGAACGGAACGTCCATGTCGTTTAGTGCGGAGGTTTTACTTCAACGAAATCTACCTGCAAAGGGCACGGTTTATTGGATGGTGCATTCTGGGCGACTGGGGTTTAAGCAGTTCCCAATTCCAAGCGATGGTGGTCAGGTAAAGGGTGTTGTCCCTGCTTTCACGCCAAACTCCGGCCCTTTTAAGACGTTCATCGTTTTGATTGAAGCCAGTGGTAAAGTGCATTATCTGTCGTCTGTTGCCGACATTGCATGGAATCCATAAGTTTCGAGGACGATCGTCCCAGACTTCGTTAAGAAGAGTATCGATTTTATCTTCTGGCATGACGGTTGTAATGCAACCGCAATGTATTTGATGACGGGTTGCAATGGGGGTGGATTTTCTGTGCGCAACGCAGTCGTGTGATTCGAACGGTTCAGAATTCGATATTAATTTCGCAAACCGTCCTGCGATAATTATCGGGGATGATAGCAGGCGCAGTTACCAGATTGATGCGCTGTTGAAGTAGGCTAGCGGAATCAGAATGATGAGCGGTAGCCAGGCTGCCAGTGAGGGGCTTATTACATATCCGCTTGAACCGAGGGTATGGCAAGTAAGGACGATACTGAAAAAGAGGATCACGACAAGGGAGCCCATAAAGACCGCTCGTACCATACTTTTTGCATTACGTGACAGAACCAAAGGTAGTCCCAGAAAGAGGAGCGTCAAGTCGAGCACGGGTTGAACGATACGGGCGTGTAGTTGGACACGAATATGGGCACCATAGTCCAGGCTGTTGTTTTGCAGCAGTCCCATCAATTGTCCGGTTGAGCTGTACCTGAATTGGCTGTTTTCTGCTACCAGCAGTTCGAATGGGAGGTTACTGACAACAAACAGATCGGTGGTTTCAAGCCATTCTGCAGTTGTGGGATCAGCGGCAGTCAGGATGACTTTGGAGCCATCCAGGTGGGCTGCAGGACGTTGATGGCAATCTGCCGGTTTCAGTACCTTTTTCAGTAAATAACCTGCCGGATGATTCTCGTTTGCCGGTTGATAGAATGCTGATCCGGCTTCAATAACACGGGGAAACTCGCCGAGCGGCCGGTGCAGATGAAATCGGGGATTTACGATTTCCTTTCTTCCTGAAAAGGCATGCTGTCCACCAATCATAATGTCGGTTTTATGGTCGAACGTTGCCCGTATGGTTTCCTTCTCGGTACCTTGCCAGTTTTGAGCGGTACGCGCGAGGTCTTTTTGAAAGTAAGGGATAATCCATTCTCGATTGGTTGCAGCAAGTGTCGCGATCAGGACAGCGGCGAGCACCACGGGTTTCGCGGCTCTCAGAGGTGAAGTCCCGATGGACTGTAATGCAATGAGTTCATTATTAGACCGCATTGATGCGATTGTGCAGGTCGTTGCAATCAAGACCATGACGGCATTGGTTGCATTAAAGAACAGAAAGGCACGCGCACCATAATATTGGATCATGGTATCGATCAGGCTTTCTGTTTGTCCCACGGAGCGACTTAATTTGTCCAGGTTGGTCACCATGTCGATGACGAAATACAGGCCCAGTAGACAGACCATTGAGATCGTGTAGATTTTGAAAAAAAGTCGCAGGGTATACCGGTCAAGGATGGTCATTGAAACCGCAATGCCTAAATGTTTCGTGTCATGCTAATCGGGTGTATTTCGTACTGTGTTAGCCAAAATCTCAATACCTTGTTCAATGCTCTCGGGAGACTGTACACCAAAAGTCAATCTGATGGTACTTCGGTTTACGGATTCTCCTTCGTCGGCAAAGCAGTATTGTCCTGGAACATACAATACCCCGGCATCGACGGTTTGCTGTAACAGCGTTCCCTCAGGACCGGTATCGATGTGGTCAGGCAGGGTTAACCAGACGCACAGTCCGCCCTGAGGTTGATACCAATGGCAACCTTCGATGTCGTGAAAGTACTTGTCAAGTGAATTCAACATGGCTTGTTGTTTCAGGGTATATTGTGTTCGAAGTCGTGCGACATGCCGAGTCCACTCGCCCTGTTGAACAATATGATTCATCATCCGTTGGGCAAAAAATGGAGAACCAAAATCGAGATTGCTCTTCTGATTTGCAATCGGCTCAACAAGTTCCTCTGGCACAAATCCCCAGCCGACACGAATTCCAGGTGAAAAAGATTTGGAAAAAGTTCCGGTTACGATGGAATGCTCAAGCCGGGGATCCCAATGATGAATGCTGGGTACATCGTCACCCTGATATCGCAGCAAACGGTATGCTTCATCAGAAATGACATAGATTTTATTTTTCCGAGACCATCGGCGTGCGATTTCCAGAATCTGTTGCCGGCGTTCACCTGAGAGTGACGTCCCGGAAGGGTTATCGTAGTAGGGAACAGTATAGATCGCCCTAACTTTGTCCAACTCCCCTTGTTGATCAAGTTGGCGCAACGCTTCCAGCAATGCTTCGGGCTGCATACCATTTTGGTCGATGGCGACCCCTCGAGCTCGACCCCCAACATTTTTAACGGCACCAATAAATACAAAATAAGAAGGTGAGGCGCAGAGCACGATATCGCCCGGATCCAGCAGTGTATCGGCAACCATATGCAGCAGCTGATTACTCCCAGGAGTAATAAAGACCTGGTTCAGTGTTGTTTGGCAAGCGTCTTGTGACTTGGCAGCGAGGTTGTTTTGCTGTACTGCGTCTTGCAGTAGGAAATCGCGCAGTTCCGGGTCACCGTGGGTGGTGCCATATTGCAGTGCGGTGGAACTTTCGCTGAGCATGTTTTCGACGGCAGTTCGTGTAATTTCAACCGGTAGTGTTTCGTTATCCACAAATCCGGCAGCGAGTGAGATGATATTTGGTTTTTCCAGTGCCATCCCCATCAACGCGCTGATAGGTTGACTGGCAGCCCACTTGGCGCGTTGGCTCAGCGGAAATGAGCAAGAGGGTTCTAAAGGTTCAGGGGGCACGGTCATGAAACTGGAGCGTATTTAACGAGTGGGAGTTTTGACACATCGGTGACATGGGTAGATGGGACAGAATACAGCACGCGTGCTAGGATAATCCAGCCCAAATACCCTAATTGCTGACCAACCGATGTGAATCACCGATGATCTGTCTTGAGAGAAACTTTGTACCGCACGGATTCCAACGATGTTGGAATTGGACTTGTAACCAGGTGGAGCGTATGTCCATTGGAATGTTGGACGTGATAAGTCCTCCGATTTGTTTGTCGTGCCAGCGAAAGATGGTCGTTACCACGAGACACCAGTCAGGATTAATTTGTCGTCCATGTCGTTTAACATGGAATGCAGCGCAGCGCGAGTTATGCGAAGTTTGTGCTCTTCCCCGTCCGGTGATTCAGTGTCGGGAAGGTTCATGGATTCGGTTGGCTTGCAGTCATTGTGTGACGACAGATTTTAGATTCTTTCAGGCATATGTCTTAGGTCCATATCGTGGCTTGTTACGGCAATTAGTACTGCGGACCAAAGTGTCTCACGGCAGCCCATTATGTTATTCTTTGGGACGGTTGTTAGGGGAACGCATTCTACAAGTGCAGGGTCATACTTCAAATTCATTACCAGGTTTCGACATGGTGTGTCCTGTACCCATGCATTGGCGTAGGCGTTGGCACCGACGGGTCAATGGAGCGGATTTTATTGCCAGGGCTGTTGGGGATGTCTTAGGTTGTTCTGTTAACTCAGGTCTCTTGCGTTGTACTCGCTTGGCCAAAAAACAGGGAACCCTGACAGTGAATCAGCGGGTAAGGAATGTGAAATCGTGTTATAAGGTGAATCGACGTCAAGTTCGTTCAATCGAACAGCGCCGCGTATTAGTGGTTGATGATATTATGACCAGCGGAGCGACGTTGAATGAACTTTCTGATTTGTTGTTGCGTAAAGGGGCTGTTGGTGTGGCCGTTGCTGCGATCGCCCGGGGGGGATACGGGAATGATCGTGTTTCACCGGTCCTGCCCACGGGTCGTCTGCGGTGAGACCTGAGCAGGGGCTATCGGGTTGATGGTCACCTACGTTTCAACGTCGATGTAAAATCAAATCCCTGAAGCGGCATACTTGAAATCAAGTTCATTCAAGTGAACAATAGACGGTCACAGTCATGGAATGATACGCTCGCGTCTGGAAGGATATAAACCCGGTGGAAACTCATCGTCCATTTCGTCAAGCGATTTTGCGGGGACTTGGGGTCGTCCTTCCCCCTTTATTGACCATTGCACTGTTTTTCTGGGCATGGTCACTGGTGGAGACATATGTATTAGACCCGGTCGATTGGGCAGCGCGCACGGCAGTGGTGACGATCATTTCTGATATAAGTGACGTTCGAACAGACACAGCCACTCAGGAAGTGAACGGTAAATTCATCCCTCAGCGGATTCATGAGGCGGTCAAAGCGAATCCTGGGGAAGTGGATTTAATGCACAAGATGTCACAGAATCAGGCTTCGGCAACCGAAATTTATCATCGATATGTACGTTTGGTGTATCTAAAACCGTGGGTCGTGATCGTAGTTTTTATGATTTTGTTTGTCGTCTCATTGTATTTCATAGGGGAAGTGCTGGCGGCTCGCGTGGGACGTGGCCTGTTTTCATTGTTTGAAAAACTGATCAATCGGATACCCTTGATTCGTAATGTCTATTCAAGCGTCAAACAAGTGACAGATTTTCTGGTGGGGGATCAGGAGGTCGAGTTTAATCAGGTGGTGGCGGTTCAATATCCGAGTAAGGGGATATGGTCGATCGGCTTTGTAACGGGAACAAGTATGCAGACGCTTCACGACCATCATGGAGAACCCTTTGTAAGTGTCTTGATGCCCACCTCACCGATGCCGGCAACGGGATTTACAATTTCCGTTCCGAAAAGCGAGACGGTCGATTTGAATATCACCATGGATCAGGCCATACAGTTTGTGGTTAGTTGTGGAGTGGTGGTGCCGCGCAGTCAGATTGTGCATGACTTGAATTCCACGGTTAGCGAACATGCCGAAGTGAAACGAGCCGTGGAAGGGTTATTGGAAGATCCCTCGAGCCAAGCCGAAAGTAATTCAGACCATGACTGAAACTCAGGGCTATTCTCCGCCTTTGCGATTAGGAACTCGGAGTAGCGCACTGGCGCAATGGCAATCAAATTGGGTAGCATCTCAATTAATCACCGAGGGGTATGATGTCGAAATCATTCCGATTTCGACGGCAGGGGATGTCTCCAGCGGTCCGATTGGTGCCCTCGGAGCTCAGGGCGTATTTACCAAGGAAATACAGCGGGCATGTCTGGCCAGAGAGATTGATTTTGCGGTTCACAGCCTCAAGGATTTACCAACGGATAAGGTTCCTGGACTTTGTTTGGCAAGTGTGCCGCTACGTGAGGCGGTCGGAGATGTATTGGTAACTCCGTCTGCGATGGGTGTTCTGGATTTACCCGCGGCCGCTCGAGTGGGTACAGGCAGTTTGAGGCGAGCTGCTCAGGTTTTGAACAAGCGTCCCGACGTCTGCGTGATGGATATCCGGGGTAATGTCGATACGCGACTTGAAAAGCTGGATGCGGGTGAATTTGATGCGATCATTCTGGCGGAATCCGGTTTGAAACGATTGGGTTTGGATGATCGTATTACGCATGTAATTCCCCATCCTGTCATGCTGCCCGCTGTCGGACAGGGTGCCCTGGGAATCGAATGCAGGATCGATGATGACGATGTACGTGGAATCCTGGATCGCTTGTGTGATCGCCCATCGTTTTTGGCGGTGACCGCCGAACGTTCCATGCTTGCTGAACTTCAGGGGGGATGTCTTGCACCGATTGGTGGTTGGGCGCGTTTTGACGGAGCTGATTTAGTTTTGAACGCCGTGGTGTTGAATGCCACAGGAACTCAGCGTTGTGATGTTGAGCGTCGGTGTGCCGTAGGGGATTCCCAGCCCGAGGATTTGACAGCCGCTACGGAATTAGGCCAACAGGTTGCTCAGGAACTGATTCAGTTAGGTGCTGCGGAATACATTGCGCTGTCTCGCAGCGATTGACCTCAAACCACGTTCGGCCTGCCGGGGGTCGTTGACTAGGATTCATTGGCAGAGAGGGAATTGGATTGATCTCTTTGAATCGCTTCATAGACTTCCGTGCGGTGTACCGGAATGGTTTTCGGTGCATCAATTCCCAGTCGTACTTTGTCACCTTGGACTGCGACAACCGTAATGACAATATCGTCGCCAAGGATGATGCTTTCATCTGTGCGTCTTGATAGTACAAGCATGTTGTTCTCCAGATTGTGTATTCTCAATTTAGGGGCCAACAGCCTGTTTGAGCTCAGGGGAAAATTTAGTTAATGAAGGTAAGGTAACGCTGTTGGTAAAGTAAACTATCGGAGCATGGGTTTTACGAAACCACGGGAAACTTTCGCGGGGCATCAAAATATAGAAATTGGGTAACGTTTCCTGCACTTGTATTGACATTGCGAGAATTGCAGGGCGTTCCGGTTGTTCGGAATATATTTGACAGTCCGGTTAGCCCGCTCATAGCAGGAGCGTGGGGATTGGGTTATGCACGCTGTTCGGAAAGTGCGGAATGATGTGGATTGGAGTGGAGTGTCGTAGTGATGGTGCGTTTCCGAATCGGAAATCATCATCGTATTTTCCGGTTGCGTTGTCTGCACAGAACCATTTGGTCTCGCTATATTGGAAGAAGCCTGGTGAAATCCGCAGTGGTTTTACGGTTTCATATGGCAACAACAGCCGGATTTTTATTGGTATCCAAATTTGATAAAGTGAGGTGGATCGTTGAACGACACTGAAAAGACGCTTATCCGCGTAGGCCATAGCCCGGACCCGGACGATGCATTTATGTTTTACGCATTGGCACGGGATACGATTGATACCGGAAAATATCAGTTCACGCACGAATTGGTTGATATTGAGACTTTGAATCGCCGCGCTTTTGATGCGGATTTGGAATTAACGGCCTTGAGTTTGCATGCCTATGCTCATTTAGCAGATCAATACGCCATTTGTGCCTGTGGTGCCAGTATGGGAGATCAATACGGCCCGATGGTGGTGGCCCGTGAAAAGACCAGTATTGACCAGTTAACCGAGGCGACGATTGCCATTCCCGGGACACTGACGACGGCCTATCTGGCGTTGCGTATGTGCATGGGTGTGGATTTCAATTATGTTGTGGTCCCGTTTGATGAAATACTGGATGTTGTCGAAGCCGGCAGCTTTGATGGGCAGGATGTTCAGGCAGGTTTGATCATTCATGAAGGACAGTTGACTTACGGGAGTCAGAATCTGGAATTGGTTGTAGA